>JALZKI010000060.1 GCA_030859325.1 Actinomycetota bacterium
ACGGTGATGCGGTCCAGGTTGCGCTCGGCTACCGATGAGCCGCCGAGCCCGCTCGAGACTCCACCGCCGAACATGTCGGAAAGTCCGCCACCACGCCCCTTGTGTAGCAGGACGAGCACGATCAACAGCAAGCTGGTGATCATAAGCAGGACGGTGAAGGTGGTAGCCACGGTGGGAGATCCTAACTCACGAGTGCTCGATCACAGCACAGGCATCTCGTAATGTCGGCAGATCCCACCGAACTCGTCAGCCTGGAGGCTGGCGCCCCCGACCAGGCATCCGTCGACGTCGGCCTTTCCCATGATCCCGGCGACGTTTCCGGCCTTCACCGAGCCGCCATACAGGAGGCGGACCGCGGCCGCCGCCTCGCCCGAGAAGACCTCCGCGATGCGGGTACGGATTGCGTAGCAGACCTCCTGCGCGTCGTCGGGAGTGGCGACCTCGCCGGTCCCGATGGCCCACACGGGCTCGTAGGCGACCACGAGCCCGGCGACCTGGGCGCCACTCAGGCCAGCCAGCGAGCCGTCGACCTGCGCGAGCGTATGCTCGACGTGGCGACCTTCCTTGCGGACCTCCAGACCCTCTCCCACACACACGATCGGGGTCATCGCGGCGGCGATGGCCTGCTTGGCCTTCGCGTTGACCAGCTCGTCGCTCTCCTGGTGGTGCTCACGACGCTCGGAGTGGCCGACGACGACGTAGGAGCAGCCCAGCTTGGCCAACATGGCCGCGGAGATCTCACCGGTGTAAGCCCCATCGTCATGCTCG
The DNA here is from genome assembly GCA_030859325.1 of Actinomycetota bacterium. GTDB lineage: Bacteria > Actinomycetota > Actinomycetes > Propionibacteriales > Nocardioidaceae > Nocardioides_C. The sequence goes on from JALZKI010000060.1 coordinate 769, forward strand.
GAGACGTCCTGGGCACCGTACTTCACCTTGAGACGGTCACCGTCCACGAGCGTTTGTACGCTGCGGAGGTCGGTGTACGGCGGGACGACGACGACCTCGGTGGACTCGTAGTCATGCTTCTTGTCCGACAGTGTCCAGGCGAGCTTCTGGACCAGCACCACCGCCTCCTGGTGGTTGAGGTTCATCTTCCAGTTGCCTGCCATCAACGGCACGCGCGGGTGAGCTGCCACATCCTTCGCTTTCTGTGGGGCCAGTGAGACATCAGTTGTCGGCCAGGCGCCGTGGCGGCGCCCGGGTTCAGCTCTCGAGCACGTCGAGGCCGGGCAGGTTCTTTCCCTCGAGGTACTCCAGACTCGCTCCGCCTCCGGTGGAGATGTGGCCGAAAGCCGCCTCGTCGAAACCGAGCTTGCGCACCGCGGCGGCAGAGTCACCGCCGCCGACGACGGAGAGACCGTCGATCCCGGTCAGTGCCTCGGCGACCGCCTCGGTGCCACCGGCGAATTGTTCAAACTCGAACACGCCCATCGGCCCGTTCCAGAAGACCGTTCTGGCGTCCACGAGCGCGGCGGCGAACGCCTCGCCCGAGTCGGGGCCGATGTCGAGGCCGATCATGTCGGCCGGGATCTGGTCGGCGGGTACGACGGACGCCTGCGCCGACGTACCCGGGCGAGGGAACTCCGCGGCCACGACGATGTCGGTGGGCAGCACGATCCGCACCCCGGACTTCTCGCCCCGGCGCAGGTACTTCCGGCAGATGTCGAGCTGGTCCTCCTCGAGCAGGCTCTTGCCGACCTCGTGTCCCTGCGCCTTGAGGAAGGTGAAGACCATGCCGCCGCCGATCAACAACCGGTCGGCCTTGGTCATCAGGTTGTCGATGACACCGAGCTTGTCGGACACCTTCGAGCCGCCGAGCACGACCGCGAAGGGCCGGTCCGGCTCCTCGGTGAGCCGACGCAGCACCTCGACCTCTGCCGCCACGAGCCCGCCCATGGCGTGCGGCAGCCGCTGCGCGACGTCGTACACCGAGGCCTGCTTGCGGTGGACAACGCCGAAGCCGTCGCTGACGAACACGTCTGCGAGTGCGGCCAGCTGATCGGCAAAAGCTCCTCGGACGGAGTCGTCCTTGCTGGTCTCACCCTCGTTGAAGCGGACATTCTCCAGCACGGCTACGTCACCGTCCTGGAGCGACCGGACCGTGGACCCGGCGCTCTCGCCCACCGTGTCCGTGGCGAACGCGACCTTGCGGCCGAGCAGCTCGCCGAGCCTCTCGGCCACCGGCGCGAGGGAGTACTGCGGGTCAGGCTCGCCCTGAGGCCGACCGAGGTGCGCGGTCACCACGACCCGGGCGCCGGCGTCGGCGAGACGTACGACAGTCGGGACACTCGCCCGGATCCGCCCGTCGTCGGTGATGTGTCCCGCCTCCAGCGGGACGTTCAGGTCCGAGCGGACAAGGACCCGCTTTCCGCGAAGGTCCCCGAAGTCGTCGACGGTGCGCATCGGGTTTAAAGCGACGAGCCGACATGGACGATCAGGTCCGCCAACCGGTTGGAGTAGCCCCACTCGTTGTCGTACCAGCCGACGATCTTCACCTGGTTTCCGATGACCTTGGTGAGTCCGGAGTCGAAGATGCAGGAGTGCGGGTCGGTGACGATGTCGGAGGAGACGATCGGGTCCTCGGTGTAGTGCAGGAAGCCCTTCAGCGGTCCCTCCGCGGCGGCTGCCCGGAACGCCGCGTTGACCTCCTCGACAGAGGTCTCCTTGCCGACCTCGACGGTCAGGTCCGTCGCGGAACCGGTCGGAACGGGAACCCGCAGTGCGTAGCCGTCGAGCCTGCCCTTCATCTCCGGCAGCACGAGCCCGATCGCCTTCGCCGCGCCGGTGGAGGTCGGCACCACGTTGATGGCGGCGGCCCGGGCACGGCGTGGATCCTTGTGGATGTTGTCCTGCAGGTTCTGGTCCGCGGTGTAGGCGTGCACGGTGGTCATCAGTCCCTTGACGATCCCGAACTCGTCGTGGAGCACCTTGGCCATCGGCGCCAGACAGTTGGTGGTGCACGACGCGTTGGAGATGATCGCGTGCGACGCTGGATCGTAATCGGCGTGGTTGACGCCCATCACCACGGTGATGTCCTCGTTCTTGGCCGGCGCCGAGATGACCACCTTCTTCGCGCCCGCGTCGATATGGGCCCTGGCCTTGGTGGCGTCGGTGAAGAATCCGGTGGACTCGACCACGACGTCGGCACCGATCTCACCCCACGACAACTTCGCGGGATCTCTCTCGGCACATGCCTTGAACGTGGCGCCGCCCACGGTGATGTCGGACTCGGTCGACGACACGTCCGCGTCGAGGCGGCCCAGGATCGAGTCGTATTTGAGCAGATGAGCAAGGGACTGGTTGTCGGTCAGGTCGTTGACACCGACGATCTCGATGTCCGCCCCCGACGCGCGCACGGCGCGGTAGAAGTTGCGGCCGATGCGGCCGAAGCCGTTGATGCCCACACGAACAGTCACGAAAGGATCTCCCAGATAGCGGTCACACGGAACAGGTGGCCGCGAAGCGACCTCGGTCCAGACCCTACCGCCTGACCAGGCGGTGTCGATCGGCTCGTCCGTGCTACGTACCGGTAACCGGCTCTACTGGGGCTCGACGAGCCTGTCCGCAGTCAGACTCGCCTCGGTGTCTGGAATGCCGAGCTCCTGCGCCCGCTTGTCCGCCATGGCCAACAACCTGCGGATCCGGCCGGCGATGGCGTCCTTGGTGAGCACCGGGTCGTGCAGCTGCCCGAGCTCTTCGAGGGAGGCCTGCTTGTGCTGGAGCCGCAGGTCACCGGCGAGCTTGAGGTGGTCGGGAACCTCGTCGGCCAGGATCTGTAGGGCGCGTTCGACCCGGGCACCCGCCGCCACCGCTGCACGGGCGGACCGTCGAAGGTTCGCATCGTCGAAGTTGGCGAGCCGGTTCGCGGTGGCCCGCACCTCTCGACGCATCCGGCGCTCCTCCCAGGCCATCAACGACTCATGAGCCCCGAGCCGGGTCAACAGGGTGCCGATCGCGTCGCCGTCCCTGATCACGACCCGGTCCACACCACGGACCTCACGCGCCTTCGCGGGAATGCCCAGCCGGCGCGCTGCCCCCACCAGCGCGAGCGCGGCCTCGGGCCCGGGACAGGTCACTTCCAGGGCAGACGAGCGGCCCGGCTCGGTGAGTGATCCGTGGGCAAGGAACGCGCCGCGCCAGGCCGCCACCGAGTCACACCCCGCACCGGAGACGACCTGCGGCGGGAGGCCTCGGACGGGTCGCCCGCGTCCGTCGATCAGCCCCGTCTGGCGGGCCAGCGCCTCACCGTCGCGGACCACGCGGACGACGTACCTGCTGCCTCTTCTGATCCCTTTGCCGGAGACCATCACGACGTCGGAGGGGTGCCCGTAGACCTCGGCGATGTCCTTGCGCAGCCGACGGGCCGCAGCCCCGGTATCGAGCTCCGCCTCGACCACGATGCGCCCGCTGACGATGTGCAGTCCGCCTGCGAAGCGGAGCATCGAGGACACCTCGGACTTGCGACAACAGGCTTTGGTCACTGTGGTGCTGGCCAGCTCTGCCTTGACCTGTGCCGTCATAGCCATGCATCCGATCCTGACATGTGTCGACTGCTCGTAGTAACGGCCCCGTGCAATGTCTGCGGCCCACTCTGCACGCGACTGCGCTACCTTATGCCTTGCCCAGAAGATCCGCATAAGCACCTGCCAGTTTCACCGGGTCGTGCCGGGGGGAGCCGTCACCCAGGGCCACGTCGGCGACGACCAGATCCGCCCCGAAAGAGGCAGCGACCTTCCTCAGGAGCTTCCGGTCACGGACCGTACCCTCGTCGGCGAGGACGACGTCGAGCTGGAGCGCGGGCGCATGGCTGGCGAGCACCTCCAGGTGTGTCTCCGGCGCGAACCCCTCCGTCTCCCCCACCTGCGGGGCGAGGTTCAGCGTGACTACCCTGCGCGCGGACGAGCTCACAACGGCACGCAGAAGCTCGGGAACGAGCAGGTGCGGAAGAACACTGGTGAACCAGGATCCCGGCCCCAGTACGATCCAGTCCGCGGTGTCCACCGCGGAGACCGCCTCGTGGCAGGCCGGAGGGTTGTCCGGCTCGAGCGCGACCGAGACGACCTGGCCGGCCGTGGAGGCGATCTCAACCTGTCCACGGACCGAGGTGAGTGCGTCGGGAGCGCCGGGATCGACGCCGCGCACGGACGCCGTTATGTCGATGGGGGTGATCGCCATGGGAAGGACCCTGCCCTCGGCGCCCAGGAGGCGTCCCACCCAGTCCAGTCCGTCGACGTGCTCGCCGAGGAGCTCCCACAGGGCCACGATCAACAGATTCCCGACCGCGTGCTCGTCCATCTCGCCCCTGCTGACGAAGCGGTGCTGGAGCACCTTCGCCCAGGTACGCCCCCAGTCGTCGTCGCCGCACAGCGCGGCCAGCGCTTGACGCAGGTCGCCGGGGGGAAGAACGCCGAACTCACGTCGGAGCCTGCCGGACGAGCCGCCGTTGTCGGCCACGGTCACGACTGCGGTCAGGTCGGAGACGACGTGACGCAGCGCTGCAAGAGAGGCCGAGAGCCCGTGCCCTCCACCGAGCGCGACGACCTTGAGGTCGCGCCGAGTGCGCTCACTCACGACCGAGGTCCCGGTGCATCGGCCGGGCGTCCAGTCCTATCTCGCGCAGCTGCCGCGCGATCTCCTCGGTCATCGCGACACTGCGGTGGCGACCTCCGGTGCACCCGATCGCGACGGTCATGAAGCGCTTGCCCTCACGGGCATAGCCCTCAGCGACGGTATCGATGAGCGCAACGTAACGCTCGGTGAACTCCTTGGCCTCCGGTCGGTCCTTGACGTAGTCGGCGACCTCGGTGTCCCGTCCGGACAGGTGCCGCAGCGAGGGGACCCAGTACGGGTTGGGAAGGAACCGCATGTCGGCGACCAGATCGGCGTCGACCGGGATGCCGTACTTGAAGCCGAAGCTGACCACCGTGGCCTTCAACGCGGTGGTGTGCTCGGTGCCGAACGCGTCGGCCACCTTGTCGGTGAGCTGGTGCACGTTGAGGTTCGAGGTGTCGATGACGACATCGGCGTCACCGCGCAGCGAGGCGAGCACTACCCGCTCCCGGATGAGGCCGTCGAGCAGTCGGCCGCCCTCCTGCAACGGGTGCGGGCGGCGGGCCGCCTCCTGCCGGCGCACCAGCACGTCGTCGTTGGCCTCGAGGAACAGCAGTGTGGTGCGTCGGCCGGTCTTGCCCTGGGCCATCACCTCCTGGAGCGAGGCGAAGAACGAGCCGGACCGGACGTCGACGACGACGCCGACCGGCTGCAGCACACCCTGGGACTCGTCGACCAGGCGCACGACGTCGGGAACGAGCTGCGGCGGCAGGTTGTCGACGACGAAGAAGCCAAGGTCCTCCAGCTCCTTGGCCGCGGTGCTGCGGCCGGCACCGGTCATCCCGGTGACGACCACAAGATCACCTCGCGGCGGTGTCTGCCCGTCGGCCTGTCCAGTCATGTCGTCATTCCTCGATCTCTCCGGTGGCGGTGTTGACGCTCACGGTCCTCGGCCCCCTCGACTGCTCGGTGAGTGCCGTCACGATCGCTGCTGCGGTCTTCGGACCGATGCCGGGGACCGAACCGATCTCCTCCACTGTGGCAGCCCGCAGGCGTTTGAGGGACCCGAAATGTCGCAGCAGGGTCTTCCGGCGGACCTCGCCGAGGCCCGGCACGTCGTCGAGCAGACTCTCCACCATGCTCTTGGAGCGACGCGACCGGTGGTGGGTGATCGCGAAGCGGTGCGCCTCGTCGCGGATCCGTTGCAGGAGGTAGAGCCCTTCACTGGTCCGCGGCATGATCACCGGATCCTCCTGTCCCGGAAGCCACACCTCTTCGAGACGTTTCGCGAGGCCGCAGATCGCGACGCCGTCGATGCCGAGCTCGTCGAGCGCATGTTGCGCCGCGGCGACCTGCGGCGGACCACCGTCGACGACGACCAGACCGGGGACGTAGGCGAACTTCTTGGGCCGGCCGGTCTCGGGATCGATCAGCATGGGTCCCTCCCCTTGGTCCGGCCCTGGGTCCGGTCCCTCGGCCGGGTCAGGTCGCGGCTGGTCATCTCGGCCTATTCCGGCGCCAAACTCGGGCGCGACCTCGGCGCGCTCATCGAGAAGCCGCTTGAAACGGCGAGTGATCACCTCGTGCATCGAGGCGACGTCGTTCTGTCCCTCGACCCCGCGTACGACGAAGCGGCGGTACTCGCCCTTGCGCGCGAGACCGTCCTCGAAGACGACCATCGAGCCGACCACCTCGGTGCCCTGGAGGTTCGAGATGTCATAGCACTCGATGCGCAACGGCGCCGAGGGGAGACCGAGAGCCAGCTGGATCTCCTCGAGAGCACGGTTCCTCGTGGTCAGGTCACTGGCCCGCTTGGTCTTGTGGAGACCGAGTGCCTGCAACGCGTTGCGTGCGACGGTCTCCTGCAGAGCCTTCTTGTCGCCCCGCTGCGGCACCTTGATCGAGACCCGGGCACCACGCAGCTCGTTGAGCCACTGTTCGAGCGCCTGCACGTCCTCGGGCAACGTGGGCACGAGGACCTCACGCGGGATCGAGTCGCCGACCTCACCGTCGTACAGCTGAAGCAGGAAACCCTCGATCAGGCGACCGGTGTCGGCGTCGTCGACCTTGTCGGCCACCCAGCCGCGCTGGCCACGAATCCTGCCACCGCGGACGTAGAAGATCTGCACCGCGACCTCCAGCGGATCCTCGCTGAGTGCGATGACATCGGCGTCGGTGCCGTCACCGAGCACGACCGCCTGCTTCTCCATCGCCCGGTTCAGCGCACCGATGTCGTCGCGCAACCGGGCCGCGCGTTCGAAGTCGGTGTCGGCCGAGGCAGCGTACATCTGTTTCTCGAGCCGCTTGACGAACGCGGTGGTCTGCCCACCCAGGAAGTCACAGAAGTCGGCGACGATCTCGAGGTGCTCCTCGACCGAGACCTGCCCGACACAGGGGGCGGCGCACTTGCCGATGTAACCGAGCAGGCACGGGCGGCCGACCTGCGCGGACCGCTTGAACACCCCGTTGGAGCACGACCGCATCGGAAACACCCGCAACAGCAGGTCCACGGTCTCGCGGATCGCCCAGGCGTGGGAGTACGGCCCGAAGTAGCGCACGCCCTTCTTCTTCGCCCCGCGGCCGACCATGACCCGTGGGAACTCCTCGTTCAGCGTGACCGCGAGCCAAGGATACGACTTGTCGTCGCGGTACCTGACGTTGAACCGCGGGTCGAACTCCTTGATCCAGGAGTACTCGAGCTGCAGTGCCTCGACCTCCGTGTTCACCACCGTCCACTCCACCGACGCTGCGTTCGTCACCATCGAGGCGGTGCGCGGGTGCAGGTTGGCGAGGTCCTGGAAGTACGACGAGACTCGCGCGCGGAGATTCTTGGCCTTGCCGACGTAGACCACACGGCGGTGCTCGTCGCGGAAGCGGTAGACCCCCGGCTGGGCCGGGATCGACCCCGGGGAAGGGCGGTACGTCGACGGATCAGCCATGCCCGATCTCAGCCCTTGACGATCTGGTCACCCTGCACCTTGACCGGAATCTCCTCGAGGTCCGCGACCGAGCCTGCGGGCTGACCACTCGGACCCCTGACGTTGCTGCCGTCCCCGATCGAGAACTGGCTCCCATGACAGGCACAGTTGATCCTGCCTTTCGAGACTGAGGTGAACGTGCAGCCCTGGTGTGTACAGAGCGCGGAAAACGCCTTGAACTCTCCCGCGGTCGGCTGGGTGAGCACGATCTGCTCATCCTTGAGGACCGTTCCCTCCCCGACCGGCACCTCGCTGGTGCTCGCGAGCGAGCCGGAGCCGCTCCCCCCGCGGGCGGCCTCCTCGTCGGCGCTGCACGCCGCGAGGAACGGGACCGCGACACCAGTTGCGGCGGCCCCGCGGATCACCGTCCGCCGAGTCGGCACGACCGCGGGCTGACCAGTATTCTCCTGCAACGTCGATCTCCTCGATCGGGAACAATATCGTCCGTACGGACGATTCTGCGGCACGGACGGGCGGCGACGACCGCAATTGGCGTCCGTACGGACGATTCTGACACCAGGGCCGTCATCCTCCGTCGGCCTCTCTACGGTCCCTAACGCTTGGCCACCCTGCGCGGCGTACGGGCTCCTCGCTTGTTGACGGGGTTCTCGATCGCCGCCTCCCTCGCCATGCGCGGCTTGGGTGTCGAAACCTCGCGGCCGTCGAGCAGCGGCTTGAGGAACTGGCCGGTGTAGCTGTCCGGGTGCGCCGCGACCGCCTCCGGAGTTCCCTCTGCGACGACCAGGCCACCACGACTGCCGCCCTCTGGACCCATGTCGACGATCCAGTCCGCGGTCTTGATCACGTCCAGGTTGTGTTCGATCACCAGCACCGTGTTGCCCTGGTCCACGAGCCTGCCGAGTACGAGCAGGAGCTTGCGGATGTCCTCGAAGTGCAGCCCGGTCGTCGGCTCGTCGAGCACGTAGACGGTGCGCCCGGTGGATCTCTTCTGTAGCTCCGCGGACAGCTTGACCCGCTGGGCCTCTCCGCCGGACAGAGTCGGCGCGGGCTGTCCGAGTCGCACGTAGCCGAGGCCCACATCCACCAGCGTCCGCATGTGCCGGGCGATCGCCGGGATCGCAGCGAAGAAGTCCACCGCCTCCTCGATCGGCATGTCGAGCACCTCGGCGACCGTCTTGCCCTTGTAGTGCACCTCCAGCGTCTCGCGGTTATAGCGAGCGCCGTGGCACACCTCGCAGGGGACGTAGACATCGGGCAGGAAGTTCATCTCGATCTTGATGGTGCCGTCGCCGGAGCAGGCCTCGCAGCGGCCACCCTTGACGTTGAAGGAGAAGCGCCCCTGCAGGTAGCCGCGCATCTTCGCCTCGGGCGTGGACGCGAAGAGCTTGCGCACGTGGTCGAAGACCCCGGTGTACGTCGCCGGGTTGGACCGTGGCGTGCGCCCGATCGGCGACTGGTCGACGTGGATCACCTTGTCCACGTGCTCGGTGCCGGTCATGTCGCGGTGCCGGCCGGGCACGGTGCGGGCGTTGTAGATCCGCTTGGCCAACGAGGTGTAGAGGATGTCGTTGACCAGCGTCGACTTGCCGGAACCCGAGACTCCCGTGATCGCCACGAACAGCCCGAGGGGGAAGGAGACGTCGAGGTTGCGGAGGTTGTGCTCCTTCGCGCCGTGCACCGTGAGCTCACGATTTTTGGTCCTCGGGCGACGTACCTCGGGGAGCGGAATCTCCTTGCGACCCGACAGGTACAGGCCGGTCTGCGAGTCATGGTGGTTCAGCAGATCGTCGACCGTGCCGGAGACCACGATCTGTCCGCCGTGCTCACCCGCGCCGGGGCCGATGTCGACCACCCAGTCGGCGGTGCGGATGGTGTCCTCGTCGTGCTCCACCACGATCAGGGTGTTGCCGAGGTCCTTGAGCCGCACGAGTGTCTCGATCAGGCGGTGGTTGTCACGCTGGTGCAGCCCGATCGACGGTTCGTCGAGGACGTAGAGGACGCCGACGAGACCGGCACCGATCTGGGTCGCCAGCCGGATCCGCTGCGCCTCACCGCCGGACAACGAGCCCGAAGGCCGGTCAAGCGAGAGGTAGTCCAGACCCACGTCGAGCAGGAAGTTGAGCCGCTCCTGGATCTCCTTGAGCACCCGCTCGGCGATCTGGCGTTCGCGCGGGCTCAGGTCCAGCGCCTGCAGGAAGTTGGAAGTCTCGTTGATCGGGAGTTCGCACACCTCGGAGATATTCTTGGCATCCGCGCCGCCACCGAGGGTCACCGAGACCGAGACCGGCTTCAGACGGCTTCCCTTGCACGTGGGGCAGGGAACCTCACGCATGAAGCCTTCGAAACGCTCGCGGCTCGTGTCCGACTCTGCCTCGCGATGACGACGCTCGATGTAGGGACGCACTCCCTCGAACGAGGTGTAGTAGGAGCGTTCGCGGCCGTAGCGGTTGCGGTGCCGCACATGGACTTTGGTGGAGTGGCCCTCCAGGATCGATTTACAGGCCTTCGCGGGAAGCTGCTCCCAGGGTGTGTCGAGGTCGAAGTCGAGCTCGTCGCCCAGCGCTACGAGCAGACGGGTGAAGAAGTCGGCCACGTGTGCGCCCGACCAGGGGTCGATCACGCCTTCGTTGAGCGACTTGGAGGGGTCGGAGATCACCAGCTCCGGGTCCACCTCCATCCGCGTCCCGAGCCCGTGACACTTGGGACAGGCACCGAAGGGGGAGTTGAAGGAGAACGAGCGCGGCTCGAGCTCCTCGAAGGAGAGGTCGTCGTAGAGACAGGCCAGGTGCTCGGAGAACGTCCGCTCACGGTGTTGGTCATTCTCGGGGAGGTCGACGAAGTCGAGGGTGACCAGGCCCGACGAGAGCCCCAGGGCGGTCTCCACGGAGTCGGTGAGCCGACGCTTGGCGGACTCCTTGACCGCCAGGCGGTCCACGACGACCTCGATGTTGTGCTTCTTCTGCTTGTCCAGCTTCGGCGGCTCGGTGAGCGGGTGGGTGGCACCGTTGACCCGGACTCGCGAGAACCCCTGCGCCTGCAGCTGCCGGAAGAGCTCGGTGTACTCGCCCTTCCGGCCGCGGATCACCGGCGCGAGGACCTGGAAGCGGCTGCCCTCCTCGAGCTCGAGCACCCGGTCCACGATCTGCTGCGGTGTCTGCCGAGCGATCGGCCGCCCGCACTTGGGGCAGTGGGGGCGCCCCGCTCGCGCGTAGAGGAGTCGGAGGTAGTCGTAGACCTCGGTAATTGTGCCCACTGTCGAGCGGGGGTTCTTCGACGTCGACTTCTGGTCGATCGAGACCGCGGGTGAGAGGCCCTCGATGAAGTCGACGTCGGGCTTGTCCATCTGTCCCAGGAACTGGCGGGCGTAGGCGGACAACGACTCGACGTACCGCCGCTGTCCTTCCGCGAAGATCGTGTCGAAGGCAAGGCTCGACTTGCCCGACCCGGAGAGACCGGTGAAGACGATCAGGGAGTTCCGAGGCAGGTCGAGCGATACGTCCTTGAGGTTGTGCTCGCGAGCACCTCGGATGATCAGCTGGTCGGCCACTGCAACGTCCTCTTGTATCGGTCCACTGTCGTTCGAACAGACGTTCGCTATCCTATCGGCTGGCGTGAAGGGGAGGTACGACGGTTGGATGGGTCCATGTCCGAGCGTCCGGAGTCCTCCGCTCTCCTCGCGCATCTGCACGAGACTGCTGCCGCCACAACACGCTACCTGGAGGCACTGACAGTCCTGGACGAGACGGACGTCAGGGCGCCGTCCCTGTTGCCGGGATGGAGCCGCGGTCACGTGGTCACACACGTCGCCCGCAACGCCGACGGTCTACGGAACCTCATGGTCTGGGCCCGAACCGGGGCCGAACACCCGCAGTACGCTTCGTGGGAGCAGCGAAACCTCGACATCGAAGCCGGTGCCGGACGATCGGTGGCAGTGCTCGTCGAGGACTCGTGCTCCTCCGCCGGACGCTTCGCCGACGAGGTGGAGAATCTGTCCGGGGATGCGTGGGACTTCCCGGTCAGGACGCTGTCCAGCACGAACCCCTTTCCCGCCCGTGACGTGCTCCCGGCCCGTCGTATCGAGGTGGAGGTGCATCACGCGGACCTGGGCGGTGCGTACTCCTCTGCCGACTGGCCGAGGGACTTCACCGAGATGATGATCGCCCGGGTGCAGCGTGACCGCTCCGACGCTCAGCCCATGGTGGTGACCTCCACCGACTCCGCCGCCTCGTGGACGTTCGGCAGCGGCCACGGACCGGAGATCCGGGGCGCCACGGCGGATCTCGCATGGTGGCTGATCGGTCGCGGCGAGGGCAGCGGACTAATGTCCTCCTCAGGTGCACTTCCCGAGCTGACGAGATGGAGATGACGTGCCATGACGTACTCAGGCAAGGTGCGGCCGGGCGGACCGCCCGACCACCGGGACCTCGCCCGTCTCACGGTCACGAAGCTGTCGGTCGGTGTGATGGACAACAACGCCTACCTTCTCCGCTGCCAGAAGACTGACGAGCAGGTGCTCATCGATGCAGCCGACGAAGCCGATCGGCTGTTGTCGATGATCGGCTCGGACGGCCTCGCGAAGGTGGTCACCACCCACCGTCACGGCGACCACTGGCAGGGCCTCGCCCAGGTCGTCGCGGCCACCGGCGCGGAGACGGTCGCCGGCGCCGACGACGTGGACGGCATCCCGGTCGCCACAGACCATCGCGTCGTCCACGGCGACAAGGTCACCGTGGGCGAGTGTGAGCTCGAGGTGATCCACCTCGTCGGACACACTCCCGGCTCGATCGCCCTGCTGTACGACGATCCTGAGGGCACCCCGCACCTGTTCACCGGCGACTCCCTGTTCCCTGGTGGGGTGGGCAACACCTTCGGGGACGTCGATGCCTTCGGGACACTCGTCGAGGAGGTCTCGGCCAAGGTGTTCGACCGGCTGCCCGACGAGACCTGGTTCTATCCGGGCCACGGCGACGACTCGACTCTCGGCGCTGAGAGGCCACATGTTCCCGAGTGGCGCACCCGCGGCTGGTAGGTGCCCCCAAGGGTGCTGGAATGCTCTGCCGTTGTCCGGGTAGGTTGAGCGGATGGGAATCCTCAGCAAGATCGTCAAGGTCGGCATCGCCAAGAAGGTGTACGACGAGGTTCGCAAGCCGGAGAACCAGCAGAAGCTCAAGCAGGCGGTGGCTTCCTTCCAGGAGAAGCGCGCCGGCCGCACGGACAAGATGCGCCACTGACTCGCGCTACTGACCCAGTCGCTGTGCGGCTCCGGCCACGGGCCGGCACACCACCGAGACCCGCAAGCAGCCCTGCGTGGAAACCCCGGGCTAGACCAGAGGCCACGTTGCTCAGCGCGTGCGACGGGCCAGTTCTGCGTTGATGGCTGGCACGATCTCGTGCAGATCCCCGATCACGGCGTAGTGCGCCTTGGTGACCATCGGTGCGTCCGCGTCGCTGTTGATCGCCAGAATCGTCTTCGAGCTCGACATGCCGGCCCAGTGCTGGATAGCGCCGCTGATTCCGCACGCGACGTACAGGTCAGGCGACACCCGGCTGCCGGTCTGGCCGATCTGCTCGTGGTGCGGCCGCCAGCCGAGGCTGGTGACCACCCGGGTGACGCCGAGCGAAGCGTCGAGCAGCTCGGTCAGCTCGAGAAGGTCGGCGAACCCGTCCGCACCGCCCGCACCACGACCTGCGCCGACCACGATCCGAGCCGACTTGAGCCCTCCGGACTCGTCCGGCTCCCCCGGCTCGGTGCGGACGACACGGGCTCGCAGGTCGGGCTCGGAGACGGCGACGTCGAGCGGTTGTACGACGGGCGAGGTCGACGCCTCGGCCTCGGCCGGGTCACATGCGTGACCGGCCACGGAGAACACCGCGACGGCGTCGCCGAGGCCCATCTCCTCCAGTGCCGCCCCCCCGAGGACCTGGCGAGAGACGACGAGGGGCGACGTCGAGTCGATCTCGACCACGTTGGCAGCCATCGCAACACCGAGCCGGCACGCGACATGTGCGAGCACCTCGTTGCCGCGCGGCGTGCCAGCGGCCGTCACGACCGAGGCGTCGCCAGCGGCAGCCACCACCGCAGCGGCCCAGGCAGCAGCGGCGTAGGACGTGAACGCGTCACCATCGGCGTGGTGCACCGTCGAGACGCCGTACGCCCCGAGCTGGTCGACAAGCCCGGACGGCCCGTCACCGATGACGAGCGCCTGGACCTCAGCGCCCAGGCGGCGGGCGAAGGTGAGCGTCTCGCGCGACACCTCCGTCGCTCCCTCGGCGTCGGTCTCGACCCACACCAGCACGCGACCGCTCATCGCCTGACTCCCAGCTTCTCGAGCAGGTCGACAACCGCACCTGCCGCCTCAGGTCCCTCGCCGAGGACCTCCACCTGGCTCGGCTGCGCGGGCGGGAGCTTGAGCCGCATCCTGCCCGATCCCGCCGGTTCGTGCGTCGGCGCGAGCTCCTCGATCGCAACCTTCTTGGCCTTCATCCGCCCCGGGATCGACGGGTAGCGCGGTTCGATGCCGCCCTCCATCACCGTCAACACGGCCGGCAGAGGCACGTCGAAAACCTCGGTGCCGCCGTCCGGGCTGCTGCCGCGCGCGGTCACCCGGTCACCGGCGACGGACAGCGTGGACACGCCAGCGACCACGGGACGGTCGAGCAGGTAGGACAGCCGGATGCCGACCTGGAAGTCGCCGGTGTCCGACGCGTCGTTGCCGAGCATGACCAGGTCGTAGGTCGTTCCCGCATCTTCATGGCGGCGCACGAGGTCGGCGATCGCCGTCGCGACGTCGGCCGGACCCCAGGACGCGGCCTCGGTCGCGACCAGCACCGCGCCGGTGCAGCCGAGCGCGAGCGCGTTGCGCAGCTGCTCGACGGCACCGGAGGAGCCCACCGTCAGCACGGTGGCCTGGCCGTCGGTGTCCTTGGCGACCTGGATCGCCAGCTCGACAGCGCAGTCCTCGTGAGGGCTGACGGTGTGACCCAGCGACGAGTCGTCGACCGCCATGGCATCGGCGGTCAGTCTGATCTCGCCACCGAGGTCGGGAACCCGTTTGATGCAGACCAGGACACGGCGTCCTGAGACTGTCGAGGCGTTGCTCATGCCTTGATCCGGTCGTTCGACGGGTCGAAGAGCGCGGTGCTGTCGGCCGAGCCGACCACGACCGGGTAGAGCTCCTCCATGTAGGACACGGTGAGCTCGGCGCCGACCTTCGCGACGTGCGGTGGCAGGTAGGCCATCAGCACGTGCTTGCCTAGCGACGGGGCCGAGCCGGCGCTCGTGACATAGGGCCGGTGCCCGTGGTCGTCGACGAGCTCGCTGCCGTTCTTGCCCAGGATCGGCTCGCCACCGAGCATGTAGCGCTTTGCTCCGGACTTCGATGTGTGGTCTTCGACGGTCAGCGTACACAGCACCGACGCGGGGTCTTCGACGCGCTGCTTGAGGTAGGCGTCGCGGCCCACGAAGTCGGCAGCCTTCACCTTCGGCCGCGCCATCCCGGCCTCGATAATCGTGCGCTCGGAGTCGAGCTCGAAGCCGAAGGCCCGATAGCCCTTCTCCAGCCGTCCGGTCGTCGCGTAGACCCCGATGCCGACCGGTACCGCGCCGTAGGACGACCCGACCTCGAGCAGCATCGTCCACAGCTTGTTGCCCTGCTCGATGGGAACGTGCAGCTCCCAGCCGAGCTCGCCCACGTAGGAGATCCGCGAGGCGAGCACCGTCATCGAGTCGGTCTCGATCTCTCGGCAGGTGCCGAAGCTGAAACCCTCGTGGCTGACGTCGTCTCGGGTCAGCTCGCCGAGGATGTCGCGGGCCCTCGGTCCCCACAGGCCGATCGTGGTGTACGCCGAGGTGAGGTCGACGACCTGTGCGGTGCCGTCGGCCGGCATCCGGTCGGCGAACCACTTGCGGTCGACCATGCCGTGCGCGCCGCCGGTGACGACCCGGAAGCGGTCGTGCGCGAGCCGCATGACCGTGAGGTCGGAGCGGAAGCCGCCGCGCTCGTCGAGCACCGGCGTGTAGACGACCTTGCCAACGGCGACATCGCACTGCGACACGCAGATCCCTTGCACGGCCTGCATGGCACCCGGTCCGACGACTTCGAAGATCGCGAACGCAGACAGGTCGATGATGCCGGCGCGGTCACGCATCGCGAGGTGTTCGGCGTTGATGATCGGGGACCACCAGCGCGAGTCCCACTCGTGCTCGCGCGCCATCACACGGTCTCCGTACTCCTCGAGCAGGGATGAGTTCGACTCGTACCAGAACGGCCGCTCCCAGCCGGCCGCCTCGAAGAACTTCGCGCCGAGGTCGACCTGCGAGGCGTGCATCGGGGCGAGCCGCAAGTCGCGGTCGGACTCGTACTGCTCGCCGGGGTGCACGATGCCGTAGGTCTTGATGAACGCCTCACCGGTGCGCGCCTTCACGTGCGCCCGGGTCTGCTGGTGCGGGTAGAACCGCGCGATGTCGGAGTGGCTGAGGTCGATCTCAGGCAGCCCGTCCGTCATCCACTCGGCGACCGCACGGCCGACGCCCGGGCCCTCCTTGATCCAGACCGCGGCCGCGGACCAGAGTCCTTTGACCTCAGGCGTCTCACCGAGGATCGGGGCGCCGTCCGGGGTCAGCGACAGCAGGCCGTTGATCGCGTAGCGGATCTCCGCCCCTTCGGCACCGAGCAGGTCCGGCATCAGCTCGTAGGCCTGCTCCAGCTGTGAGTCGAAGTCCTCGGTGGTGAACGGCATCTCCGTGGGCGACAGCTTGGACTGCTCGATCGACGGAATGTCCTCGGGGTCGTGCAGGATCGCGCGGTGCGCGTAGGAGCCGACCTCCATGTCGGCACCGTGCTGGCGCTCGTAGCACAGTGTGTCCATGTCCCGGACGATCGGGAAGGAGATCTCTCCCTCCCGCTCGGCCAGCTGCTGCACCGGACCGACACTGATCATCTGGTGCACCGCAGGAGTGAGCGGGATGTGGGCGCCGGCCATTTCTGCGAGCCGGGGGCTCCAGACGCCGCAGGCTATGACGACGGTCTCGGCCTCGATGTCACCGCCGGTGGTACGGACCCGCTTGACTCGGTGACCGGTGGGGCCGTCCTCGACGTCGAGGCCTATCACCTCGACCGTGGGTACGACGGTCAGCGCACCGGACTCGAGCCCACGCTCACGCATGATCGTGCCGGCTCGCAGCGAGTCGACCACGCCGACCGAGGGTGTCCAGAACGCCCCGATGATCTGGTCGGCGTCGAGGAACGGCACCTTCTCCACGACCTCGGCCGGGGTGACGAGACGAGACTCGATGCCCCACGCCTTGGCCGAGGACATCCTCCGACGAAGCTCCTCCATGCGCTCCTCGTTGCGGGCGACCTCGAAACCACCCGACTCGGTGAAGACGCCCATCTCCTTGTACTGCTTCATGCTGTCCAGCGTCAGGTCGGTGATCTCCCGCGAATGGTCGACCGGAAAAATGAAGTTCGAGGCATGGCCGGTCGAGCCGCCGGGGTTGGGCAACGGCCCCTTGTCGATCTGGACGATGTCACGCCATCCGAGTCGCGCCAGGTGGTAGACCAGGCTGTTGCCCACAATGCCGGCGCCGATCACTACGAGACGTGCCCTACCCGGAACGGTCCCCATGTACGCGCCTTCCTCTCGTTCAGCGTTGCGTAGTTCGCAACCGTAAGCGTGATACGAAACAACTGATCAAGCATTGTCCGGTGATTCGCCTACGTCAAGAGGGTTCGCACGACGGTTGAGCCTTATTCGAGCCAGGCGTCGACCATGTCCTGGTTGTCCCCTACCCACTTCTCGGCAGCCTCCTCGGGGTCCATCCCGTCCTTGGCGATGTAGGCCGCCACCACGTTCTGGTCCTGGTTGGTCCAGTGGAAGTTCTTCACCAGGTCGTAGGCCGGGCTCCCGGACTCGGCGAAGTCGGTCGCGACGATCTTGTCGAGGTCATACTCCGGGTAGTCGCAGTCGACCTTCTCCGCGTTGGCGTCGCAGCCCGGCTCGTAGTCCGGAAGGTCCACCTTGACCAGCGGCACCTCGGACATGAACCACTGCGGGTCGTAGAAGTAGCCGAGCAGCGGCTCCTTGTTCTCCTCGGCCTGCCGAAATGCCTGGATCAGCGCAGCCTCGCTGCCCGCGTAGACCACCTCGTAGTCCAGGTTCAGGTTCTTCACCAGTGCCTCGTCGTTGGTCACGAACGAGGGGTCGCCGTCGAGCAGCTGCCCCTTGTCCCCGGACTCGGACGTCTCGAACATGTCGGAGTACTTGTTCAGGTTCCGCCAGTCGGTGATGTCGGGATACTTCTCGGCCAGCCACGGAGGGATGTACCACCCGATCACGCCGACGTTTCCGGTCGAGCCCGCCCGCTGGGCGGTTCCCTGCTCCTTGATGTACTTCTTCTTCAGGTCCTCATGGCCCCAGTTCTCGATGACCACATCGATCTCGTCGCTCCCCATACCTTGCCAGGCGATCTCCTCCTTGACGTTCTTGTACTCAACGTCGCAGCCCAGCTGGCTGCTGGCCACATAGCCAACGACATGCGCCGAAGCCTCGTAGCCGACCCACGGGTTGATCGCGACATCGAACGTTCCGCAGTCCTTGCCCTCTCCCCCGCCGGAAGGGGCGGACTCGATGTTCCCGCCCCCGCAAGCGGCCACTGCGAGCCCGAGGACCGAGGTCAGGGCTGCAAGGCGGACTGTTGCGGACCTTCGTCGAAACATGTTTGTCTCCTTCATCTCATGCGCGGCCGTGACGGGCCGCGGCGTACTGGGCAACTCGGTCGAGCAGAATCCCGAGTGCGGTGATGGCGATCCCGGCGGCGAGACCCTTGCCGAACAGCT
Organism: Actinomycetota bacterium; assembly: GCA_030859325.1. Taxonomy (GTDB): domain Bacteria; phylum Actinomycetota; class Actinomycetes; order Propionibacteriales; family Nocardioidaceae; genus Nocardioides_C. Next base: position 19,190 of record JALZKI010000060.1, read on the forward strand.
GTGCCTGGGAGAACCCGGCCACCACGAGGTAGCCGAGCCCCCCACCGCCGACGAGGCCGCCGACGACCACCATCGACAGCACGTAGAGAAGTCCCTGGTTGGAGGCGAGCACGACGGCCGAACGCGCCATCGGCAGCTGCACCTTGCTGATCATCTGCCAGGCAGTGGTGCCGGACGCGTGCGCAGCCTCGACGGACGTGGGTGACACACCTCTGATCCCGTCGGCAACCAGCTTGGTGGCGATGGGTATGCCATAGGCGATCGCCGCGACGATGGCAGTGAACCTGCTCGTGCTGAACAAAGCAAGCGCCGGCACCAGGTAGACGAACGGCGGGATCGTCTGCATTGCGTCCAGAAGCGGCCTGACCCACGTGTCGACACGACGGCTGCGTCCCATCAGGACGCCCACGACCACAGCGCTCAGCACCACCATCAATGTGGCGACCAACGTGGTGGTCAGGGTCTTCATCGTCTCGTTCCACAGACCGGTGCCGAGAATGACCGCCTCGCAGACCAAGGCGATCATCGCGGGTCGCCAGCCGCCCAGCCCAAAGGCGATCGCCAGGATCGCCGCACCCGTCAGCCACCAGGGTGAGTCGGCCAGCAAGGACTGCAGAGAGTTGAGTAGCGCATAGCTGACCAGGTCCTTGAGCGCGTTGGTGACATCCCCGACGGTGGCTACCAGCGAGTCGGTGAACGAGCTGACAGCCGTCGCCAGCGGAGCACCGAGGTCCGGTCGCTCCGGGAACTCAGCGGCCCACAGATAGGTGCGGGACAGGTAGACGCAGACCAGGGCGAGTGCGGCAAGCGCCCCCAGGACGAGCCGGCGCCGGTTCCTGCTCTTCCCATCTGAACGCCGCACGTTGCCGGAGCGCTCACTGGCAGCTGTGGTGGTCCGGTCGAGCATGATCGCCATGACGACGATCGCCGCTCCGCTGACGAAGGCACCGCCCACATCGAGGCTCTGCAACGACTGCAGCACCGGTTGCCCAAGACCCGGCCCGTTGATCAACGCTGCGATGGTGGCCATCGACAAGGCTGCCAACGTGCACTGGTTGACCCCCACGATGATCGTGCGCCTGGCCATCGGCAGCTGGACCTTGAACAGCGCCTGCCGCGCAGTCGCACCCATCGCCCGGCTGGCCTCGATCGCGCTCGGTGACACGCTGCGGATGCCGTGCGCGGTGATCCGCACCAGCGGCGGCAGCGCATAGATCAACGTGGTCACCACCGCCGACGCGGCGCCGATGCCGAAGAACAGCACCAGCGGGGTCAGGTAGGCAAAGGCAGGCAACGTCTGCAACAGGTCCAGCACCGGGGTGAAGGCCGCTGTCGCGCGTGGGCTGCGCGCCATCCACACGCCCAGCGGAAGCCCGACCAGAGCGCAGATCGCGACCGCCACGAACGTGACGATCAGCAGGTCGATGCTCTCGGCCCAATAGCCGAGAAGGCCGAACGTGAGGAGGCTCCCCGCTATCAGCAGCGACGCGCGCCATGACGCAAACGCGTATCCAGCCCAGGTCAGCAGCGCTACCACTCCCAGCCAGCCGACCTCGGGCACAGGTCGAGGAAACGCGGGCTGGCTGAGCATCTCCTGTAAGAAGGTGACCACACCCTCGATGGCGGCACTGATGCCTCCGACGACATAGGTGAAGAAGAAGCTGTTGTCGCGGGCAGCGTCGAAGCTGTCTCTCACCTCGTTGAGCCATCGGTGGAAGTCGGTGAGCTGTGCCCCTCCGAGCTCGAGTGTCGCCGTACCGCGCAGCGCGGCCCAGCCGGCCGCCCAGAGGACGACGACCCCGCTCAGCACCCAGCCCGTGCGCACCCGCCCGGACACGCCGCCCACCTTCGAGGGGGGATTGATGACTCTCGCCCGACCGGCGACGCTCACGAGCGCACGTCCTCCTCCTCGGCCACCACGACTCGCAGGATGTCCTCGTCGTCGACGACTCCCAGGAACTGCTCACCGTCGTAGACCCGCACCGGTCCTTCGGCGTCGAGGACCTCGCGGGCAGCGTCCTTGATGACCCGGTCCGCCTGCATCACCGGCCCGGTCAGCGACTCCCCTTCGCGGGGGTTGCGCCGCACCCAACGCAGGGTGAGCACATGGGAACGGGGCACCTCGCTGACGAAGTCGCGGACGTAGTCGTCCGCCGGTGCGGCCACTACCTCGTCGGGGGTGCCGACCTGGATGATCTCGCCGTCTCGCATGATCAGGATCCGGTCGCCGAGCTTGAGCGCCTCCTGGAGGTCGTGGGTGATGAACACCATGGTCTTTCCCACCTCCTGGTGGAGCCGGATCACCTCGTTCTGCATGTCGCGGCGGATCAGCGGGTCGAGGGCAGAGAAGGGTTCGTCGAACAGCAGCACGTCCGGGTCGACGGCGAGCGCACGGGCCAGTCCGACGCGTTGCTGCATGCCACCAGAGAGCTGGTCCGGGTACGAAGCCTCGTATCCGGTGAGGCCGACCAGGTCGATCATCTCCTGCGCACGCAGGCGACGTGCGGACTTGCCCTCCCCACGGACCTCGAGACCGTAGGAGACGTTGTCGACCACCTGTCGGTGCGGCAGCAGACCGAAGTGCTGGAACACCATCGCGACGTGCCGGCGGCGCAGCTCACGGAGTCGCTGCTCCGAGGCGGCTGTGACCTCCTCGCCGTTCATCCGCACCGTTCCGTGGGTCGGTTCGATCAGCCGGGTCAACAGCCGGACGAGCGTGGACTTGCCCGATCCGGACAGTCCCATCACCACGAAGACCTCCCCGGTAGCTACCTCGAACGAGACGTCGCGAACTGCCGCGACACATCCCGTCTTGGCCTGCAGGTCCTGGCGGGAGAGATTCGCGTCGGCCGTGCCGATGATCCGGTCCGCCTTGTTGCCGAAGATCTTCCAGAGGTGACTGACCGACAATGTGGGGTCGCCGTCCGCCGACGCGGCGTTCGAGATCATCGTGGTCACGGCGTGTCTCCGCTGGGTGGGAAAGGTTGGTCGGGCAGTCTGTCCACCCCCTCTGGTGTGTTGCCTACTACGCAACCTGACGTGTCTCACGCAACAGCATGCTGAGGTGGCGGCCCTCCGTCAATACCTGAGGCCAGCCCGGCCGGGGTCAGCTGCCGGGCCAGCCGAGGCGATGCGAGATCTCGGCCGCAGCGTCGACCAGCGCTGGGAGCACGTGCTCCACGCGGGCGCGGTCGAGCCGGAAGGTCGGACCAGACACGCTCACCGAGGCGATCACGTCGCCGTGCGCGTCGCGAACGGGTGCGGCGATCGCGGTCAGACCACGCTCGAGCTCGTCCACGGCGACTGCGTAGCCCTGGGCACGCACCTCGTCGAGCTCGCGGCGCAGGCGTTTCCTGGTGCTGATGGTGGCATCGGTGTACGCCGTCATGGACGGCACGGTGCGGGCGAGTTGGTCTGCGGACAGGCCGCTGAGAAGGACCTTTCCGTTGGACGTGGCGTGAAGCGGGATGTGCTGGCCGACCCAGTTGTGCGGCTGCAGGGACGAGGATCCGGCGACCTGGTGGAGGTAGAGCGCGGACTGCCCGGAGAGAACGGCGATGTTGACGGTCTCATCGGTCTCCGATGCCAGCCTGTGGCACACCGAACGGGCCTCCTGCACCAGATCCAGACGAGCGGTCGTGGCGCCGGCCAAACGCAGGATCCCCACGGCAAGGCGGTACTTCCCCCGGTCCGCGGCCTGCTCGACCAGGTCCCCACGCTCGAGGGTGGCGAGCAGCCGGAAGGCCGTGCTCTTGTGGACGCCGATCTCGGTGGCTATGTCGGTGACCCCCGCCTCCCCCGTCCTGGCGAGTATCTCTAGAATGGTGACTGCCCGCTCGACCGACTGCACTGCCGCGGGGACCTCACCGACGTTGCTCACAGCGCAACGCTAGCCTAATCCGCGTTGCGTATCGCAAACTCACTTCACATCAGACGCAACCGAGGAGACCCGAGTGACCACTTGGACCGCGCCCGCTCGACATCCCGAGTACGTGCTCACCATCGTGTGTCCGGACCGGCCCGGGATCGTCTTCGCGGTGTCCGGCTTCCTTGTGGAACACACCGCGAACATCCTCGAGAGCCAGCAGTTCGGCGACCGGCTCGAGGACAGGTTCTTCATGCGGGTGCACTTCGAGGTGTACGACGCCGCCACGACCGTCGAGGGCCTGCGCGACGCATTCGCTTCCATGGCGGGCAAGTTCTCGATGACCTGGCACATGTGGCCGGCGGAGGCGAAGTATCGGACCCTCGTGATGGTCTCTAAGTTCGGCCACTGCCTCAACGACCTGTTGTACCGACAGAGCATCGGCTCACTGCAGATCGACATCCCGGCAATCGTCTCCAACCACGAGGACCTCGAACCGCTCGCCACCTCCTACGGCGTCCCCTTCCACCACATCCCGGTATCTCACGACAACAAGGCGGCGGCAGAGGAGGAGATGCTCTCCCTCGTCGAGACGCTGGGCATCCACCTGGTCGCCCTGGCGCGTTACATGCAGGTCCTCTCCGATGACACCTGCAGACTGCTCGAGGGGCGTGCGATCAACATCCACCACTCGTTCCTGCCCAGCTTCAAGGGCGCCAGGCCCTACCAGCAGGCCTTCGACCGCGGGGTGAAGCTGGTGGGAGCCACCGCACACTACGTCACCGGCGACCTCGACGAAGGCCCGATCATCGAGCAGGACGTGGTCCGGGTGGACCATTCCTTGGGCAGCCGGGCGCTGATGGCGGCAGGTCGAGACGTCGAGGCCCAGGTGCTCTCCCGGGCTGTTCGGTGGCACGCCGAGAGCCGGGTCCTGCTCCACGGCCACCGCACGGTCGTCTTCGGCTGACCCTGAACCGACTTCAGGACTGGCCGCAGAAGGAGACGTCAGTCACCGAGCTCGGCGCGGCGGCGCACGACGTACTCCTCGAGCTCTGCTCGGACGGCATCGTCGAGGGTCGGAGCCTCGAACTCGGTGAGCTTCTTCTGGTAGATCTGCTCCTCACGACCGGCGGCGTCGACCCCGCCACCGCGCATCCACCGCTCGTAGTTCTCCGAGGAGGACAGCATCGGGCGGTAGAAGCAGGTCCGGAACCGCTCCATGGTGTGCATGGCGCCCAGGAAGTGACCGCCGTGCCCCACCTCGACGTGCGCGTCGAACGCCAGGGAAGCCTCGTCTATCTCCAGCGGCGTGAACTCCTCGCGCATCATCTGCAGGAGCTCCACGTCGACGATGAACTTCTCGTAACCGGCCACCAGTCCACCCTCGAGCCAGCCCGCGGAGTGCATCACCCAGTTGGCGCCGGCCAGGAACGTCGGCATCAGCGTCATCAGAGCCTCGTAGCCGGCCTGGGCGTCCGGTACCTGTGAGGACGTCATGGCTCCGCCGGTCCTGAAAGGCAGTCCGAAGTGGCGCGCGATCTGGCCGGTACACAGCAGGCCGACTGCTGACTCCGGGGTCCCGAAGGTGGGTGAGCCCGACTGCATGTCGATGTTGGAAAGGAACGACATGAAGATCACAAGACATCCGGGCCGGATCAGCTGGGACAGCGCGATGCCGGACAGCGCCTCGGCCATCTGCTGCACCAGGGCTGCCGGCACCGTGACCGGGGACATCGCACCCATCAGGATGAAGGGGGTCAGCACCACCGGCTGACCCGCCGAGCAGTACTCGAACTGCGCCTCGAGCATCCGGTCGTCCCAGCGCAACGGTGAGTTGCAGTTGATCAGCGAGATGGTCACCGGCGTGTCCTCGACCACGTCGCGCCCCCCGAAGAGGATCGAACTCATCTCGATGGTGTCCCTGGCATTGACGCCCGAGACCACGTTGCCCATGTAGACCTTGTCGGTCAGTGTCTGCAGCGCGAGCGTCATGTCGAGGTGCCGCGAGTCGAGCGGCGTGTCGTTGGCTCGCAGATCACACCACCAGCCGAGTCCAGTACGGCGAACGACTGCGCCAGCTTGGTGAAGGAGCGGAAGTCGTCCATGGTCGCGTCACGGCGGACGCCACCCTGTCGCACGAAGGGGGGCCCGTACACCGCACCGAAGGCCATCGCGTCTCCTCCGATGTGGAGGGAGTGCTCGGGGTTGCGGGCTGCCACGTCGAACTCTCGTGGCGCCTTCGCCACCTGCTCGAGCGCGAAATCGGGGTCGAGGAAGACGTTGTTGTCCTCGACCCGCTGCCCCGCGGCCCTGAACAGGTCGAGGGCCCGGTCCGACATGAACTCGACCCCGATCTCGGTGACGATGCGTCGCCAGCCCTTGTCCAGGGTATCCATCGCGTCGCTCGAGAGCACCTCGTAACGCGGCATCGTGTTGCGGAACATTGGACCGAACCTCCTTGACTCCGTGTGTTCGACATCAGCACCTCATAATGTGGGAGTACAGTTCCACATTATGAAACTTTGGAGATCATGAGCAGCCCGCGAAGCACAGGGACCCAAGCCATCGACCGGGCCGCCGAGCTGGTGACCCTGGTGGTCGAGGCAGACGAGCCGGTCAGCTTCACTGAGCTCGTCGAGGAGACCGGGCTCCCTCGGTCGACGACCTCCCGTCTGCTTGCCGCGCTGGAGACCCACCGCCTGCTCGAGCGCAACGGCAACGGCACGTTCATCGTCGGTGCGCTGTTCGCGTTGTACGCAGCCCGGCACGACCCGTGGGACCAGATGGTCCGGCTCGCCGCACCGACCCTGGACAAGATCGGCGCCGAGACCGGGGAGACGGTCAACCTGGCCGTGGCGCGTGGGGACACCGTCGTGCAGATCGCGCAGATCAACGCGACGTACATGCTGGGCTCCCGCGACTGGATGCAGGTGGCGGTCCCCCCTCACTGCTCGGCGCTGGGCAAGGTGCTCTACGCCTTCGACTGTCTCACCGTCCCCGAGGGACCGTTGGAGCAGCTGACCGGCCGCTCCCTGGCCACGACGGCGGACCTCGCGCGGGAGATCGCCGTCATCCGTCGCCGTGGCTACGCGACGACTCACGACGAGCTCGAGATCGGCCTCGCCGCGGTCGCCGTCCCCGTGAGCGGCCTGAACGGCAACGTCGTCGCGGCGCTCGGCGTGTCCGGACCGAGCGCCCGGTTGCGGGGACAGCTCGACGAGGTCGGTTCCCTGCTGAAAGCACAAGGGAGCTCGTTGTCACAACTGCTCCATCGTCGCATGCGCAAGGAGGCCACGTCATGACACCAGATGAGATCCTGCAAGGCCTCCATGACGAGACACTGGTCGGCAACGCGCCGGCCGTGTCGAGATGACCCATGACGCGCTCAATCAGGGCATGGAGCCGCAGACCCTCTTGTTCGACGCGCTGATCCCCTCCTTGGAGGAGGTGGGTGCCCGGTTCGAGCGCGGGACTTCTTCGTCCCCGAGATGCTGATCGCCGGAAGGGCGATGGCGGGCGCGATGGAGGTGCTGCGTCCCCTGCTCGCGGAGACCGGCGTGCAGACGATCGGCAAGTTCCTCATGGGCACCGTCAAGGGCGACGTACACGACATCGGCAAGAACCTGGTCAACATCATGCTCGAGGGAGCCGGCTTCGAGGTCATAGATCTCGGGGTGCAGGTCGCGCCGGAGAAGTTCGTGGACGCCATTTCCGAGCACAAGCCGGACATCGTCGGGTTCTCCGCCTTCCTCACCACGACCATGCCGATGTTCAAGGCCAACCTCAACGCCTTGCAGAAGGCCGGGATCCGGGACTCGGTGATCGTTCCGGTCGGCGGCGCCCCGGTCACCCAGGAGTACGCCGACGCGGTCGGAGCCGACGGCTACCCCCCGACGCCTCGGCCACGGTCAAGAAGGCCAAGAGCCTGCTGCAGCACAAGCGGTCCCTGGTGAGCACATGAGCGTGCCCACCCACGAGACCACGCTGCGCTCGGCCACCAAGGAGGTCGTGATCGGGCATGACCGCCCGTTCTGCCTGATCGGCGAGCGACTCAACCCCACCGGCCGCCGGCTTTTCCAGGAGCAGCTGCGCGCAGGTGACCTGTCGGCGATCGAGCGGGACGTCGCCGCCCAGGTGGCCGGAGGGGCGGACCTGCTCGACGTCAACATGGGCGTGCCCCTCATCGACGAGGCAGACCTGCTCGCCAAGGCGATCACCATGGTGCAGCAGCTGACCGACCTGCCGGTCTGCATCGACTCCTCGGTGGTGGAGGCGCTCGAGGCCGGCCTCGCGGCGTACCAGGGGCGTGCGCTGGTCAACTCGATCACCGCGGAGGACGACCGGATGGCGGCCATCCTTCCGCTGGTCAAGAAGTACGACGCCGCGGTGATCGCCCTGCCCAACGACGAGGACGAGATCCCGATGGAGTCGGCAAAGCGGCTGGAGCTGGTGGAGAAGATCGTCCGCGTCGCCACCACCGAGTACGGCATCGCGGTCGAGGACATCGTGATCGACCCGCTGGCGATGCCGATCGGTGCCGACGGCTCTTACGTGCAGACCACGCTGGCGACGATGCGGCGGATCCGTGACGAGTTCGGCTTGAACATGACCTGCGGCGCCTCCAACGTCTCCTTCGGCATGCCGGCTCGGCACACGCTCGGCGCCGCCTTCCTTCCGGTCGCCATGTCGGCCGGTCTGACCAGCGCCATCATGGACACCCGCACGCTGCAGATCGTCGAGGCCGTCAAGGCCGCTGACCTCCTCCCCGGGCACGACGAGTGGGCAGCGCCTGGATCGCTGCGCACCGGGCAAAGCAGGCAGTATCGTCGTGACGCAGCCGCTGGACCAGAACCAGAGCTGGTTGCCGGAGTCGCCCGTTGATCCCGACGTCGACAGGTACCGCCGCGAAGGGCTCACCGACCCGTCCACGTCCGTTGCCCAGCCCCATGACGGGACCGGACGGGTTCAGCTGTCGTTCTCGCCCTCCGCGCGCTCAGTGCGAGTCCCACCGGGTGTGACCGTGTTCGACGCAGCCAGCTGGAACGGGGTCGCCATCGACTCCACCTGCGGTGGACACGGAACCTGCAAAGAAGTGCAAGGTCCAGATCCTCGACGGCTCGGTACCGATCACCAGTCTGGACGCGCGCTCGTTCACCACCGAGCGGCTGGCAGAAGGCTGGCGACTCGCGTGCATGGCGCAGGCCACCCAGGACCTCGCGATCGAGGTGCCCCCGCTGACCACCCGCCCGAAGGCGGCGACGGTCGGTGTCGGCAGGCAGGTCATCCTGAGGCCCGCAGTGCAGAAGAGGTACGTCGAGCTGGTCGAGCCGAGCCTGCGCGACCAGAGGCCCGACCTGCAACGACTGCTCGACGCTATCGACGACCTCGACCTGACACCTGACCTGCACGCGCTCCAACGCCTGCCGACCGTCCTACGTGCCGCCGACTACCGGGTCACGGCGGTGGTGGTGGACGAGACGCTGATCGACGTCGAGCCCGGCGACACCAGGGACCGACGGTTCGCCATCGCCTTCGACCTGGGAACCACCACCGTGGTGGCGACCCTGCTCGACCTGAGCACCGGCACCCCACTCGCCGTCGAGTCGATGCTCAACAAGCAGCAGCCGTTCGGCGGGGACGTCATCTCCAGGATCAGCGCCACCATGATGGACGCCTCGGCACTTCCTCGCCTCCGCGACGCCGCGCACGCCACGCTTCAGCAGCTCACCTCCGACGTGTGCACCGACGGCGGGGTGGAGCCGAACGAGGTCTACGAGATCGCCGTAGCGGGCAACGCGACGATGACCGCGCTCGCGCTGGGCATTCGACCCCGAAGCGCTCGGTGTCGCGCCCTTCGTCATGTCTTCGGCCGCGCCGCCCGTCGTACTCGCGACCGACCTCGGTGTTGTGGTGCACCCGGGTGCCCGTGTCACCCTGTTCCCGGCGCCTGGGGCCTACGTCGGTGGCGACATCGTCGCCGGAATGCTGGCGACCGGGATGGACCGCGACAAGCGGCTGCGGCTCTTCATCGACGTCGGCACCAACTGCGAGATCGTGCTCGGTGACGGGGCGCGGATCCTGGCGACCGCGGCGCCGGCCGGACCCGCCTTCGAAGGAGGCGCCATCCGGTGCGGCATGCGCGCCGCGGAAGGTGCCAGCGAGGTCGTCCGGCTGACCGACGACGTCGAGCTGCAGGTGATCGGTGACGTGGCACCGGCCGGTCTGTGCGGCTCCGGTCTGGCCGATGCGGTCGCCGAGCTCGTGAAGGCGGGGTTGCTCGACCACTCGGGCCGCTTCGTTCCCGAGGAGGTGGCCGCCGAGATGGCCCCCACGTTGGCCGCCCGGCTGACCAGGATCGGGGAGGAGCGGGTTTTCGTTCTCCACCGCCCCGAGGGGGTCATCGAGACCGCACACGCCGTCTATCTGTCCCAACGCGACGTCCGGGAGCTGCAGCTCGCCAAGGCCGCCATCGCCACCGGATGGGACCTGCTGGTCGAGGAGCTCGAACTCGAACCAGGCGACATCCAGCAAGTTCTGCTCGCCGGCTCGTTCGGCAGCTACCTGTCCCCCGCGTCCGCGGTGCGCATCGGTCTGGTGCCAAAGCTCCCCGTGCTCCGGATCGTCTCGGCCGGTAAGATGGCCGGTGAAGGCGCGAAGATGGCTCTGCTCAGCCAGCGTGAGCGCGCGGGGGCGACAACCCTGCTCGAGGAGGTGGAGTATGTCGAGCTCTCCGACCGCACGGACTTCAACGACCGGTTCGTCGACAAGCTCGCCTTCCCGGGGTGAGGCTGACCTCCCCACCCGGGTAGCCCTCGTCGCCTGTGGTGCGCTCGCCCAACCCGCTGAGTCGGTGGTCACGCGACGCGGCTGGCCGGTCGACGTACACCCGCTCCCGCCTCTGCTGCACAACCAGCCACAGCTGATCGCGGACCAGGTCGAGGCTTCGGCAAGGAAGCTTCTGGCCCGGTACGGCGCGGTGGCAGTCGGTTATGCCGACTGCGGGACCTACGGAGCGCTGGACGAGGTCTGCGAACGGCTGGGACTACGGCGGTTGGGGGGCCTCCACTGCTATGACGTGTTCGCCGGTCCCGACCGGCTGCAGCGCTTCTTCGACGACCAGCCGGGCACCTATGTGCTGACCGACTTCCTGGTCCGCTCGTTCGCACGCACGGTTCTGCGTGAGCTCGGGCTCGATCGGCATCCGGAGCTGCGCGACAACTACTTCGGGAACTATCGACGGGTCGTCTGGCTCGCGCAGGAGCCGGACGAGCAGCTGCGCGAGCTGGCCGAGGCAGCGGCTGCCAGCATCGACCTGCCACTCACCGTGGTCGACACCGGGACGTCCGGCCTCGAACGCGAGCTGGCCATGCTGGTGCAGTGAGCCGCAGCTGCGGGGAGACTGACACGCACTCGACTTGGCGGAGGTCATCGATCCGTGTGCAGAGCGAGCACCAGCCCGCCTGTCGACGGAGCCGACTGTTCAGCCGGGCGTGGTGACGGGACCACCGAGACGCTGGAGCAGATCCTGTCGCCACCGCTCGGTCGCGGCGACCGCATTGAAGGTGAACACGTGCAGCCCCGTGACCTGAGATTCCGGGCGGGCCAGCACAGCTGCCGACTTCTCCAGGAACCGCTCCCCGGTAAACCCTCCTGGGGCGGCCAGACGCGTGAGCGTTCCCTTGTTCTTGACGAGAAACTTGGTGGACTCTCCCACACCGATCTTGGTGGCCATGGCCAGCAGCTTGGTCCGCTCGACCGGGCCGGGAAGTCCCACGAGAAGGGGGAGGGTGACGCCCCGTGCGCGCATGCGCACCAGCCAGGTGTTCAACGTTCCGGGGTCGAAGGTGAGGTTGCTGACCACGTGGGTGGCATGGCGGCGCTTGTCCCACATGGCCTGGATGGTGAGGTCGTCGTCGATCGAGGGATGGGTCTCCGGATATCCGGTGATGCCGACGTGCGCGAAAGGGCGCCCCAGGTCAGAGAGGTCCTCCAGCAGGTCCAACGAGGCCTTGTAGTCGCCGGCCGGGGGGTCGGCGTCCCCCGCCGGGACGAAGACGGTGCTCACCCCCAGCGGCACCAGACGTGCGCAGATCTCGGCGAGCTCGGATCTGCCGCTGACCATCCGCGCCGCCACGTGTGGCACGACGTCGTAACCCTGCGCACTCAGACGCGCGGCGAGATCCAGCGTCGCCTCGAGACCCTTGGACTGCGAGGCGGTCACCGTCACGGTGAACCCTGGAGGCAGGTGCTCCAGCACGGTGTCCTCGATGGACGGCGTGGGCAAGACCTCGTAGCGCGCATTCTCAAGCAGACCACGCAGGACAACCGAGCGACCCTTGTTGCGCATCTAGCAACTCATTTCGTCATACGCATCAACCTGCCCGAGCCTAAACCGGACGGTACCGCCGGACAACCCCTTCGGGTGCTCAGTCGACGTCGGCCTGGAACTGGAGTGCACGGCCCAGCACCTGATAACCGAGCTGCTCGTTCACCCTAATCATGTGGTCGTTCGACTCGGCATTCCAGGTGTCGATCGTCGTGAGCCGGGGCTCCGCCTCCGCGAGCCACCGGAGCATGCCGGTCTTGAGAAGAAGCCCGAGCCGGTGACCACGGTGAGCGCGCACCACGCTGGTGTCGTGCTGGTGCCCGATCTCGGGTCGCTCACCTTCCACGGCGACCACCGAGTGCCCGGACAGCTCACCGGTCTCCCGGTGCCGGGCGACCACGCGGTAGAGCCGCTTGCCTGCCTCGAGCTGAGCGGTCTCGTAGGCCACGACTCGTTCCGGGGGGAAGACCTCGTCCTCGATGTCGAGCTCGTCGGTCGGCGCGTCGTTGATTGCAGCCGCCACCTCCGAGACCGCGTCCAGCATGTCGTCGGGAGTGCGCCCCGCGATGAGGAGAAGCTCGTACGCCGGTGCGGCGGCCACCGCACCGTCGTACAGCTCCTCGAGCACTGCCGGGTCGACGGTCGAGACGACCTGCCGCCGGGCTATAGCCGAGCTCTTGCGGGCCAAACCGTGCCTGGCAGCGAAGGCTGTTGTCTGCATGCAGTCCCACCCGTCGCTGCCCACGCTCCTTCGGCCGAGCTCACGAGCCCGCTCCTTGGCGAAGTCCAGCAGCTGCGTCCCGTGGCCGCGGCGGCGAGCGTCCGGGTGCACCATCAGATCGGCCCAGGCCAGATGCGTGTTGTCCCACTCGCTGGTCCAGAGCCCCAGCACAGCCACGAGTGAGCCGTCCTCCCAGGCGGCGTATGTCTCGGGCGCCTCACCGTCCCACCCGTGCACCATCATGGCCGTGTAGTTCTGCACCGTTTGCGGGGGGGTGAACGGCGCATCGACCTTGTCGGCGGCGTTGAGCAGGTCAACGACGGCAGCGACGGTGTCCGAGTCGTCTGCGGTGAAAGCATGGATCTCCATGCCCCAAGAGTGCTCCGGTCGGGCGTGCCGGCGCGACCCATTTATGCTGACCCGATGGCCGATGGCTCGCTCCGTCCACAGCAGGCCACCATGCCGGCGGACCTGCTGGAGATGGCCCTGGCCGCGAAGGGCTTCCTGCCACCCGAAGAGGGCGAGCTGCTCCACCGGCTGGCGGTAGAGCGGCTGCAGTCGGCCACGGGCCCGGCGCTCGAGGTCGGTACCTACTGCGGGAAGTCGGCGATCTACCTCGGGGCGGCCGCCCTGAAGACCGGTGGCACCATCTTCACCCTCGACCACCATCGAGGCTCCGAGGAGAACCAGGCGGGTTGGGAGTACCACGACGTGAGCCTGGTCGACCCCGTGACCGGGAGGCTCGACACCCTGGGCACCTTTCGGCACACCATGGCCGCCGCGGGTCTGGAGGAGCACGTCGTCGCTCTGGTCGGCAGGTCCACCACCGTCTCGGCGCACTGGCGCACTCCGCTGTCGTTGCTGTTCATCGACGGCGGCCACACCGACGAGCACGCCACGAACGACTACGTGGGGTGGGGCCGCTGGGTCGCCCACGGCGCCACGATGGTGATCCACGACGTGTTTCCCCACCCGGACGAGGGCGGCCAGGCGCCGTACCGGATCTACCTACGCGCGGTCCAGGGCGGGCACTTCGTCGAGCGCCAGGTCCTCGGCTCGATGCGTGTTCTGACCAGAGTCGCCGGACACGCCGGTGATCCTGTCCGGTGACCCCGCGACGCACTCGCAGCCGCACTCCAGCCCGATCTCGGCGAAGCTGGCGGACAGGCCCGTCGTGCGGAAGAGATCGGAGCCGGAGGTGCCCCGCGAGAGCGCGTCGACCGAGAGGATGACTGCCGCCGCGGTCCACGTGGTGCACTCCTCCGGCCACCGGGCGTGGTCACTGAACACGTAACCGGTCCAGTATGAGCCGTCGGGCTCGCGCAGGTGCTGCATGTCACCCAGCAGGGTTGTTGCCCGAGCACGCAGACCCACCGCGTCGAGGGCGAGGGCGAGCTCGCAGGTCTCAGCCCCCGTCACCCAGGGGTTGTCGTCGACACAGCGGATGCCCAGCCCGGGGACCACGAAGTCGTCCCACCGCGTGTCGAGGCGGGCCAGTGCCCCGGGCCCCCGCACGGCGCCGCCGAGAACCGGGTAGTACCAGTCCATCGAGAACCGGGCCTTCTGCTCGAACAGGTTCTCGTGCGTGCGCAGGGCGTGCCCGAGGCGGCCGGCCGCGAGCTCCCACTCCGGCTGCGCAACGTCGACAAGCTCGGAGAGTGCGATCGCGCAGGCCAGCGCCTGGTGGATCGAGGAGCTTCCGGCGACCAGGGCGGTCGCGGCCACGCGCCGCATGCCACTGCGCGCCCAGGCGATCCCGCCGAAGGGCAGCTGCAGACCGACGACGTAGTCGAGTGCTCGACGTACCGCCGGCCACGCGCGCATGACGAAGTCGGCGTCGCGTCGAACCAGCCAGTGGTGCCAGATGCCGACCGCGATGTAGGCGCACATGTTGGCGTCCGCGCCGGCGTCCTCGACCGTTCCGGCCGACGACCGCATCGGCCAGGAACCGTCTTCGCGCTGGGAGGCCAGCAGCCAGCCGTAGGCGCGCTCGGCGGCCTCGACCTCTCCGCCGACCAGGAGAGCCATCGCGCACTCGACGTGGTCCCACGGGTCGACATGTCCGCCTGCGAACCACGGGATCGCGCCCGAGCTCTCCTGGGTCCTCGCGATCGTCGCAGCAGTGTCCGCAACCTGCTGCGAGGTCAGGACTCCGGACAACGAGGGAACGGCGCCTGTCATCGGAGCAGTCATCGGGCCTTGGTGAAATAGAGAACGACGCTCTTGCCGACGAGCGGGTTCAGGAGTGACTCGGCGGTGCGGGTCAGCCACGGTCGTCGGATGATGTCCCACACGAGGAGCCGGTGGTAGGTCCTCGGCAGCACATGCTCTGAGTTGTCGACCCCGACGGCGCACTTGAGCCACCAGTACGGCGAGTGCAACGCGTGCGCGTGGTGCTGGCCCACCAACGTGAGACCGGCCTGTCTCACTTTTCCGACCAGCTCGTCGCGCGTGTAGATCCGCAGGTGGCCGCCCTCGACCTGGTGATACCTCTCCGACAGCGCCCAGCAGATCTTCTCGGGATACCAGCGCGGCACCGACACCGCTAGGCTGCCGCCCGGTCGCAGGACGCGCACGAGCTCGGAGATCACCGCGCGGTCATCGGGCAGATGCTCGAGCACCTCGGCGGCTATGACCCGGTCGAACTCGCCGTCCGCGAAAGGCAGCTGTACGGCATCACCTTGCTTGACGTCCCCTTCGGCCCCCACCGGGACCTCGTCGGCGGCGCGCATCGCGGCGAACATGTCCGAGACCGCCGAGAGCTCGTCGGCGTCCTGGTCGAACGCGACCACATCGGCTCCGCGCCGGTAGAGCTCGAACGCGTGACGACCAGCGCCACAACCCATGTCCAGGACCCGCTCCCCTGAGGCGACACCGAGCCGGTCGAAGTCGATGGTCAGCATCAGCCGGCCGCACCCGTCGTCACAGGTGCCGCTCGTCGACGGGCCCGTCGATGGCCCCGTCGATGGCTCGGGTATACGCCGCCGCGGTTGCCTCGGCCACGGCACGCCAGCTGAAACGGTCCAGCGCTCGGCGGCGCCCTGCACTCCCCATCAAGGAACGGCGAGCCGGGTCGTCGAGCAGCGCGGCGAGCGCCGCAGCGAGCTCCTGGGCATCGCCAGGGGTCACCAGGTCGGCGCACACGCCGGCCGCACCCACGACCTCGGGGATAGCGCCGGCGCGGCTGGCCACCAGCGGGGTGCCACACGCCATCGCCTCGACGGTGGGCAGCGAGAAACCCTCGTAGAGGGAGGGAACGCAGGCGACCTCTGCCGACCCGATGACCCGCGCGAGCTCGGTGTCGCTGAGCCCGTTCACGAAGCGGACGCAGTCCTTGATGCACAGGCTGTCCAGCAGCTGCTCGGTGCGTCCCCCGGGTTTCGGCCTGCTGATCAGGAGCAGCTCGACGTCTCGTTCGGTGCGCAGCTTCGCGAACGCCTCGAGCAGCGTCGCGACTCCCTTCATCGGCGTGTCCGCACTGGCCATCGCCACGATCCGGCCCGCCACCCGCGGCTGCTCCGGCATCGAGAACACCTCGGGCTCGACCCCGAGCGGAACGACTCCGATCCGCGACACGTCCACGCCGAAATCGGTCGCTATGTCGCGGGCCGAGGACTGGGACACCGTAAGGATCTGCGGCATCCGGCGAGCGACTCGTTTCTGCATCGCCAGGAATGCATACCAGCGACGAGTGGTCAGTCGCTTCCATCCGCGCGCCGCAGCCAGGTCCACCCGGCGGTCGAAGGTGATCGGGTGGTGGATCGTGGTCACCATCGGGATGCCAGTGCGAGCGAGACCGAGCAGGCCGTAGCCGAGCGTCTGGTTGTCGTGCACCACATCGAAGTCCGCGATCCGCTCCTTGAGCACGCGCGCCGCGCGGAGACTGAAGGTGAGCGGCTCCGGAAACCCTGCGGTGACCATGGTGGCAACTTCGAGGAGGTCGACAGCGTCCCGGATCTCGCTCGGCCGCGGTGTCCGGAACGGGTCGGGCTCCCGGTAGAGGTCGAGACTGGGCAGCTTGGTGAGCCGGACTTCCTCGTCAAGGTCGGGGTAGGGCTGCCCCGAGAAGACCTCCACCTGGTGTCCGAGGGCGACGAGCTCCCTGCTCAGGTGGCGGACGTAGACGCCCTGACCACCGCAGTGCGGCTTGCTGCGATAGGACAGCAGAGCGACGCGCACCTTGACCTCCGGAACGGACGAACAGACTCACAACGTGGATCTATCATGGCAGCGGAGCGGGTTGGCCTACGCGGGACGGGTGCGGTGACTGCCCGGCGGAGACATCCGCGATGACGGCTACTCCTCGTCGACGAGGCCCTTCTTTCCGGCGCGCGCGACAAGGGACCTCACGTTCTCGACGCGGCCGCAGTCGGCGTCGAGCTGCTGGTTGCGCTCGGTCGCGAACTTCTTCCCGAGCTCGCGCCGCGCCGTCGCGGCGACGTCGTCACGAGCTGGGTTGAGGATCGTCAGCTCCTCCTCGGTGAGGTGGTGGTAGAGCTTGCCGGCGAGTGCCTCGACCAGCTCGTCGAAGTCCTCGCCCTCGACCGAGTCGCACTCGAGCACCGCCAGCAGCGCCTGGTTGCCCTCGGCGTGCTCCTCCTCGCCGTGATCGGCCTCGTGCTCGTCGATCGCGTCCGAGCGGCGAAGGCTCGGATACACGTGCTTCTCCTCGGCCTCCGCATGGGCCACGTGCAGCGCAGCCAAGGTCCGACGGACGGTATCCCGGTCGGTGCTACTGTCCCGCAGCTCACGCAGTAGCGCCTCGAAACGCCGGTGGTCGTCGAGGATCAGGTCGAGCACGTCACCACTGGCGGGACGGCTCAGGTCGGCTGTGTCGGTCATGAGTCGGGGTCTACCCGGTTCTTGGGCCGCCCATGCCTAGCGACGCTCCGCGGAGGTGCTTGCGGACCCGTCACCCGGCTGGCCGCTGGGCTCGTCAGCCGACCCCGCGGCCTCGTTCTCGGCACCGTCGCCGGAGCCGTCGCCATCGCTCTCGAGCGCCTCCGCGAGCTGACCCGTGGTCTCGACACCCCTCTTCGACGCGACCAGGCTCGCGATCGTGGTCACCGCCAGGATGACGATGATCGCGCCGAGAGACACCAGAGTCGGGATCTCTGGCGCCCACTCGAAGCCCTCCCCGCCGTTGATGAAGGGCAGGTCGTTCTCGTGCATCGCGTGCAGGACGAGCTTGACGCCGATGAAGCCGAGCAGCACCGAGAGCCCGAAGGAGAGGTACACCAGCCGCTTCAGCAGCCCGCCGATGAGGAAGTAGAGCTGGCGCAGACCCATCAACGCGAAGATGTTCGCGGTGAGGACGAGGAAGGGCTCCCGGGTGAGTCCGTAGATCGCCGGGATCGAGTCCAGAGCGAAAAGCAGATCGGTGGTGCCGAGCGCCAGGATGACCAAGAACATGGGTGTGACCACACGTCTGCCGTTCTCCTTGGTGAACATCTTGGCGCCGTTCCACTCGTCGGTGGACGGCAAGTGCGTCTTCACCCACTTGATCAGCCGGTTCTCCTCGTACTCCTCGTCGTCGGACAACGCCTCGAGCACGAGCTTGACAGCCGTGTAGATGAGGAAGGCGCCGAAGATGTAGAAGATCCACGAGAAGCGTTCGATGGCAGCCGCACCGACCGCGATGAAGATCGCGCGCATCACCAGCGCCAGCACGATGCCGACCATCAGCGCTTGCTGCTGGAACTGCCTCGGTACCCCGAACTTCGCCATGATGATGATGAAGATGAAGAGGTTGTCGACCGAGAGGGAGTACTCCGTCAGCCATCCGGCGAAGAACTCGGTGCCGAACTGATGGCCGGCCAGCACCCAGACACCGATACCGAACGCGATCGAGAGTCCGACGTAGATGCCGAGCGCGACCGAGACTTCCTTGGTCGAGGGCTCATGCGGTCGCCGACCGATGACGACGAGGTCGAAGAGCAGGACCGACATCGTGACGATGATCGTCGCCCACCACAGCCAGACTGGTACATCCACGGAATGCTCCTCCGGAGGTTGAATAGGACTGAGCTCCGGAGGTCTCTTCCGCCCCCCGCCGGGTGGTCGAGAACAGCGGTGCGGCCGACGATGCCGGGATCAAGCCCTGAGATCTGGACCGGTATCCGTGGTGACGACAACGTCGCGAAGGAATACTCCCCTCCACAGGGCCCGATTGTCTCAGACGTCCAGCCGTGCAGACCAATCCTGGTCACCGCACGGTCGACATGGCTGAGACCTGCCTGGGGCTCGTGCCGGCGCACCCGGGTCGCTCTCAGCGCCCTCAGCCGCTCGGACTCCTGCTCCAGCGCCGCCATCCGCTCCTCACCGCCCAGGCCCGGGGCGGCGCGGACATCGAGGTGCACCCTGTTCTTGGCGGTCTTTCCCTCGGGCACCTGCTGGAAGAACAGCCGCGGTCCGACGCCGTCCGGGTCGTGCACCGCGTTGGCACTGTTGCGACGCTCCTCCGGGACTCCCCAGCGCCTGCTCCCAGGAAGCGAACCCGTCCGGAGGGTCGTCGTGTCGGTAGCCGAGCACCTGAGCCCAGAAGTGCGACAGGGCCGCCGGGTCTGCGCAGTCGAAGGTCACCTGCACCGTTCTCGACATCAGCGCGCTCCGGCCTCGACCATCTGCCGGAGCTCCTTCTTGAGGTCCCGGATCTCGTCGCGCAGCCGGGCCGCCACCTCGAACTGGAGCTCGGCGGCAGCGCTGTGCATCTGGTCGGTGAGCTGCTGCACCAGGTCGGCGAGGTCCTGCGAGGGCATACCCACCAGCTCGGCGGCGTGCCGGCCGACATCATGGCCGCGGGAGGACAGGCCGGGCACCGGTGCCTTCCCGCGTGACTGCTGCCGGCCGCCGCCGCCGAGCAGCTCGGCGGTGTCCTGGTCCTCACGCGCGAGCATCTCGGTGATGTCGGCGATCCTCTTGCGCAGCGGCTGAGGGTCGACACCCATGGCCTTGTTGTAGGCGACCTGTTTCTCGCGACGCCGGTTGGTCTCCTCGATGGCGGCCTCCATCGAAGGCGTCACCTTGTCGGCGTACATGTGCACCTGGCCGGAGACGTTGCGGGCCGCGCGACCGATGGTCTGGATCAGCGACTTGTCCGAGCGGAGGAAACCCTCCTTATCCGCGTCCAGGATCGCGACGAGGGACACCTCGGGAAGGTCAAGACCCTCGCGGAGGAGGTTGATGCCGACGAGCACGTCGTACTCCCCCATCCGCAGCTCACGCAGCAGCTCGATCCTGCGCAGCGTGTCCACCTCAGAGTGGAGGTAACGCGTCCGGATGCCAGCCTCGAGCAGGTAGTCGGTCAGGTCCTCGGACATCTTCTTGGTCAGCGTGGTGACCAGAACCCGCTCGTTCTTCTCGACCCGCGTGTTGATCTCGTGGATCAGGTCGTCGATCTGCCCCTTGGTCGGCTTCACGACGACCTCGGGGTCGATCAGCCCGGTCGGCCGGATGATCTGCTCGACGGTCGAGTCGACCTTGGACATCTCATACTTGCCTGGAGTTGCCGAGAGGTAGATGGTCTGACCAATCCGCTCCAGGAACTCCTCCCACTTCAACGGCCGGTTGTCCATCGCGCTGGGCAGCCGGAACCCGTGGTCGACGAGGTTGCGCTTGCGCGACATGTCGCCTTCGTACATCCCTCCGATCTGCGGAACCGCGACGTGCGACTCGTCGACGACCAGCAGGAAGTCCTCGGGAAAGTAGTCGAGCAGGCAGTTCGGTGCCGACCCCGGCTTCCGGCCGTCGATGTGCATCGAGTAGTTCTCGATGCCCGAGCACGAGCCGACCTGTCGCATCATCTCCACGTCGTACGTCGTGCGCATCCGCAGCCGCTGCGCCTCTAGGAGCTTGCCCTGCCGTTCGAACGTCGAGAGCTGGTCCTCGAGCTCGAGCTCGATCCCGGTGATCGCGCGCTCCATCCGCTCCGGGCCGGCGACGTAGTGGGTCGCCGGGAAGACGTAGAGCTCCTGGTCCTCGGTGATCACCTCGCCGGTGAAGGGGTGCAGCGTCATCAGCCGCTCGATCTCGTCGCCGAAGAACTCCACCCGCACCGCGAGCTGCTCGTAGACGGGGAAGATCTCCAGCGTGTCGCCTCGAACCCGGAACGTGCCCCGGGTGAAGGCCAGGTCGTTGCGCGTGTACTGGATCTCTACCAGTCTGCGCAACAGCTGGTCACGCTCTGTGACACTGGAGCCGACCTTGAGACGGAGCATCCGGTCGACGTACTCCTGGGGTGTCCCGAGGCCGTAGATGCAGGAGACCGTGGAGACCACGATCACGTCGCGACGGGTCAGCAGCGAGTTCGTCGAGGAGTGCCGGAGCCGCTCGACCTCCTCGTTGATGGAGGAGTCCTTCTCGATGTAGGTGTCGGTCTGCGGGACGTACGCCTCCGGCTGGTAGTAGTCGTAGTACGAGACGAAGTACTCGACCGCGTTGTTGGGGAGGAGCTCACGAAGTTCGTTGGCGAACTGCGCGGCGAGCGTCTTGTTCGGCTGCAGCACCAGGGTCGGCCGCTGCAGCCGCTCCACCGCCCATGCGACGGTCGCGGTCTTCCCGGTTCCGGTGGCGCCGAGCAGGACCACGTCCTTCTCACTGCCCCTGATCCGCTTCTCGATGTCCTCGATGGCGGTGGGCTGGTCACCGGATGGCCGGTAGTCGGAGATGACTTCGAACGGTGCGACGGTGCGCTCGAGATCGGTCACGGGCCTCATAGCACTGAGCCTACGGGTCACCGCCGACGGTTTCTGCCCGTGAGCGGTGACCCTGGCATACCCGACCGGTGGAACCGGCTCAGCCCTCCCTGCGTCCAAACCGCAAAGTACCGGACGGCAGCGGCACCAACGTAGTGAGGTCGACCATGCAGCGTAGGCTCCTCGTGTTCGCGCTGACCGCGCTCCTCGTGAGTTCCTGCGCGGAGGTCGGCCCCGGGTCTACCGGCCGACCCGAGCCCAGTCTCGAGGGCAGCTGGCACCTGGTCAGCGGTACGACGGACGCCGGGCCGCTGCGGTTGCTGCCCGGCCATGAGGTCACGCTGGAGGTCACCGGCGAACGCGCCTCTGGCAGGTCGGCCTGCAACATCTACTCCGGGGACGTGCTGGTCGACGGGGATCGGGTCCGGTTCCGGGCCCTGGGCAGCACCGAGATGGCCTGCGAGCCGGCGGTCATGGTGCTCGAGCAGCACTTTCTTACGGCCCTCTCGGGTGTGGACTCCGCAGACCTGCGCAACGAGCAGCTCCGGCTGACCGGACGGAGAGTCACGCTGAAGTTCCAGCGGCAGCGCCCCGTCCGCACCGCCGGCCTGGCACTCGTGTACCGGGCGCCGTAACGGCATACGTCCGCCGCCGCGACAGGCCTTCGGACTAGATTGATGCCGTGAGCCTGCGACCCGACCACCTGACCGATCTTGCGCGGCGCAGCCTGCTCACCTTCTTCGGCGTCCAGCTCGTCGTCGCGCTGACCCTGACCCTCGTCGACTCGTACCGGCGACGCGGCAAGCGGCCTAAGCCGTTCCCCACCACACCCCCGCGGCAGGTCACGATCGGCGAGGGGACGGTGACGACGTACACGTTCGGCATGGATCTCTACGACGCCATGCTCGAGGCGATCGAGGGCGCCAGTCAGCAGATCCTGTTGGAGTCCTACATCTGGAAGGGCGACGAGACGGGGGAGCGTTTCAAGCAGGCGCTCACCGAGGCGGCCGGGCGCGGAGTCGAGGTCTTCGCGATCTACGACGGGTTCGCCAACCTGATCGTCGCTCCGCACTTCAAGCGGTTCGCACCCCGCGTGCGTGTCCTGCGATACCCGGTCTACACCGCCGGCTGGCGCTTCTTCGACCTGCGCCGCTACGGCCGTGACCACCGAAAGATCCTGGTCGTCGACGAGGAGGTCGCCTTCGTCGGCGGCTACAACATCGGCAGCGCCTACGCCACCGAGTGGCGTGACACCCACGTGCGGGTCACCGGTCCCGGGGTGTGGGACCTCAAGCGTGCCTTCGCGGACTTCTGGAACCTCAACCGGGGGACCCACAAGCAGGCTGTCGGGCGCCCGCTGTTGCTGCAGAGCCCCTCGGACTGGGAGCCCCGGATCCGGGTGCACCGCAACGTCCCCCGCCAGTGGATGTTCCCGATCCGGTCGATGTACATCGAGGCGATCAGCCGGGCCTACCACCACATCTACATGACCCACGCCTACTTCATCCCCGACCCCGACTTCGTGCAAGCACTGACCGTAGCGGCCCGGCGCGGGGTGGACGTGCGCCTGCTCCTGCCCGCCGTCTCCAACCACGTCGTCGCGGACTGGCTCTCGCGCGGCTACTACGATCAGCTGCTCACCAGCGGCGTGCGGATCTTCCTTTTCCAGGGGGCGATGGTGCACGCGAAGACCTCCACGATCGACGGGCGGTGGTCCACGGTAGGAACGGCGAACCTCGACCGGCTCAGCATGACGGGCAACTACGAGATCAACGTGGAGTTCATCGACCCGGCGATGGCCTCGAAGATGGAGGAGATCTTCCAGACCGACCTCAGCAACGCCCGCGAGCTGAAGACCGCGGAGTGGGAGGCACGCGGCGTCCACCGCCGCTTCACCGAGGCACTCTTGGCTCCACTTCGCCCGTTGCTCTAGGTTGCGGTCGCCATCCCGGATCGTCGCAAGCGCCACGGACCTGCCGGGGGGCCGAGGGGCCAGATGGACATGCAACCCTCCAGCGGACCGCCCGATACCTCCCAACTTGTTCGGTTCGTCTACAGGTATCGCACGTCCACACGTTCCCCTGGTCGAGCTCGACGTCGGCACGGTGGAGCCCACAGAGGCAGCCGAGGCGTGGCGTGGCGTCGGCTACCTGACCGCCTGGCGCTGACTCTCCGACTCCCCGACGAACGCAGGCCTCACTAACTGGCTTGTTCCACGTCGAGCTGACCTTCGCCGTACTGCTTGCGGAGCACCTTCTTGTCGAACTTGCCGACCGAAGTGCGCGGCACCTCGTCGACGAACGCCCACGCGTCCGGCAGCTGCCAGTTCGCGAACGACTTCGCGAGGAACTCGCGCAGCTCGGCGGGCTGGACACGGGCACCCTCTCGAAGCACGACAGAGGCCAGCGGTCGCTCCTGCCACTTCTCGTCCGGGATCCCCACCACCGCCGCCTCGACAACGTCCGGGTGTGCCATCAGCGCGTTCTCGAGCTCCACCGAGGAGATCCACTCCCCGCCGGACTTGATCACGTCCTTGGCCCGGTCGGTCAGCGTGATGTAACCGAGGTCGTCGAGGTTCCCGACGTCGCCGGTGCACAGCCAGCCGTCGTGGAACTTCTCCTCCGACACACCGTCTCCGTCCCGGTAGTAGCTGCCCGTGACCCACGGTCCGCGCACCTCGAGCTCGCCGACGGCCTTCCCGTCGTGCGGCAGGCTCCGGCCGTCGTCCCCGACGATGCGCCCCTCGACCCCGGGCAGCAGTCGCCCGGCGGTGCCGCGGAAGCGCCACATCTCCTCACCCTCGACTCCCACCGGTGGACGTGCAGTGGAGGCCACCGGGGATGTCTCGGTCATCCCCCACGCCTGGATCATGGTGATCCCGTGCCGCTCGCCGAGCGCCTGCTGGAGCGCGACCGGCACCGCAGAGCCGCCACACAGCACCAGCCGCAGCGAGGACAGGTCGCACTCGTTCTCGTCGAGATAGCCAAGAACGTCGTTCCAAACCGTCGGCACCCCACCGGAGACGGTCGGGCGGGCGGACTGCATGAACCTCACCAGGGGCTCGGCCTGCAGCCAGCGGTCGGGCATCACCAGGGAGGCCCCGGCCATCGCCGAGGCGTAGGCCAGACCCCACGCGTTGGCGTGGAACATCGGCACCACCGGCAGCACGCGGTCCTCCCAGGTCAGGCCGGCGTTGACGCCGAGGCCAACCGCCATCGAGTGCAGGTACGCCGACCGGTGGCTGTAGACGACCCCTTTCGGGTTCCCGGTGGTACCGCTGGTGTAACACATCGCGGCAGCGTCCCGTTCGTCGACGACCGGCCAGTCGAACGTGTCGGCTTGCGCGGCGAGCAGGTCGTCGTACATCAGCACCTCCTTGCCGCTCGCGCGCAGCGCGTCCAGGTCGACCGAAGCCGCCTCGGGGCCCGCGACAAGCACGTGCGTGACCGTCTCGAAGCCCGCCAGCTGCTTGGCGAGCACGTCGACCAGCGAGTCGTCCACGATGACAACCTGGTCCTCCGCGTGGTTGGCGACATAGGTCAGCTGTTCGGGAAACAGCCGGATGTTCAGGGTGTGCAGCACCGCGCCCATGGCCGGGACCGAGAAGTAGGCCTCGAGGTGCTCGGCGTTGTTCCACTGGAAGGTGCCCACCCGTTGGTCGCCGGTGATCCCCAGTGAGCGCAGGCCGTTGGCGAGCTGGGCGGCCCGCCGGCCGAGGTCGGCGTAGCTCTGCGTTCGGAAGCCGTCCGCGGTCGCAGTGACCACCTCGGCATCACCGTGCACCTGCGTCACGTGCCGGAGGATGCCACCGATGGTGAGCGGAAAGTCCTGCATCGTGCTGCGCATGTCGTGCCCTCCTAGTCGGGTCGCCGAGTCGACCATCTGCCCGCATCATAGGGTCGGGACATGTCAGCCGACGTGGACCCCGAGATCGTTCCCCTTTCTCGCAAGGCCTGGGGTGACCTCGAGGCACTGCATGTCGTCGGCTACTTCGCCGCCGAAGTGCGCCAGGCGTACGTCGACCTCGGGCTGCACCCGCAGCTGTCCTACTTCCCGGGCCGGGCTGCCGCGTTCGGTAGGGCCGGACCCGGCCTGACGATCGCCACGTTCTACGTCTTCGCGCCGTGGCTCGTCGAGGCGGCTCTGCCCTCGTCCTGGGAGCGCGCGACGCCGGAACAGCTCGTCGCGGCACGCCGGTCGGGCATGGCTGCCGCACTCGGGCGGCTGCTCGGCCAGCCGGACGTGACCGCGGCACTCGCCATCGCCCGCCAGGTCTGTGACGGGCTGACCCCGCACGGTCGGCCGGTGTACGCCGCGCACGCTGCGCTGCCCTGGCCCGACGAGGATGTCCTGGCCCTGTGGCACGCGGCGACACTGATCCGTGAGCACCGCGGGGACGGGCACATCTCGGTCCTGCAGACGGCGGGGATCGACCCCGTGGAGGCTACGGTGCTCGGCGGGCTCTACTCCTCGAGCACCGGTTTCCTTCGCAAGACCCGGGGATGGAGCGGCCAGGAGTACGACGCCGCGGCCGGCCGGCTGCAAGAACGTGGCTGGCTCGACGCCGAAGGTGGCTTCACCGACACCGGGCGGGCTGCTCGCCAGCAGGTGGAGGACGACACCGACCGCCTCGCCCTCCAAGGTTGGGCCGGGGTCGGCGTCGAGGGAACCCGACGGCTTCACGAGCTCGTGAAGCCCCTTCGCGAGACGGTTCTCGCGGCCGACGTACTTCCGAAGACGCTACGTCCCTGACCGGTGCGGTTGCCTTCGGGCCTGACCGGGTATGGCCGAGCCATGACACGCATCGCAGTGACAGGTGGCAGCGGCAAGCTCGGCAGGACCGTCGTCCGGGATCTCGTCGAGCACGGGTACGACGTCGTCAACCTGGACCGGGACGGGCCGCCCGAGGATGCACCAGGTGACTTTCTGCGCGTCGACCTCACCGACTACGGCCAGACCGTGCAGGCGCTGACCGGGATCGAGGACACCTACGACCACGTCGACGGCGTCGTGCACCTTGCTGCAGTCCCGCGTCCCGGCCTGGTCCCGAACACGACCACCTTCGTCAACAACATCACCTCGACGCACCACGTCTTCGCCGCCGCCCGCGCGAACGGCATCCGTAACCTGGTGTGGGCCTCCAGCGAGACCGTCCTCGGCCTGCCCTTCGACACTCCCCCGCCGTATCTCCCCGTCGACGAGGACTACCACCCGCGCCCGGAGTCGTCGTACTCCCTTGCCAAGACGCTCGAGGAGGAGATGGCCGGCCAGCTCTGTCGCTGGGAGCCGGAGCTGAAGATGGTCGGCCTGCGCTTCTCCAACGTGATGTATCCCGAGGAGTACGCACAGTTCCCGTCCTTCGACGCCGACCCGATGCTGCGCAAGTGGAACCTGTGGGGCTACATCGACGCGCGCGACGGTGCCCAGGCAGTACGGCGATCACTCGAGCTCGACACGACCGGTCAGCACGTGTTCGTGATCGCGAACGCCGACACCGTCATGTCCACGCCCAGCGCCGACCTCGCGCAGCAGGTGTTCCCCGGTGTCGAGCTGCGCGGGGAGGTCACCGGAACCCAGACGCTGCTCTCGATCGACAAGGCCCGGCGGGTCCTGGGCTACGAGCCGGAGCACTCCTGGCGGCGCACGGGCCGGCCGGACGAGCACGCACGTGCAGACGTTAGCCCCTGAGGCCCCCACGAGAGGCCCGCTTTGCAGTCATGTCGGCAGGTGCCGGCGTGGTGCCATCCGCGGACCACGTCGGGGGCGGCTCAGTCCGGCAAGCTCGACGAGCCGTTGCACGCGGTACCGGTGGGGGCGGTACTCCTCGAGCAGCTCGGCCATCTGCTCGTCGTCGACCGCTTCGCCGGTCAGCACCCAACCGATGTTCTTGGCGATGTGGTAGTCCCCGAAGCTCACCGCGTCGGAGTCACCGTGCGCCCGGAAGCGCACCTCCGCGCTCGTCCAGATCCCGACACCCGGCAGCGACCGGAGCCGGCGGTCCACCTCGTGGGCGGGCAACCCCACGGTGCGCTCGAGCGACGGGGCCACCTGTGCGGCACCGACCACGGCGCGCGACCTCGCCGGGTCTATGTGCAGTCGCAGCCACTCCCACGACGGGATCCTCCGGACGGTCTCGGCGCGCGGCTGCACCCACACGCCACGAACGGCGCCCTCCCCCGGAGCACGTTCCCCGAACCGGTAGACCAGCTGGCGGAACCCGCCCAGCGCCTCGGAACCGGTGACCTTCTGCTCGATGATCGCGGGCAACAGCGCCTCCATCACCAGACCGGTGCGACACACGCGCCAGTGCGGCCTGCGGCGATGCGCATCTGCGAGCACCGGGTGCCTGGGCTCGAACCCGGTCGTGTCGTCTTCGGCGCCGAGCATGGCCGGCACGCTCTCGAGCACCCAGTCGGCGCCGGCACCCCAGGCGACGGCGTGCACCTCACCGGCCGCAGGACGTGACCGCAGTCGCAGGGTCGCGGTGCCGTGCGGCGTCCGGATGCCCCGCCAGACGGTGCCGTCGGGGTCGACGCGGAACGTCGGGTCGGCGCTGCCCTTGCGCAGGATCGAGAGCGTCGTGCCCATCGCACACGGCCACGACGGTCGCCATACCCGCTCGGCACGCTCGCCCGACGTTGTCACCCGGAAAGGCTACGTCGGTGCGGTCGGCGACAATGGCGGCATGCAGCTTCTCGACCTGGTGAAGGCGTCGAGCGCGGTGGCGGCGACCCGCTCACGCAAGGCGAAGGTCGCCGCTCTCGCGGCCGCTCTGGCGTCGGCAGAGCCGGAGGAGGTGGCAACCGCCACCTCCTACCTCTCCGGCGTGCTGCGGCAACGACGCACCGGGCTCGGCTGGCGCACCCTGAGCACACTTCCAGCACCGGCCGGCACGAGCAGCCTGACCGTCGGTGAGGTGAACGACGGGTTCCAGGAGATCAGCGAGGTCACCGGCCCGGGGTCCCAGGCCCGGCGAACGGCTCTGGTCGAGACGCTGTTGGCCCGTGCGACCGAGCAGGAGCAGGCCTATCTGCGGGGGCTGGTCACCGGCGAGCTGCGCCAGGGCGCGCTCGACGGGCTGATGCTCGAGGCGGTAGCAGTGGCAGCGAAGGTCCCGCCGGCGGTGGTCCGCCGGGCGTCGATGTTCGCCGGCTCGACCGTCGCGGTTGCCGACGCTGCCCTCACCGGCGGTCTCGACGCTCTCGCCGGGATCGGACTCGAGGTAGGGCGACCCATCCGGCCGATGCTCGCCTCCAGCGCCACGGAGATCGGCGAGGCGATGGCCAAGGCGTCCCCTGGCGGTGGCCTCGTGGCAGTGGACAGCAAGCTTGACGGCATCCGCATCCAGGTGCACAAGTACGACGGACGCGTGCGGGTGTTCACCCGCAGCCTCGAGGAGATCACCGGGCGGGTTCCTGAAGTCGTCGAGGCGGTGGCCGACCTACCCGCCCGCACGCTCGTGCTCGACGGCGAGACGATCGCCCTCGGCGAGGGCGGACGGCCGCGTCCTTTCCAGGAGACGGGCGCTCGCACCGCCAGTCACGTCGACGTCGCCACGTTGCGCGCACAGGTCCCGCTGACGTCGTACTTCTTCGACCTTCTGCACGTCGACGGGCAGGACCTGGTCGACTGCCCTGGCAACGCACGCTTCGACCGCTTGCTGGAGGTGCTCCCCTCCGAGCTGATCGTGCCGCGCTCCGTCACCGGAAACGCCGAGGAGGCCCAGCGACTGTTCACCGACGTGGTCGCCGCCGGTCACGAGGGTGTGGTGGTCAAGTCGCTCGACGCGCCGTACGCCGCCGGCCGACGTGGCGCCGGGTGGGTCAAGGTGAAACCCCGTCACACGCTCGACCTCGTCGTGCTCGCGGTGGAGTGGGGAAGCGGGCGCCGCGAGGGGTGGCTCTCCAACATCCACCTCGGCGCTCGAGACCCCGGGTCCGGCGGCTTCGTGATGCTGGGGAAGACGTTCAAGGGCATGACCGACGAGATCCTGCGGTGGCAGACCGAGCGGTTCCTGGCGCTCGAGGAGTCACGCACGTCGTATGTCGTGAAGCTCCGCCCGGAGCAGGTAGTGGAGATCGCCTTCGACGGTATCCAGACCTCAACGCGCTACCCGGCCGGCATGGCGCTCCGCTTCGCCCGGATCCTGCGCTATCGCGACGACAAGACAGCTGCCGAGGCCGACACCGTCGACCTCGTCCGGGCACTGCACCACGGCGGGAAGGACGGCTGATCCACGCGCCCCGACCGGCGAGGTTACCTTGCGATGATCGCAGTCACGCCCTGGCCACATTGAGCTTGGGATCGTCGATCGAGCCCAGCGGAGCGTCGAGGCCCAGACGCTCCTTGCAGAGGAAGGTTGAAGTTCCGGGAGTGCTTGTGCACGGCTCCGGCGACGACCTGGCCGAGGCGTTCGCCCTCGAGCCCGTACCTGGCGACAAGTCCGTCGATGGCGGTGGTTCAGCTCCCGACGATGACCCTGGTAACGACGCGACAGCTCATCTTCGCGCCCTCCCGGGCAGGCGGCTACAGCCCTAACGGATCCGGGCGAGGCCGAAGCGCTGTGTGCTGACCGCGCCGGTGGACGCCCGCTTGGAGAAGGTGCCCGTGGCCGGAGCCCAGGTGCCGAGGTCGGTGCGGCCGTCGCCGTTCCAGTCTCCGGTGACCGGGAGGTCCGTGCGGGTGCCGAACACCACTGTGGTCGCTGCCGGTCCGATCGGCCTGGTGCGCAGCGTGTACTTGCCCAGGGACGGCTCGAAGACGCCGATGTCGGTGCGGCCGTCGCCGTTCCAGTCACCGGTGACCGGGAGCGCGCCGACGCTTCCCAGGCGGGTCACCCGGATGTCACCCGGTGCCACACGCATCCGGAACCGCTGGGCGGAAGGACGCCAGACGCCGATCTCGGTGTCGCCGTCGCCGTCCCAGTCGCCGGTGACCGGCACGTCACTGCGCCATCCGTACTCAAGTGAGGTGGTGGTGCCGTCCGCACGACGGAGAACGAACTCTTTGGACCCTGACGTCCGCACTCCCACGTCGGTCGTACCGTTTCCGTCCCAGTCCCCGGTGAGCGGGGAGTCACTGCTGTAGCCGAGCTCGACCCGCTGCGGCTTGCTGCCCTCGCGGTACAGGCGGAATATCCCGGTTCCCACGCCACGACGGAAGACCGCGACCTCGTCGCTCCCGCGGCCGTCCCAGTTCCCTGCGATCGGCACGTCGGGGCAGCTGCGGGAGGTCAGGGTGGACCCGAACGCGTAGGCCGTCTGGTGGAAGTAGGGCTTCTGCACCTGGCTCCCCAGCTTCTGCTCGAAGTGCAGGTGTGGGCCGCTCGAGCCGCCGGAGGTGCCGACCAGACCCAGGATCGTTCCCTGGTCCACGCGCTGCCCCGTAGTGACGTACTGCGCCAGCAGATGGGCGTACAGGCTGCTGTAGCCGTCCCCGTGGTCGACGACGATGTACTTCCCGTAGCTGGTCGAACCGGTGTCGGTCACCCGGGTGACCACTCCGGGCGCAGTGGAAACAGTCAGGTCTCCGATGTCGTCGGGCCGGTTGAAGTCCACGGAGTAGACGCTCGGCGAGTGGCCGGAGAATGTCGCACCCACCCAGTTCTGACCGCATGGGAACGGCGCCTCGAAGTCAGGAGCCGGCACCGCGGCGGCGGGACCAGCCACTCCCAGGACCGTCCCCATCGCCAGTGACAGTGCGATCACGGGTCCTGTTACGACGGGACGCACAACGGCAGGATTTCGGGACAGGCGCATTACCGGGATTCCTCTCCGAGCGGAAGCAACCAGTCCCACTGCCCACACAAGCCTCACAGTGCAAACACAGCCACAAGAATGCCCAACCGTAACCGAGGACGGGCGTGTCTGTCACCGCTTCCGCCCGATTCTTCTGCTATGGCCGGAGCGCCGGCATCCGAGCTGTCAGTCGCTGAAGCCGCGTGAGCCCGGTGAGCGCCTGACAAGTCCGTGGACTCACTTTCGCCGCCTGATCAGGCCCTCCTGCGCGACGGAGGCGACCAGCGTCCCGTCCCGCGTGAACAGCCGTCCGATCGCCAGCCCTCTGCCTCCCGAGGCCGAGGGCGACACCTGGTCGTAGAGCAGCCACTCGTCGACGCGGAAGTCACGGTGGAACCAGATCGTGTGGTCGAGCGAGGCCGACTGCATCATCGGGTCGGAGACGTGCACGCCGTGCGGCACCAGAGTGGAGCCGAGCAGCGTCATGTCACTGGCATAGGTGAAGCCTGCCCTGTGCAGCACCGGGTCCTGGCTGAGCTCTCCGCTCACCCGGATCCACAGCCGGGACTGGGCCGGTCGGTCGCCCGAAAAGAGCCCGCCGCCCGTGCGCGAGTCGGCGACGAACCTGAGCTCGAGGGCGGCCCACTCACGAAGCCACTCCTCGGCGCGGTCGGGAAGCCGTTCCCGGATCACCTCGGCCATGTCGATCGAGTCCTCCGGTGACGGTACGTCGGGCATCACGTCCTGATGCTCGAACCCGTCCTCGGGGACCTGGAAGCTTGCGGTCATGAAGTAGATGGCCCGACCGTGCTGGCGTGCGACGATCCGCCGGGTGGAGAAGGACCGCCCGTCCCGGATGCTCTCCACGTCGTAGACGATCGGCACCGCGGTGTCGCCCGGGAGGAGGAAGTAGCTGTGCAGCGAATGCACCGTCAGGGGGTCCGTGACCGTCCGGGCACCGGCGACGAGTGCCTGGGCAGCGACCTGTCCTCCGAACACGCGCTGGAGCATGGTGTCGGGCTGGATGCCACGGAACAGGTTGACGTCGATGGTCTCGAGGTCGAGGAGCTCGGCGAGCTGCTCGGCAGAATCCGGCACAGACGGCTCTCTACTCTTCGGGTCGGTCGGGTCGGTCGAGTCCGGCCAGGAAACGCTCGAACTCCGCCCCCAGCTCCTCACCCGACGGCAGGTCCTGCTCATCGGCGAGGGGAAGCACGGACTCGTCACCGGACTCGGCGCGGTTGAAGGCGTCGTACTGCTGCTCGAGACCGGCCACCACGTCCCGCACCTCGGCGGAGTCCTCGATCTGCGCGTTGATCTCGCTCATCTTGGCCTCACCTGCCTGCCGAATTCCGTCCAGGCTCCACTGGAGCCCGGTGACGTCTCCGACCGCCTCCAGCAGGGAGAACCCGGCCAGCGGGTAGTTGAACTGCGCAACGTAGTGCGGAATGTGCGCGACGAAACCCATCGCGCCGTGGCCCCACTCCCCCAACCGCAGCTCGAGCAGCGACTGAGCACTGGTCGGGATCCGGATCTGTCCCTTCCAGATGTTCTCGGTGACGAGCAGGTCCGTGGAGGTGGCGTGGTTGGTGAGCATCACCGGCCTCGTGTGCGGGACCGCCATCGGAACTGCGCCCATCGCGATGGTCAGGCCCACCCCGAAGTGCTCGACGACCAGCCGCACGGCCTCGCAGAAGGCCTCCCAGTGGGTGTCCGGCTCGGGTCCGTGCAGCAGAAGGTACGGCGTAGCTGCCTCGTCGTGGTTCAGCCGGACAACGAGCCGGGGAGCCTCGTAGTCCTCGTAGTGGTCCTCCGCGAAGGTCATCGGCGGACGCCGGGCCCGGTAGTCGTAGAGATCGTCGATCTCGAAGCTGGCCACGACGCGCCCGGCGGAACCGGCAAGAAGGTGCGCGCTCGCCAGACTCGCTGCGTTGCCGGCGTCGAGGAAACCGTCGAGCTGGTGGATCAGGACCAGCGCCGGGCCACCGTCGTCCGCACGTCCGGCCAGCTCTGGCACGTCGTCGACGATGTGCACGAGCCGGGATGCTTCAGCCATGGCCCCTACCCTATTGCGGCACGGTTGAGATGCACGTGCACGAGGTATCCGTCGAGAGTTCCGGCTAGCTCGTCCTCACCGTCGCCATACCCTTGCCGACCCGGCTGTTGCGGTAGCTGTAGGCGAAGAAGACGACGAGGCCGATCGCCATCCACACCAGGAACCGGATCCAGGTACCGCCGGTGAGGTTGAGCATGAGGTAGGCGCACAGCGCCGTGGAGAGCCCGGCGACCAGCGTCACGGCAGGCACCTTGAAGGCGCGCGGCAGGTCGCCCCGCTTCCGGCGCAGGACGACGACGCCCACGCTGACCAGGATGAAGGCGAAGAGCGTGCCGATGTTGACCATCTCCGCCAGCACGGTCAGCTCGACGAAGCCGGCGATCACGGCGACCGCGACACCCGTGATCGCCGTGATCACGTGGGGTGTGCGGAACTTCGGGTGCACCTTGGCCAGCCCTTCCGGCAGCAGACCATCGCGAACGCCACCCGGGTCTGTCCGAGCATCAGGATCATCGCGACCACGATCAGCCCGATGCAGGCACCGATCGCGACCACGTTGCCCATCCACTCGACTCCCACGGAGTCGAAGACGGTTGCGAGTGG
>JALZKI010000015.1 GCA_030859325.1 Actinomycetota bacterium
AGTTCTCGTGCTCACCCATCGAAGGCGGCAACACTGAAGAGCCCAACACGTGACCCCCACGCCCGGCTAATCCACGGCCTCAACGAACCATAGGAACAACGACGTCAACCCGGCCGACCGCACCCCCAATTTCACTCCGGAACGGAGCGTCTGCCAAGACACCCTGGCTAGTCCGACGGACTTGCCGAGCGCTCGTCGACCTGCTCGTGTCGGCCTCGAGCCACGGTGCCGGGATTGACCAGCAGGAGCGAGGTCCTGGCCGTGTGAGTCCAGGTACCGCGACGTCGCGCGGAGGCGCAGTTGCCGCGAGCGCGGCGTGGACCGCCGCAAGCCGCGCATCCCCGATCTAGACCCGGATGACTGTGCGGCCCCCGACTGTCTCAATCGCATCGAAGTCATTGTCTTGACT
Source organism: Actinomycetota bacterium (assembly GCA_030859325.1). GTDB lineage: Bacteria > Actinomycetota > Actinomycetes > Propionibacteriales > Nocardioidaceae > Nocardioides_C. The sequence goes on from JALZKI010000015.1 coordinate 410, forward strand.
GACCAGATCCATGCTGTTGGCGGTCGCCACAGCAGCTATCCGGAGGTCGTTGATCCTTGCTCTACGGCCCTCTTCCGCGAGCCGAATCCGCAACGTCGCCCAATGACGAGCTGCCTCGGCGGTGACCGGTAACGCCTCCACAGCCGAGACGGCATCCAGCGTCGCCAGACGGCGCACACGAGTCGCTGTGTCGGTGGCGGCCAGTACGCCCACGTGCAAGTTCGGCAAGAGTCACGACACTCACCGCGGTCTCCCGCTGTACCGCTTCAATGTCGAGGGGCCGTCCGCCTTCTGCGCGATCAGGACGCTGGTGCCGAGTAGCGCCCGCCGAGACATCACAGCGGGTCGAGGTCGTCTGTGTGTCCCCGGCGAGTGTTTCGAGCTCGTCGCGCAACTTGGGGTCGGCCTGGCTGACGGTGATGATCTCGATGAGGTCGGCCTTGGAGAGGAACTGTTTGCGCGCTGACGCACAGGCTGATCTCCGCCACCGGCATGCCGTTCCCGCGCACGGTCGGGCTGAGGAAGGAGTAGGAGTCCACAGTCCGAAGCACCACGAAGCCGGGCGTCAACTCCCTCGCCCACGCCAGTCGTCGGGAAGGAGCGCGGCGAGAGTCGGCGGGTCCGCTTCGCTCAGGTGCCCCAGCTTCGGATCCGACGTCTTCAACCTGATGTCTAACATCGGCCAGTACTGGTGGCTCACCTGAGGACTCTAGAACTATCGCACGGTGTGCACCACGGAACCGATCCGCAGGCAAGGCATGGGTGGCTCTAGACTCCGCTTGAACAGACAGGTCGGAGGAGAGTCACCGTGCCCGAGGTCAAGCCACTGCAGAAGGTACTGATCGCCAACCGCGGCGAGATTGCGGTCCGGGTGGTCCGCGCGTGCAAGGACGCCGGTATCGGCAGTGTCGCGGTGTACGCCGACCCCGACCGGAACGCGCTGTTCGTGCGGCTGGCCGACGAGGCACACAGCTTGAACGGTGCCACTCCCGCTGACTCCTACCTGTCGATCGAGAAGATCATCGGCCTCGCCGAGAAGACCGACGCCGACTCGGTCCACCCCGGCTACGGCTTCCTCGCGGAGAACCGTGACTTTGCGCAGGCGGTGGTCGACGCCGGACTGACCTGGATCGGCCCGCCCCCGCTGGCCATCGAGAACCTCGGCGACAAGGTGAAGGCACGCCACATCGCCGAGAAGGTCGGCGCCCCGCTCGTGGCCGGCACCAAGGAACCGGCCGAGAACGTCGACGAGGTCGTTGCCTTCGCCCAGGAGCACGGCCTACCGATCGCGATCAAAGCGGCGTTCGGCGGCGGTGGTCGCGGGCTCAAGGTGGCCCGCAAGACCGACGAGGTCGCCGAGCTGTTCGAGTCGGCGGTCCGCGAGGCGGTCGGCGCGTTCGGTCGCGGCGAGTGCTTCGTGGAGAAGTACCTCGACAAGCCGCGCCACGTCGAGACCCAGTGCCTGGCCGACCAGCACGGCAACGTCGTGGTGGTCTCCACCCGCGACTGCTCGCTGCAGCGACGGCACCAGAAGCTCGTCGAGGAGGCACCTGCTCCGTTCCTGTCCGAGAAGCAGGTACGCACGCTCTACGAGTCGTCGAAAGCCATCCTGCGCGAGGCGTCGTACGTCGGAGCCGGGACCTGCGAGTTCCTCGTCGGCCAGGACGGCACCATCTCCTTCCTGGAAGTCAACACCCGCCTCCAGGTCGAGCACCCGGTGTCCGAGGAGGTCACCGGCCTGGACCTGGTCCGCGAGATGTTCCGGATCGCCGCTGGAGAAGAGCTCGGGTACGACGACCCGCCGGTCACCGGCCACTCGATCGAGTTCCGGATCAACGCCGAGGACGGCGGCCGGAACTTCATGCCGGCGCCCGGCACCCTGACCAAGTGGCACCCACCGGCCGGTCCCGGGGTCCGCGTCGACGGCGGCTACGACCAGGATGAGACTGTTCCCGGCTCCTTCGACTCACTCATCGCCAAGCTTATCGTGACCGGCCGGGACCGGAGGCAGGCGCTCGAGCGCTCCCGGCGCGCGCTCGACGAGTTCGTCGTAGACGGCATGCCGACGGTGATCCCCTTCCACCGCACGGTGGTCGACGACCCGGCGTTCGTCGGGGAGCCCGTCGAAAGTCCGAAAGGCTTCTCGGTCTTCACCAGCTGGATCGAGACCGAGTTCGACAACCAGATCGAGCCGTACGCCGGTGAGGGCGAGGAGGCCGAGCCGGAAGCGGAGCGACAGCGTGTCACCGTCGAGGTCGGCGGCAGGCGCCTCGAGGTTGTGCTCCCGGCGGGCTTCGCCGCCGGTGGGGCCGCGACGGGAGGCGCGAAGAAGCCGAAGCGCGCGAAGGGCCAACGGGCCGATGCAGCCGTCAGCGGCGACTCGCTGACCTCACCGATGCAGGGGACCATCGTCAAGGTCGCCGCCGAGGAGGGCCAGATGGTTGCCAAGGACGACGTCATCGTGGTCATCGAGGCGATGAAGATGGAACAACCGCTTCGGGCGCACAAGGCCGGCACCGTCACCCGGCTGAGCGCGGAGGTGGGCGCCACGGTGACGAACGGCCAGGCGCTCTGCGAGATCAAGGACTAGCCCATGTTCAACAAGGTCCTGGTCGCGAACCGCGGTGAGATCGCGGTCCGTGCCTTCCGGGCGGCCTACGAGCTGGGGGCCTCCACCGTCGCGGTCTTCCCGCACGAGGACCGGAACTCCGAGCACCGGCTGAAGGCGGATGAGGCCTACGAGATCGGGAAGCGCGGCCATCCGGTGCGGGCGTACCTCGACCCGGCGGGCATCGTCGGCACTGCCGTGCGGGCAGGTGCCGACGCGATCTACCCGGGCTACGGGTTCCTCTCGGAGAATCCGGAGCTGGCCGAGGCCTGTGCCAATGCGGGCATCACCTTCATCGGCCCGACGGCAGAGGTGCTCGAGCTCACCGGTCACAAGGCGCGTGCGATCGCGGCGGCCAAAGCGGCGGGCGTGCCGACCCTGAAGTCGGTGGATCCCAGCGACGACGTGGACCGGCTCCTCGAGGCGGCCAAGAACCTGCACTATCCGTTGTTCGTCAAGGCCGTCGCCGGAGGCGGCGGGCGCGGCATGCGGCGGGTCGGCGACGTCGGCAGCCTGCGGAAGGCCGTCGAGGCCTGCATGCGCGAGGCCGAAGGCGCGTTCGGCGACCCGACGGTCTTCCTCGAGCAGGCAGTGACAGACCCACGGCATATCGAGGTGCAGATCCTGGCGGACGCCGCGGGCAACGTCATCCATCTCTTCGAACGTGACTGCTCGGTCCAGCGTCGACACCAGAAGGTCGTCGAGATCGCGCCGGCTCCTCAGCTCGACCCCGGGCTCCGGTCGCGGATCTGCGCCGACGCAGTCCGCTTCGCAAAAGAGATCGGCTACCGCAACGCCGGCACCGTGGAGTTCCTGCTGGACCCGCAGGGCAGCTACGTCTTCATTGAGATGAACCCGAGGATCCAGGTCGAGCATACGGTGACCGAGGAGGTCACCGACGTCGACCTGGTCCAGTCGCAGATGCAGATCGCCTCCGGAGCCACGCTCGACGACCTCGGTCTCTCCCAGGACACGGTCCAGGTCCGCGGGGCCGCGCTCCAGTGCCGGATCACCACCGAGGACCCCGCCAACGGGTTCCGCCCCGACACGGGCAGGATCACGACATACCGCTCCCCCGGCGGTGCCGGAGTACGTCTCGACGGGGGCACGACCTACACCGGGGCCGAGGTCAGCGCGCACTTCGACTCGATGCTCACCAAGCTGACCTGTCGCGGGCGCAGCTTCGAGGCGGCAGTCGAGCGAGCACAGCGGGCCCTCGCGGAGTTCCGGATCCGCGGCGTCTCCACCAACGTCGCCTTTCTCCAGGCGGTCCTGGCCGAACCCGACTTCCGGGCCGGCCGCCTGAACACGTCGTTCATCGAGGACCATCCGCAGCTGCTCACGGCGCGCTCGTCCGCCGACCGGGGCACCAAGCTGCTGACCTACCTCGCGGACGTCACGGTCAATCAGCCACACGGGGCGGCACCGGTCTCGGTCGACCCGGCCAGCAAGCTTCCCGCACTCGACCTGGAGCTGCCGGCACCGGACGGCACGCGTCAGCTCCTGCTCGAGCTCGGCCCCGAGCAGTTCGCCCGCCGGCTACGGCAACGACAGGCCGTCGCAGTCACGGACACGACCTTCCGCGATGCCCACCAGTCGCTGCTGGCCACCCGGGTCCGCACCCGCGACCTGACCACCGTCGCCGCGCACGTGGCGCGGATGACCCCTCAGCTGTGGAGCCTGGAGGCATGGGGAGGCGCGACGTACGACGTGGCCCTTCGGTTCCTGTCGGAGGACCCGTGGGACAGGCTGTCCGCACTGCGGCAGGCGGTGCCGAACATCTGCCTGCAGATGCTGCTGCGCGGGCGCAACACGGTGGGCTATACGCCGTACCCGACCGCGGTCACCGACGCGTTCGTCGCGGAAGCGGCGGCAACCGGGATCGACGTCTTCCGCATCTTCGACGCACTCAACGACGTGGAGCAGATGCGGCCGGCGATCGAGGCAGTCCGCGCAACGAGTACGACGGTCGCCGAGGTCGCGCTCTGCTACACCGGCGACCTCTCCGACCCCGCGGAGTCGTTGTACACCCTCGACTACTACCTCGGCCTCGCCGACCGCATCGTCGGCGCCGGGGCGCACGTCCTGGCCATCAAGGACATGGCCGGCCTGTTGCGCGCGCCCGCGGCCCGCACCCTGGTCACGGCACTGCGCGACCGTTTCGACCTGCCGGTCCACCTTCACACCCATGACACGGCGGGGGGTCAGCTCGCGACCCTCCTCGCCGCGATCGACGCCGGAGTCGACGTCGTGGACGCGGCGTGCGCCGCGATGGCGGGCACCACGAGCCAGCCGGCACTGTCCGCGCTGGTGGCCGGCACCGACCACTCCGAGCGGGAGACCGGGCTGGACCTCACGGCGGTCTGCGATCTCGAGCCCTACTGGGAGGCGACCCGCCGGATCTACGCACCCTTCGAGTCGGGACTGCCGGCACCGACCGGGCGCGTCTACACCCATGAGATCCCGGGTGGTCAGCTCTCGAACCTGCGGCAGCAGGCGATCGCGCTCGGGCTCGGCAGTTCGTTCGAGCAGATCGAGGACATGTACGCCGCCGCCAACGACATCCTCGGCAACATCGTGAAGGTGACACCGTCGAGCAAGGTGGTCGGCGACTTGGCCCTGCATCTGGTCGCGGTGGGAGCCGACCCGGCCGCGTTCGCCGACAACCCCGACAAGTTTGATATTCCCGACTCGGTGATCGGCTTCCTGTCCGGCGAGCTGGGCGACCCCCCCGGCGGATGGCCCGAACCGTTCCGCGGCAAGGCGCTCGCCGGCCGCACGGCCAAGCCGGCGGTCCCGGCCCTCACCGAACAGGAGCGACAGGGGCTCCGCGACCACCCTCGCTCCACGCTCAACCGGTTGCTGTTCCCCGGACCGACCAGAGACTGTGAGGAGTCACGCGAGAGGCACGGCGACATCTCGCTGCTACCCACGAGCGACTTTCTCTACGGGATGCGTCAGGGCGAGGAGCACGAGGTCGACCTCGAGGAGGGCAAGCGCCTCATCCTGGGTCTGCAGGCAGTGACCGAGCCCGACGAGCGTGGGTTCCGGACGGTGATGTGCACGATCAACGGCCAGCTCCGCCCGATCACCGTCCGCGACAGGTCGGTTGCCTCCGAGGTCGCGATCCAGGAGAAGGCGGACACCAGCCGGCACGGGCACGTGGCGGCTCCGTTCGACGGCGTGGTGACCATCGCTGTCGAGGAGGGCGCTCAGGTCGGCGCAGGTGAGACGGTGGCCACCATCGAGGCGATGAAGATGGAGGCCTCGATCACGGCCCCGGTCGCGGGAACGGTGGAGCGACTGGCCCTCGACGGCACCCGTCAGGTCGAGGGCGGGGACCTCGTGCTCGTGCTTTCACCGGGATGAGCCGGTCGTCCGGCGCGGAAGGGCCTCAGTCGAACTTGAACCAGTTCGAGCGCAGCCCGAGCGCCCAGCGAAGGCTGTCCCCGGACATGGTGACGTCGCCGTCGCTTCCGTCGAGCACCAGCCGGACCACCCGTCCGCCCCAGTCGCCGTCGCCGGTGCGGCTGGTGACGCGGGCGTCACGCAAGGTTCCGAGACGGGGGTACATCCGCTCGAGCCGGCTCGCGTCGACTGTCGTGGACCAGCTGTGCATCGGGTTCCCGCTCCAGCCGTCGTAAGGGTCCCGCTTGGCCGGAAGGTAGGGCACGCTCCCTTTCGCCGTCCAACCGCCGCTGCTGGAGGAGAACTGGGTGAAAGCCGCCTCACCCCCATAGGTCAGGATCTGCCTGCTGGTCGCAGCCACGGCCACGTTGCTCCGGTAGTCCTCACCGCTCGCGCCGCCGTACACCTGGCAGGACGTGGTGTCACAGATCTGGTAGTACCGACTCCGGTTCTGGTTGCGTGACCAGGTGGCGTAGGTGCGCGCCGCGATCGACTGGGCCTTCACGGCCTCGGGGTGCCAGGACGCAGGCATCTCATAGGGGACGACACCTTGGAGGTAGGCGTCCATCGACAGCGCATTGACGGTGTCAAGACTGCCGGTCTGGCCATAGGGAGGCGCCGCGCGCAGGAGTCCGCGGTACTTTCTGGTGCTGCCGTCCGGAAGCCACAGGGTCATCGGCTCGGCGGCCAGGAACTCACCGACTCCGACCAGCGCACCTGCTGAGTCACCGGGTGGGTTGTAGCGACTCCAGTGCCCCCCGCTGAGCTTCTCGATCACCGTGCGGTCACCTGCAAGGCCGAGCCGCCAGCGCGAGATGCCGTCGCTGACCGGAAGACGGTACGTCGTGGCGCCAGCCCGGTCGCGCACCGTCAGGTTGCGCACGGGGCTCACGATGACCTCTGAGGTGGTGTCCCCGGTGATCAGCACCCGGACCCTGCCACGCATCTGTGCCCACGCCGTTCCCGGGTAGTAGAAGTCTGCGATCTGCCGGTAAGTCCTGCCCTGGAGCGCGGCGCCCTGTGCGCCGTACTGTGACATCCCGTGCCCGTGTCCGTACCCATGGCCACGGATGAGAACTCGTTCGACTCCTGCCTGAGCGGACAGATCGCCACCATCTGCCTCCGCCGAGCCGGCGCTGAGCCCAAGGAGCACGCCGGCCGCTGTCGTGGCGAAGGCAATGACCGCGCCCAACGTGCGGGTCAGCATGCGTGACCTCATCTGGTTCGACTCCTTCGTGCCTATGGGCGTCTGTGACGCACGTGCTGGCTGTCGGTTGCAGCTGCAGCTGCAGCTGAATTATGGCCATGGACACTGGCAATATATCCAGGTTCGAGAGAACGAGACGAAATACACGAATGGAACTACACAGCGGTAGATCCAAGTGGAAAGGACCGGCCCATGGACCTGGATAGGCTGGTCGACATGGTACTGCTGCTCGTTCTCGCCGTCGTTGCCGGTGCGATCTACCTGGCGGCCGCGTTCTCGAAGGCTAACCAACGCCGCGAGCTCGAAAAGCGCAATATCGCGGACCTCGAAGCGGTCAGGAAGGTTGCCGACGAGGACGTCACCCGGTTTGGCGAGGAGCTCCAGCGACTCGACACCGACATGCTCGTCACCCCACTCGACGAACCCATGCGCCAGGACTACCAGCGAGCCCTCGACTCCTACGAGTCGGCGAAGGAGACCCTGCGTCTGGCGGACCGGCCCGACGACATCAAGCACGTGACCGAGGCACTCGAGGACGGCAGGTACGCCGCCGCATGCGTGCTGGCACGCAGGAACGGAGAACCCCTTCCAGTGCGCAGGCCACCGTGCTTCTTCAACCCCTCTCACGGACCCTCCACCACCGACATCGAGTGGGCGCCTCCGGCGGGAGTTCCGCGCCAGGTGCCCGTGTGCGGCGCCGACGCCGACCGGGTCGCCCGGGGCGCGGAACCCGACATCCGTACGGTCCGCCAGGGGTACGAGCGGGTGCCCTACTGGCAGGCGGGTCCGGCCTACTCGCCGTGGGCGACGGGGTACTTCGGCGCCTACGCGATGTCGGGGCTGCTCCCGAGCTTCATGCTGATGACCATGCTCTCCCCCACCTGGGACGGCGGAGCCGTCGAGGGGGCGGACACCGACTTCGGTGCCGGCGCAGAGGGAGGCCCAGCTGGAGGTGGGGATGGTGGAGGTGCAGATGGTGGAGGTGACGGCGGAGGCGACTTCGGTGGCGGAGGCGACTTCGGTGGCTGGGGAGACTTCGGTGGCGGCGACTTCGGCGGTTTCTAGCGCCTCCTAGGCCTGGTAGCGGTGCAGCCGGCGCGCCGCCTCCGCGACCGAGCCGCTCATGGACGGGTACACCGTGAACGCGTGAGCGAGCTGGTCCGCGGTCAGTTTCTCCGAGACGGCGATCGCCACCGAATGGACCAGTTCACTTGCCCGTGGACCCACCACGACACCGCCGACCACGATCCCCGTCCCTGGGCGGCAGAACAGCTTCACGAACCCGTCGCGCACCCCCTGCATCTTTGCCCGGGCGTTGCCGGAGAGCGGTAGCGTCACCACGTCCGCTCGGATCTCACCGGCGTCGACGGCGTTCTGGGACCACCCGACAGTGGCGATCTCGGGCGCGGTGAACACGTTCGACGAGACGGTCTTCAGGTCCAACGGCGTCACCGCGTCACCCAGGAAGTGCCACATCGCGATCCGCCCCTGCATCGCGGCGACGGAGGCGAGCATGAGAATCCCTGTGCAGTCTCCGGCCGCATAGACCCCGCGGGCCGACGTACGGGACACGCGGTCGACCTCGACGAAACCGGCCTGGTCCCGGACCACGCCGGCCTCGTCGAGTCCGAGCTCTTCGGTGTTCGGGACCGAGCCGAGTGCGAGCAGGGCGTGTGAGCCCTCGACGGTGCGGCCATCGGTCAGCGTCACGGTGACGCTGTCGGAGTGACGCAGCACCGACTCCATCCGCGACTTCGAGAGCACCGTCATACCCCTGCGGGTGAAGACGCTCTCCAGGACCTCCGCCGCATCGGCGTCCTCACCGGGCAGCACCCGGTCCCGGCTGGAGACCAGCACCACATTGACGCCGAGCGCATTGTAGGCACTCGCAAACTCGGCTCCCGTGACTCCGGAACCGACCACGATCAACCGCTCGGGAACGTCGTCGAGGTCGTAGACCTGCTCCCAGGTCAAGATGCGCTCACCGTCGGGCTCGGCTGTGGGCAGGATGCGCGGGCTCGCTCCGGTGGAAAGAAGTACGGCGTCGGCCTCGAGCGTATCCGTGCTGCCGTCTGGCAGCGTCGCGATGACCTCATCGGGAGACTGCAGCCGGCCACGCCCCCGAACCAGCCGGACACCTTCATGGTGGAGGCGCCGCTCGATGTCGCCGGACTGGGCGAGGGCGAGGGCCTTGACACGGGTGTTCACCCTTGCCAGGTCCACCTGCACGTCGGCACCGCTGATGCCGAGCTCGCTCGCCTCACCCATCTCGGCCATCAGCTCGGCCGTCGCGACCAGGGTCTTGCTGGGAACACAGTCGGTCAACACCGCGGAACCGCCTGGGCCGTCGGTGTCGACGACCGTCACCTCGGCTCCCAGCTGAGCGGCCACCAGCGCCGACTCATAGCCACCGGGTCCACCGCCGACGATCACCACTCGATTCACAGTCCCATTCTTTCACCCCCACCGCCTACATCTTCTCGGGCACGCTGGCTGCGCTCCGGCCGCCGACGGGCACTAGGCTCCTTTGCCGTGCCCCTCTACGCCGCCTACGGGTCCAACCTGGATCCTTCACGCATGGGTGAGCGATGTCCGCACTCACCGCTGCGTAGCACGGGCTGGCTCACCGGCTGGCGGTTGACCTTCGGCGGCGAGGACCTCGGCTGGGACGGCGCCCTGGCCACGATCGTCCAGGACCGCTTCGAACAGGTCTTCGTGGCCGTCTACGACGTCACCGACGAGGACTCCGGTCTTCTCGATGGCTGGGAGAGCGCCGACTCCGGCCTGTACCGCAGGACGCGGGTCCGGGTCGTCACCATGGCCGGGGAGCTGGTCACGTGGGCATACGTCCTGGACGCCTACGAGGGCGGCCTGCCTTCCGCTAGCTATCTCGGTGTGCTCGCCGATGCAGCCGAGGCAGGCGACGCGCCCTCCGACTACGTCGCTGCCCTGCGTGCCCGCCCATGCCGCTCGAGCGGGCTCTGACTCCGCCGATGTCTGCCCGGATAGGCTGCCCCGGGTGAGCGGCCGAGACGATGCGCACGGACACGCCACGGAGGCGGCCGACCGGCTTCGCGAGCTGACCGGGGTGCACACCCACGACGTGGCCATGGTGATGGGCTCGGGCTGGTTGCCTGCGGTGGAGGCGCTGGGAGAGGTGACCGCCGAGGTGGCGGTCACCGACCTCCCTGGTTTCGCTCCTCCCGCGGTCGAGGGTCACGCCGGAAAGGTGCGTTCGGTCCGGGCCGGGGACAAGAACCTGTTGGTGTTCCTCGGTCGCACTCACCTCTACGAGGGCTCGGGCGTGCGTTCGGTCGTGCACGGCGTCCGGGTGTCGGCCGCGACCGGATGCCGGGTCGCCGTGCTGACCAACGGCTGCGGGGGGTTACGGAAGGCGTGGGTCCCGGGGACTCCCGTGCTCATCTGCGACCACGTCAACCTGACCGCGACCTCACCCATCGAGGGTGCGCACTTCGTTGACCTCACCGACCTCTACAGCAGCCGGCTCCGGGCGCTCTGCAGGGACGTCGACCCGGGTCTCGACGAAGGCGTCTACGTGCAGTTCCCGGGCCCCCACTACGAGACTCCCGCCGAGATCGCCATGGTGCGAGCGATCGGTGGTGACCTAGTGGGCATGTCGACGACTCTCGAAGCGATCGCAGCGCGCGAGGCGGGACTCGAGGTGCTCGGACTCTCCCTGGTCACGAACTTCGCGGCCGGCATCACCGGAGAGCCCCTCGACCACGAGGAAGTCCTCGAGACAGGTAGGTCAGCAGCGGCCCGGATGGGTCAGCTGCTCGGCGCGATCGTGCCGAGACTCTGAAGGGAACCAGCAGATGCAGGTACTTGTCACCGGGGCCGCCGGCAGCATCGGCACCGTCGTGTGCGCAGGCTTGACCGACCGCGGACATGATGTCGTGGGCCTGGACCGGATGGTGGAACCCGAGGGATTCCCCGGGTCCTGGTTCACCGCGGACTGTGGCGACCCGGATGCCGTCGCGGCCGCCTTCGACGCGCTGACGTCCACCGGCGGACCCGACGCGGTCGTCCACCTCGCCGGCATTCCCCACGAGGCTGCACTGCCGGAGTCCCTGGCCTCCCACGTGGTGACCACCGGCGTCCTCCTAGACGCGATGGTGCGCCACCGAGTGAACCGGATCGTCTACGCGAGCAGCAACCACGCCGTCGGATGGACCGCCCGTGCTGATCAGATCAGCGCGGCGGTACGACCGCGTCCGGACAGCTTCTACGGCGTAGCCAAGGTGGCCGCCGAAGCACTGTTGAGCCTATACGCGGACCGCCACGGCATCGACGCGGTGGCCACCAGGATCGGCAGCTTCCTGCCGCAGCCGGAATCGCGCCGTGGCCTGTCCACCTGGCTCTCACATGACGACGCGGTGCGCATGTTCGATGCGTGCCTGACCGCACCGGACCCCGGCTTCGCGGTGATCTACGGCATCTCCGCGAACACCCGCGGCTGGTGGGATATGGCTCCCGGCCACAGGCTCGGCTACTCCCCCGAAGACGACGCGGAGGTTTTCGCGGAGTCCATCGAGGCATCGCCAGAGGATGAGGCCGACCGGGTCGACGCCACTCACGTGGGTGGGCCGTTCGTCACCGAGCAGTGACCTGGCCCGACCGCGGCTGCTACAAGGAGTCACCCGGCGCCCACGCTCACCGCACAGGCTCAACTAGTGCGCTGTCGCCGGGGCGTGCGCTCGCGACGCCGGCGGCGAGTCCGCCGGGAGCGACGAGCCGCCGAACGAGCCATGTCCGCAGCACCGATGAACCCTGCGTCAGGGCCTAGCGCAGCGGCGACGATCGGCGGTTCGGGCCTCGAGCCGCGACCGGTCAGTGTTCGAGCGAACGCCGAACGAGTCGACCCCAGAAGAAGGTCCCCAGCCTCCGAGACACCGCCGCCCACGATGATGCAGCTCGGGTCGAATGCCGCCGCCATGCCCGCAAGACCCATACCCAGCCACCCCCCGATGTCATTGAGCAGCTCTCTCGCCAGCGGGTCGCCGTCTCGAGCGGCGCCGGTGATCAACCGGCCGGTCAGCGCCGAGGGATCGCCATGGACTATGTCTCGTAACGTGTGAGCCATCGGCGAGTCGGCCACGACCAGCTCTCTGGCCTCGCGGACAAGGGCATTGCCCGAGGCGTACTGCTCCCAGCAACCGCGATTGCCGCATTCGCAGCGATGGCCATTCGGCACGACCTGGATATGCCCGAACTCTCCCGCCAAGCCGTTGGCGCCACGAAACACACGTCCGTCAATGACCAGTGCTCCGCCGATTCCCGTCCCGAGCGTGACGCAGAGCACGAGCCGATGACCGACGCCGGCACCGAACCGGCACTCTGCCAGGGCCGTGACGTTGGCATCGTTGTCCACGACCACCGGCAGGTGGACCCGGCTCATCACCGCATCCCTGAGCGGTTCCTGCCGCCAGGCCAGATGCGGAGAGAACAGCACGATGGATCGACTGGCGTCGACGAAGCCCGCCGCTCCGATGCCCACCGCGGCAACGTCGAAGGACTCCGACAAGAATTCGATGAGCTCGACGATGGTCTCCTCGACCGCCTGCACGCTCCGACCGGGCGTATCCCGCCGTTCCTTGGCCAGCACCCGGGAGCGTGAGTCGACGACGCCGGCCAGCACCTTGGTGCCGCCCACATCGATGCCGATCGTGAGCGGCTCCCAACGTGGGATAATCGCCCGGCGGGAAATCAACTCCGACATGGTCGGACAATACCGCTGCCGACCCTGGCTCGGTCGGCCGCTCAGGAGTGGCCGGTTGGTGGGCAAGCACGCTGTCGTTCCAGGCGGGACGCAGCCCGCTCAGCCGTCCGTTGCAAGCTGCACCGGCTGGGAGCTTTCGCTCGACTCCAGCAGCACCTCGAGCAGAGCCGGCTGCTTTCCTGCGTCGGCGCGACCGAACGGCAGCGGAGCCCCGCCGGTGATTGCGGCAGATACTCGGTCCATGCCCTCACGCTCGAAGATCGGCAGCAGGTCCTCCATCGAGCGCCAGAACTGCGACTCGCTCCGGCTCGACTCCTCGGGACGGCCGTTGAACTCGGAGTTCATCACCGAGCAGCCGAGCTCCGCCGTGATCTCGATGGCCCGTTTCCAGTAACGCACTGCCGCCTGACGCTCGTCCTCGTCGGGACCGGACCAGCGGTAGAGCGGCAGCATGGATGCCAATGCCACGCCAGCATCGCCGAGTGCCTTTCTGAACGCGGCGACCATGTGCCGGTCCGCCCGCGGGTATAGGAAGAACGGCAGAAAGTCATCGCGCGGTTACAGCTCGATGTACTCGTAACCCAGGTCGGCGACCAGACCCGGAAGCTCGAGTAGTGGCACGTTGCGCAGCATGTAAGGGGCGAGAGCGATCTTCATGGCTGAGTGCTTACTTCCCTTGGTAGAAGGAGGGTCTTTCGACGAGATCGACGGTAACCCGGCGGCCTTCCTCGAGAGCACTCACACCGGCTTCGGCGACGGCTGTGGCGGCATACCCGTCCCAGGCGTTCGCACCGGCGTACTTCCCGGTCGGGACACTGTCGATCCAGGCCTGCAGCTCAACGCCGTAGGCGGCGTCGAACCGTTCTCGCCAGTCGGCCGGCACAACGGTGTGGCGGCCAGCCGAGGTCACGACTGCGGACAGCATCGGGTTCTCCAGCGTCGCGTATCCCTCGGATCCGACGACCTCGCAGCGGACGTCGTAGCCGTACTGGCAGTTGACGAAGGACTCGACATCGACGAGGACGCCGGACTCGGTCTCGAAGTACACCATCTGCGGGTCCTTGGCGGGTGCGTGCGGCGACTGCTTACCTGATCGCACCGATACCGCCACGATCTCCTCGCCCAACAGCCAGCGGCTGGTGTCGATCTCATGCACGACCGAGTCGGTGATGGCCATGAACTCACGGAACGTCTCCGGCACCGTGGGGTTCCGGTGGACGGCGTGCATCACCAGCGCCTCGCCGATACCACCGTTGTCCAATGCATCCTTGATCTGCTGGTACCCGCGGTCGTAGCGACGCATGAACCCGACCTGCACCAGCTGCTTGCCCGTCGCCACCTCGGCCTCGACGACTCTGAGCGCGTCCTTGGTGGTGGTTGCCAGTGGTTTCTCACACATCACTGGCTTGTCGGCCTCGATGCAGGCCAGCACCTGGTCGGTGTGCAGCTCACCGGGTGAGGCGACGATGACGGCGTCGACGGCGTCGTCCTGGACGACGTTCAGAGCCCGGTCGTGTGCAACTGCTCCGACGCCTTCCGCGAGCCGGCGGGCACGGGCGCTCGCCACATCGAAGACCGCGGTGACTGAGGCACCGGACAGCTCGGTCGCGATCCGGTCCATGTGGTACGACCCGATGTTGCCGGCGCCGATCATCCCGATCCTGAGGGTCACTGACTTCTCCTTGTTCGGTGAGCGGAAGAGCCGCGGTTAGCGCTTCAGCTCGTGCGAGAGGGTTTCGAGCTCGTCCCCACCGGCCATCTCCGAGGTGAGCTGGTCCAGCGTGATGTCGTCGTACTTGCAGTCAAGCGTCATTCGCCCACGGTTCAGCAGGACGTAGTGGTCGCCGACCATGTGGGCATGGTGCGGGTTGTGGGTGATGAAGACGACACCGAGACCCGACTGGGCCGCGGCCGTGACGTACCGCAGCACTACTCCGGACTGTTTCACGCCGAGGGCTGCCGTCGGTTCGTCCAGGATCAGCACGCGTGCACTGAAGTACACCGCCCGGGCGAGCGCGACGCATTGGCGCTGTCCGCCGGAGAGGCTGCCGATCGGCGCATCGACGTCCGGCAGGTCGATGCCCATCTTGTGCAGCTCTTCCTTGGCGGTGTCTCGCATGTGGCTGACTATGAGCTTGCGGATCGGCCACATCCCGTCGGTCTCCTCCGAGCCGAGGAAGAAGTTCCGCCAGACCAGCATCAACGGCACGATGGCGAGGTCCTGGTAGACCGTGGCGATGCCGTGTTCCGCGTGGTGAGGACAGCCGCACCTCCTTGCCATCGACCAGCAGCTGGCCCTTGTCATGCTGATGGCGCCCGGAGATGATCTTGATCAGGGTGGACTTCCCAGCGCCGTTGTCGCCCAGGACGCACGTCACCTCTCCCTCACCGACCTTGAGGTTGATGCCCTCCAGTGCGGTGATCTGCCCGTAGTACTTGCCGATGTCCTTGAGCTCGACGAGCGGCACCTCGTTTCCGGTTTCCTTGGCCGTGCCGTCCGCGGTTTGGGTGGTCATGTCGGTCATCTCCTCGAGGCCCGGTTGCGGACCCACAGGTTGGTCACGGTGGCGAGCAGCAGCATCGCCCCGAGGAAGAACTTCACCCAGTCTGGGTTCCAGCCCGCGTACACGATTCCTTGGTTGGTCATGCCGTAGATGAGTGCGCCAATCGCGGCGCCGATCGCCGTTCCGTACCCGCCGGTGAGCAGGCAACCCCCGATGACGGCTGCGATGATGCAGATGAACTCGTTACCGATGCCCTCGCCGGACTGCACGGTGTTGAACCTGAACAGAAGGTGCATGCCAGAGAACCACGCGAGGAAGCCGACACCCATGAAGAGACCGATCTTGGTCGCTGCCACGGGAACACCCACGGCTCGGGCGCTTTCCTCGTCACCGCCGATCGCGTAGATCCAGTTACCGACCTTCGTTCGCAGCAGGATCCACGTCGCAAGCGCCACGAACAGCAGCCAGTAGATGACCGTGATCCGGATCGTTATGCCCCCGACGGTGAACTCCGAGGCGAAAATGGTCACGGCGAAGGAGAAGCCATCCATGTCGGAGATGTTCTGGCTGGCCACCTGGCCGGTAAGCAGCTTGGTGACGGCAAGGTTGATCCCCTGCAGCATGAGGAACGAGCCGAGCGTGACCAGGAAGCGCGGGATTCCGGTTCTCATCACCAGCCAGCCGTTGAGGTAGCCGATGCCCAGTGAGAGTGCCAGTGCCGCCAGGATACCCACCCACACGTTCGTGCTGAACTGGTAGGCGAACAGGGACGCCGTGAGCGCCGAGGTGGTGACGGCGACGCCGGCGGACAGGTCGAACTCGCCGCCGATCATCAGCAGTGCGACGGCGACGGCCATGATGCCGATGGTCGACGTGACGTAGAGGATCGTCGACAACGCAGCGGTGCTACGGAAGGAGTCGGCGACGACGAAGAAGAACACGTAGATTGCGATTGCGCCGACGAGTGAGCCGAGTTCGGGCCGGGTCATCATCCGTTGCAGCATCGAAGCGCGCTGCACGCGTTCGTCGACCGGTGCGGCGGGTGTAGTTGCAGGTGCCTGCGTCATGGGGTCTCCAAGGTCTCGAGGTTGAGCGTCCGGGAAGCCCGGTCGGAACCGGCTCCCCGGACGGCCGTCACCTGGTTCCGCGCTCCGCGTACTCCGCAATGGTGCCGATGTTGCTGTCGTCGATGAAGGACGGCCCCGTCAGAACGGCCTGGCCACCACCGATGAGGTTGCCGTTGTACAGGTACAGCCACAGCGAGTCGATCGCCTCGTAACCCTGCAGGTAGGGCTGCTGGTCGATCGCCCACGTGACGTCACCGGACTCGATCGCCGCGACCAGGTCTGCGTTGGTGTCGAAGGTGACCACCTCTGCGGAGCTTCCGGCTGCCTCCACCGACTGGACGGCAGCGAGCGCGAACGGGGCGCCCAGCGTCATCACCCGGTCGATACTGGAGTCTTCGGCCAGCTTCGCTTGGATGTCCCCGGACACCGAGGGCATGCTGCGGCCGTTGACGTAAAGCTTCTCCGTCTCACCGGAGAAACCCTTCTCCACGCCGGAGCAACGGGCTTCGAGCTGGACCTGGCCTTGCTCCTGGACCACGCACAGGACCTTCTTGGCTCCGTCCTCGCTCAGCCGTTCCCCGGCCGACTCCCCGGCCACCGACTCGTCCTGACCGAAGTACATCAGGGCGCCTGTGCTGCTCCAGTCGTCCACACCGGCGTTGAACTCCACGACAGGGATGCCCGCGTCGACAGCCTTCTGCACGACCGGGCCTAGCGCTCCCGGGTTGGGGAGCGTGGTGGCGATGGCGTCGACTTCACTGTCGATGGCGCTTTGGATGAGCTGTGCCTGCTTCGGCGCCTGCGGGTCGTTGGAGTAGAGCAGCTCTACGTTGTCCTTGGCCGCCGCCGACTCAGCGCCTTTGCGGATCAGATCCCAGAACGTGTCGCCGGGAGCCTCGTGGGTGATCATCGCGATCCGGACGCTGGGCGTGTCGGCAGTGCCGACCCCCCCGGTGCCGGACGTGTCCTCGTCTTCCTGCTTTCCGCCTCCGCTGCTGCAAGCCGCCATGCTGAGGGCAAGCACAGCCGCAAGGGCCGTGAGCTGGAACCGCTTCTGCCTGTTCTTCATGAGTTGTGCCTTTCGGTGATGGCCGCCGTCAGCGGATTCCGGGCCCGAGGCCACAGGCCCCGAGGTACTGGTGGGTTCGCTTCGCGATCGGAAACGGGACGTCCTTCTCGCACGGGTAGAGGTCCTGCTCGACGATCGTGAAGAGGTCGACGTCCAGCCCGGCCAAGGACTCGATCAACGGCTCCATCGCCGGGATGCCGTTCGGGGGCTCGGTCATCGCACCGAGCCGCACCGCCTCGGCAAAGCACAGCTTCTCCCTCTCCACCCGGGTCAGGACCTCCGGGTCAACCTGCTTCAGGTGCACGTATCCGATCCGTTTGGGGTAGCGGCCGATGAGCTCAATGTTGTCACCGCCACAGTAGGAGATGTGCCCGGTGTCCAGGCACAGGCTGACCCTGTCCGGGTCGGTGTCAGCGAGAAAGCGCTCGACCTCGGGTTGGGTGCTGACGTGGCTGTCGGCGTGCGGATGGAAGACCAGTGAGACGTCGAACTCCTCGGCGATCACCTTTGCCAGCTGGTCCATGCCGCTGGTCAGGTCACTCCACTGATGTGGTTCCAGGTCCACCGGCTGAGTGATGTTGCCGTCGAGGTCGGTGTAGCCCTCGGGCAGCAGCACCAGGTGCCTGGCGCCAAGTGCGGTCAGTAGCCGCGACTCCTGACGACAGTCCTCGATCGCCTGCTGCAGAGCATCAGCGCCCCGGTGGAGGCCGGCGAACACCGCGCCACCTGAGAGCTGCAGACCGCGTGCGCCGAGCTCATCGCGGAGCTGGCCCGGGTCGGTCGGGAGGTAGCCGCAGGGCCCCAGCTCGATCCACTGGTAGCCGGCCCCGGCTGCCTCGTCGAGGAACATGTGCCAGGGCACCTGCGCCGGGTCGTCGGGGAACCAGACCCCCCACGAGTCGGGGGCGGTGCCGAGGCGGAGGCGTTCGTGCTCTGTTGCCATCGGGTAGCTCCTCGTCAGCTGGAGGTCGGAAAGTGGAAGCTGGCTCCGACGGGGTTCTCCACGTGCGGCCAGCGGGATGTGACGACCTTGCCGCGGGTGTAGAACGCCACACCTTCGGGGCCGTGGATATGCATGTCGCCGAACAGTGAGTCCTTCCAGCCGCCGAAGGAGTAGTACGCCATCGGCACCGGAACCGGCACGTTGATGCCGATCATCCCGACAGAAACGCCGCGTTGGAACCGGCGCGCGGCCTCTCCACTGGAAGTGAAGATCGCAGTGCCGTTCCCGTACGGGTTCGAGTTGATCAGCGCGATCGCCTCGTCCACCGTTTCGATACGGAGCACCGACAGCACCGGGCCGAAGATCTCCTCCCGGTAGACATCCATCTCGGTGGTGACGTGGTCGACCACGGTGGGCCCGACGAAGAAGCCATCCTCGAAACCGGGTACGACCAGTGACCGCCCATCGACCGTGACCTTCCCGCCCTGACTCTCCCCGCTGTCAATCAGGGCGAGGATCCGCTCCCGTGCCTCGGGGGTCACGACCGGACCCATCTCGCTGCTGGCATCACGTCCGGAGCCGACCCGCACCGCATGGGCCTTACGGTCGACCACCTCGAGCAGCGCGTCACCTGCTCCACCGACGGCGATCGTCGCCGAGATCGCCATGCAGCGCTCGCCTGCGGAGCCGAAGGCGGCCGAGACGAGGTGGTTGGCCGCGAACTCGACGTCGGCGTCGGGCAGCACGACCGCGTGGTTCTTCGCACCACCCAGTGCCTGGGCCCGCTTGCCGGTGGCCGTGGCGCGCCCGTGGATGTACCTCGCGATGGGGGTGGACCCGACGAACGACACCGCTTGTACGTCGGCGTGGTCCAGCAGTGCGTCGACCGCCTCCTTGTCTCCGTGGACGACGTTGAAGACACCGTCAGGTAGCCCGGCCTCGGCCCACAGCTCGGCAAGCAGCATCGATGCGGACGGATCCCGTTCACTCGGCTTGAGCACGAATGTGTTGCCACACGCGATCGCGACCGGAAACATCCACATCGGCACCATCGCCGGAAAGTTGAAGGGGGTGATGCCCGCGCACACGCCGAGCGGCTCGCGGAAGGAGAACACGTCGACGCCGGCCGACACCTGGTCGGAGTACTCGCCTTTGAGCATCTGTGGGATGCCACAGGCGAACTCCACCACCTCCAGCCCGCGTTGCACCTCGCCGGCTGCGTCGGAGACGACCTTGCCGTGCTCGTCGCTGATCGCCTCGGCGATCTCGTTCACCCGGGCGTTGACCAGCTCGCGGAATGCGAACAGGACCTTGGTGCGCCTGCTCAGCGATGCCTGCGACCACTCCCCGAAAGCTGCCTTTGCTGCCTGTACGGCGGCCTCGACGTCGCCGGGGGTGGCGAGGGCGACCTCGGCCCCTTGCTGCCCCGTAGCGGGGTTCCAGACCTTTCCGCGACGGGAGGACTCCCCCGCTGTGGCCGATCCGCCGATCCAGTGCTCAATAGTTCTCACGTGAGTCTGTCCTTCTGTCTTGACGCGCAGTAGTGCTACAGGTGTAGCCGTTGCTGTGCTTTGTGGGTGTCGTAGGTCTTGCGGGCTTCGATCGTGCTGTCGAGGGAGGAGACCTCGGAAACCGGTACGTCCCACCAGGACTGGCTGCCGGGTGCGGACACCAGAGGGTCGGTCTCGATGTGCACCATGACCGGTCCACCGTGGTGCTGCTTGGCCTTCGCCAGGGCGGTGCGGAACTCCGTGACCGAGCCTGCACGCAAGACGTGCACGCCGAGGCTCTCGGCGTTGGCGGCGAGGTCGATCGGCAGCTTGCCGCCGTCGAGCCGACCGGTCTCCTCGTTGCGGTAACGGTAGGAGGTGCCGAACCGCTGCGCCCCGAGCTCCTCCGACAGCGCACCGATGGAGGCGAAGCCGTGGTTCTGCACGAGCACCACGATCACCTTGATGCTCTCCTGCACCGCAGTGACCAGCTCCTGGGCCATCATCAGGTACGAGCCGTCGCCGACCATGACGTAGACGTCGCGGTCGGGGCAGGCCATCCGTACACCCATTCCGCCGGCGATCTCGTAACCCATGCAGGAGTAGCCGTACTCGACGTGGTACCCCTTCGGGTCGCGGGTGCGCCACAGCTTGTGGAGGTCGCCGGGCATGGACCCGGCCGCGCACACCACGACGTCGCGTGCGTCGGACATGTCGTTGACTGCCCCGATGATCTCCGACTGGGCGGGCAACGGTGCCGAACCGAGGTGGTAGGCCCGCTCGACCGTGGCGTCCCACTGCTGGGCGAGCTCGAGCGCCTGCTGGGAGTACGCCGGGTCGACGCGCCATCCTTGCAGCTGCTCGGTCAGCGCCTCGATGCCGCGGCGCGCGTCAGCCTGGAGTGCGAGGCCTGCCTGCTTGTGGGCGTCTTCACCGGCGACGTTCAGGTTGACGAAGCGGACGTCGGTGTTGGCGAAGATCGTGCGTGAGGCAGTGGTGAAGTCGCTGTAGCGGGTGCCGATACCGAGCACCAGGTCCGCTTCTCGCGCGATCGCGTTCGCCGCCGTCGTGCCGGTGCTACCGATCGCGCCGAGTGAGCCGGGATGGTCGTAGGGCAACGAGCCCTTGCCCGCCTGGGTCTCCGCCACCGGCACACCGGTCGCCTCTGCCAGGGCGCGCAGCGCCTCGGTCGCCTCCGAGTAGATGGTGCCCCCACCACTGACCACCAGTGGCCGCTCGGCAGCCCGGATCGCGGTGACCGCTCGCTCGAGTGCGGCCGGGTCGGGCATCGGACGGCTCACATGCCACACACGCCGCTCGAACAGACCCTCCGGCCAGTCGTGGGCCTCGGCCTGCACGTCCTGCGGCAGGGCGAGCGTCACGGCACCTGTCTGTGCTTGGTCGGTGAGCACACGCATCGCGCCGAGCAGCGCAGCCGGAAGCTGCTCAGGGCGCCACACACGGTCGAAGAACCGCGACAGCGGGCGGAACGCGTCGTTGACCGACACGTCGTAGCCCGTGGGGTCCTCCAGCTCCTGGAGCACCGGCGAGGAGACCCGGGTGGCGAAGATGTCGCTGGGAAGCAGCAGTACAGGGAGCCGGTTGATCGTCGCCAGCGCCGCTCCGGTGAGCATGTTGGTCGCGCCGGGACCGACCGATGCCGTCACCACGAGGGCGGTGAGCCGGTTGTTCATCCGCGCGTAGGCGCTGGCTGCGTGCACAGCACCCTGCTCGTTGCGGGCGGTCCAGTACGGGAGCGCGCCAGAGGAGTTGAGCTCGGCCTCGAGCAGCGCCTCCCCGATACCGGCGACGTTCCCGTGCCCGAAGATCCCGAAGCAACCAGCGAAAAGCTTGCGCTCGACACCGTCCCGTTCGGTGTACTGCTGGGCGAGAAACCGTACGGTGGCCTGGGCCACTGTCAGTCTGATGCTCATGGCGCACTCACCCGCTCCTTCTCGTCCGTGCTCGTCAGAGGTAACCGTGCGTCGACCTGCTGGGACTCCCAGGTGCTGCGCACCCAGCTGTGCCGGGGGTCGTCACAGATCAGCCATGCCCGTTCGTGGCTCGGCCCGGCCATCACGTTGAGGTAGTACAGGTCATAGCCGGGTGCGGCCATCGACGGCCCGTGCCATCCGTGCGGGATTGTGACCACGTCACCGGTGCGCACCTCGGCCAGCAGATCCTCGGGACGACCCTCGGTGCCGTACACCCGCTGATAGCCGACGCCCGGCCCCTCAGGGCCGTCGGAGACCTCGAAGTAGTAGATCTCCTCCAGCACGCTTTCTTTCCCAGCGCGGTCCTCGTCGTGCTTGTGGGGCGGGTACGACGACCAGTTACCGGCCGGGGTGAGTACCTCCACCGCGATCAGCTTGTCGGTCTCGAACACACCGGCGGCGCAGAAGTTGTTGACCTGTCGGCTGCATGCGCCTGCTCCGCGGCTCTCCACCGGGACGTCGTCGGCAGCGCCGTACCGGAACGGCAGCAGCTTGTCGCAGACCGCCGAGGGCAGCGCGAACCGACCGCCGGATGCCGAGGCAACGGTGACCGAGGCCTCACGCGGCACGTAGACGAAGTCACTGACCCGGGTGAAAACTCCGTTGCGGCCCTGGACCTCGATGCTTGTCCCGTCGCAGGAGACCGTGCATCCACCGATCAGCGGCAGCACGACCATCTCTTCCTCGCCCGTCTCGAAGCTGCGGCTCTCGCCCGGCTGGAGGACGAGCACCCGCAGGCCTGCATAGGTCCATCCGGCGGAACCGGGCAGTACCTCCAGGTCGCCGGGGGTCGCCTCCACGTGACGTGCCCTGCCGTTCACAGCAGCCCTACCGTCTTGTCCACTGCTGCGGCGACGTCGCCGTCGGGTGGGTAGAGGAGCGCCCGGCCGACGACCATGCCTTGTACGGTCGGGAGCTTCAGTGCCCGCTGCCACCGGTCGAAGGTGTTCGGTTGGTCCACGCTCGCCTCGCCGCCGAGCAGCAGGACCGGAAGGGTGGAGGCTCCGGCCACCTGTTCCATGTCGTCGACTACCGGCATCTTCAGCCAGGTGTACGCCGAGGTGCTGCCCAACGCGACGGCGACGGTGACCGAGCGGACCACGGCCTCGGTCGAGAGGTCGTTGAAGACCCGCCCGTTGACGCGGTGGGAGATGAACGGCTCGACCAGTGCCACCAGCTTGCGCCGGGCGAGGCTGCTGACCGCCTCGGCGCATGCCTGCAGTGTGGTCACGGTCGACAGATCGTCGGGGTCGATACGGCAGAGCATCTTCCCGCCATCCAAGCCCGCTTCGGCGATCGCCTCGACGTCGTAGGCAGTGAACCGGTCGTCGATCTCGAAGGCGGTGCCGGCCAGACCTCCACGGTTCATGGAGCCAAGCACGATCTTGTCGTCAAGAGCACCCGCGAGGAGCAGATCTTCTACCAGGTCCGGTGTGCCGAGGAAGCCGTCGACCCCTGGCCGCTCGAGCGCAGTCTCCAGTCGTCGCAACAAGTCGGCACGGTTGGCCATCGCCAGTGGGTCCTGACCGACGCGCAGTGCCCCGCGGGCGGGATGGTCGGCCGCGATCAGCATCAACCGGCCGCTCTCCCCCATCAGATCGGCACGGCGCCGCCGGGCCACGGCAGCAGCAGCGATCTCCGCCGGCCGGTGGACCCGGGTAGCCACGATGTCGCTGAGCATCTCACTGTCCATCATGAGACATCCTTCAGTCTGGCTTCGACGACATCGGATGTAGGCATCGCCTCGGAGCAGGACAGCTGTCCTGCGACGATAGCGCCCGCTGCGTTGGCGAACTTCATCACTCGCCCGGTGTCCCAGCCCGACAGCAGGCCGTGGCACAGGGCGCCACCGAACGCGTCACCGGCACCGAGGCCGTTGATCACGTCGACCGGGACAGGGGGGACCTCGACCATCCCCGTGTCGTCCACCGCGAGGACTCCCCGGGGGCCCTGCTTCACCACCGCGAGGTCGACGCCACGCTCGCGCAGTGCTGCCGCTGCTGCTGCGGGCTCGGTCTCGCCGACGGCGACCTCGCACTCCTCGCGGTTGCCGACCGCCACTGTGACGTGTTCGAGGGCTTGGCGCACCGCCACGGTCGCCTCCTCCGGATGCGGCCAGAACATCGGCCGGTAGTCGAGGTCCAAGATGGTGATGCCGGACCTGCCCCGGGCTTCTAGCGCGGCAAGGGTCGCACTGCGACTCGGCTCCTGGGACAGGCCTGTGACCGTGGCCCAGAAGATGTCTGCATGCCGGATCGTGTCCAGGTCAAGCTGGTCTGCATAGATCTCCAGGTCCGGTGCCTTCGGCGCCCGGTAGAAGTACAGGGGGAAGTTGTCCGGTGGGAAGATCTCGCAGAAGGTCACCGGTGTCGGCAGGTGGTCGACCTCGCGGACGAAGACGTCGGAGACGTCGTACCCCCTCAGCGCGCGGCGTAGGTAGCGTCCGAACGGATCGTTTCCCACCCGGGTGATCACTGCGCTGCGCCGGCCGTACCGTGCTGCGGCGACGGCGACGTTGGTCGGGCTGCCGCCGAGGAACTTGGCGAACGTCGTCACGTCCTCCAAGCCGACACCAACCTGTTCGGGGTAGACATCGACGCTGATCCGGCCGAGCGTGATGACGTCGAAGTGCTCGGTCATACCGCAACCCTGCGCAGGAAGTCCAGGCTGGCACGGACATCACCCAGCGGGCCTGTGCCCTCGGGCTCACCCGTGAGCTTGATGTCCTGCTCCAGCACGTACCACCCGTCGTACCCGGCGCCTTCCAGCGCCTGCACGAGTTCGGCGATGCCGACGTCACCAGAGCCGAGCGGCCGGAACAGTCCCTCCGATATGGCGTCCCCGAAGGTCACCTCGCCGGACACCACACGATCCGCGACCGACTGGTCGACATCCTTGAGATGCACGTGCACGACCCGGTCGACGTGCTCCTCGGTGAGCGCGACGGGGTCGGTGCCGCCAACGAGTAGGTGCCCGGTGTCGACGCAGAGCCCGATGCCCGATCCAGCCAGCACCTGCTCGACCTCGGCCTTCTGCTCGATCATGGTGCCGACGTGCGGGTGCAACGATGCCACGACTCCACGGCGGCGGGCGTGCACGTCGACTCGGTCGAGGTTTCCCAGCAGGGTCCTCCACCCGGCCCCATCCAGCTCAGGACGCTCGTCATACCCCTCGGCGCCCGTGTGCGCAGCGAGCACGACGACACTGGCCCCGGACGCAATGCAGCCGTCGAGAAAGGCATTCACCTCGGGGAGCGGGTCGTGGCCGGAGTCGTGCAACAGCACCGGGAGGAAGCCACCGACGGCCCGCAGGCCGTGGTGGCGCAGCACCGTGGCTTTCGCCTCGGGGTCGACGGGAAGGAACCCGGCCGGCCCGAACTCGGTCGCAGTGATTCCGAGGTCGCCCATCTCGCGCAGCACCCGTTCGGGCTCGAGCTGGTAACCCCATCCCGGCACCTCCGAGACACCCCAGGAGATCGGCGCGGCTGCGATGCGGCTGATCAGATCGCTCACTTGGCCACCTCCTCGACCTCGACACGACGGCCTTGACGCATGGACAGGTCGGCGGCCTCAGCGACGTAGAGCGCTGCCAGCGCGTCGTCGACGGTGCACGGGCTCGGGGCGGAGTTCTTTGCCACCCTCACGAACGCGTACATCTCCGCGACGTACGCCGGGGTGAAGCGCACCCAAAAGTTGGGCCAGGGCTCACCGCCGGGGAAGGTCATGCCATGTTCGGCCGACTTCATCGGCGTGCGATCGCTCAGGCCCACGACGTAGGTGCTGTCGGTGCCTGCGAGCTCCATCCGTACGTCGTGGCCGGCGCCGTTGTAGCGTGAACCTTGCAGGGTCACCAGCGTGTCGTCGTCGAGGCGGAGCACAGCGGCGGAGTTGTCGACGTCGTTGCCCTCGCGGAAGAAGTCGGCACCGCGGTTGGAGCCGAAGGCCGTCACGTCGACCACCTCGCGACCGGTGACCCAGCGCAGGATGTCGAAGTCGTGGATGTGACAGTCGCGGTAGAGCCCCCCGCTGGTGGGAATGTACGACGAGTGCGGCGGCTTCTCGTCGGCGGTCACCACGTGCACGCGGTGCAGATCACCGACCATGCCCTCGCGCAGTGCCTGGCGCGCTGCACCGTAGCCGGTGTCGAAGCGTCGCTGGAAGCCGATCTGCACCTGCACTCCTGCCCGCCGCACCTCGTCGGCGACACGGCGTGACGTCTCGACATCGGGTGCGACCGGCTTCTCACAGAACATCGGCAGTCCGGCACGAGCACCCGCCACGATCAGGTCGGCGTGAGATTCGGTGGCGCTGGCGATGACGAGTGCGTCCACCCCGGAGGCGATGACCTCGTCGACGTCGCTAGCGCTGTCGCAGCCGAGGTGCTTCGCGGCCTCCGCGGCCCGGCCGGGAGTGGCGTCGGCCAACACGAGGCTGTCGACGTCAGGGTGCCGCTGCACGACCTCGGCGTGCGCGCCGCCGATGCGGCCGACCCCGAGGAGCCCGATACGCATGCGACCGTCCTCCTCCTCCGTGCTGCTGTGTCCAGGCGATGACAGAAGTGTTGCCGCCATCCGTCTTCCACGTCAAGAGTTTGTTCTAACAATCTGTCTATCTGACTTTGCGGTATGATCTCGCTGTGACGCTCTCGCCTCGTTTGTCCCTCTCTGTCGACCGCCACAGTCCGGTTCCGCTCTACTTCCAGGTCTCGGCCCAGCTCGAGCACGCAATCCAGTCCGGTGCTCTGGAGCCGGGACACAAGCTGGACAACGAGGTGGCCCTCGCGGACCGGCTCGGCTTGTCGCGGCCAACGATGCGCCGGGCGATCCAGGAGCTGGTGAGCAAAGGGCTGCTGGTTCGAAAGCGGGGAGTGGGAACGCAGGTGGTGCACAGCAGGGGCCGAGTCCGCCGGGAGGTCGAGCTGACCAGTCTCTATGACGACCTCGCCAGCAGCGGGCAAAGACCCGCGACGAAGATCCTGCTCAACACAGTCGCGCCAGCGCCCCCCCAGGTCGCCGAGGAGCTCGCGCTCACACCGGGCGAACCAGTTCTTCATCTCGAGCGTGTCCGCCTTGCCGACGGCGTGCCCCTCGCGATCCTCCGCAACTGGCTGCCGGACAACTTGCTCGAGGCCAGGGACGAGGACCTCGAGGAGAACGGGCTCTACCGGCTGATCCGCGCCGCAGGGACGCACATGCGGATTGCCCGGCAGCGGATCGGTGCGCGCGGCGCCAACCCGGCCGAGGCCGAGTTGCTCGGCGAGCCCGACGGCGCGCCCCTGCTCACCATGCAGCGCACGGCCTACGACGACCAAGGACGGGTCGTTGAGTACGGCGACCACGTCTACCGGGCCGAGACCTACTCGTTCGAGGTCACTCTGGTCGAGCGCTGAGGCTGCAGGCGGCCACAGGGAACACCCAGACGCAGGTCATCGCCTCCTTCCTCGCGACACACCCTCACTCGTGCGTCCGACGCCGCGCCGCGTACGCCCGCAGCCGCTCGTCCAGCTGCGGAGGCTTCCACTCCTGCTCGAGTGCCTCCCAGGCCAGCTCGGCTTGGGTCTGCGGGGCAAGCCCGCCGACAGGCTGGTCCAGATCGAGGTTGGTGGGAAACGCGTACGCCTCGGCCGCCGATGCCAGGGCGTTTCGCAACGCTGCGGCGTCCATCCCGGCTGCACGCCGCTGTTGCAGCGCAGGAAAGATCGCGGCCGTCGTGCGGGCCCGGTCGACCGTCTCCATTGCCCGCCCGAAAGCAGACGACACTTGAAGCAGGTTGGCCATCCGCCGGATGTCGGCAGTGTGGTTACTGCCGGCAGCGTGGAACAGTGCCGGGTTGAAGAAGACCGCGTCGCCCTTCGCCAGCGGCAGTTGCACCCCATCGGTCTCGAAGAGGTCGTGGAACCGGGGAAGCCGCCAGGCCAAGTAGCCGGAGAGGAGCTTCTGCGAGTGCGGGAGGTAGAGCGTCGGCCCACTTTCTACCGGCATCTCGCAATGCGCCACGGCCCCCTGCAGGGTGAGGAACTGGGACAGCCGGTGCACGTGGGCGGGGTACTGGGCAACGACCTCGTTTTCACAGAACCCGAGGTGGTAGTCACGATGCATCGTCTGGCCCGCGCCACCCGGATTGACCACGTTGACCTGCGATGTCACCTGATACCCCGGCCCCAGCCAAGCGGCGCTGACCACCGCGAGCATGTCGTTGGCGTAGTAGTCGACGAAGACATCCGGATCGGCGACCGCGAGCTTCTCCAGCGCGTTCCAGACCCGGTCGTTCGCACCCGGTTTCGCGAAGTGGTCCCCGACGTCCGCCCCGCTGGCTCGCTGCTCGGAGATCATGTCGTCGAAGACGCTGCTGGCCCGGTCGACCACGTCTGCCTCGAAGGCACCGGCGAGCACGACGATGCCCGGGCCGTCCGAGAGGGCACGTGCGAGCTCGGCCTGCAACATCTGTCGAGCGCGCCCGCTCCTGCCGCCCCTGGAGGCGACTGTCGCCATGGCATGACGAAGCTGGCGACTGTCGTAGACGGGCACGTTGTGACTGACTTCGACGGCGTGCGGGTAGTCGGGAAGCCGGGTCTCCGTGGCGATCAGAGCCCGAAGCTCGTCGACCGAGCAGTCGACCTCGCTCAGCCAGGGCGAAGCCAGGTCACGGTCGGTAGTGACGGACATATGATCTCGTCCTCTCAGGTTTCACGAGGTTACGCGAGAGGGTGAGTCTCGGACCGGTCAGCACAACAACGGGTGCTCTGAACGGTTCTGAGACTTGGCCCTCGACGGCGTTCCTCGGATCGAGGTTAGCCTTTCCCGACATGACCCGATCGAGCGACCAGACGAGGACTCCGAGCAGCCTGAGTGAAGTGATCACCCGTGCGCATGCCTGGGCGGCGGAGGATCCTGACGCCAGGACGAGACGTGAGCTGGAACTGCTTCTCACCCGCGTCGAGAGCGAGCACGACCACGAGGCGGCCGCCGAGCTCGCGGACAGGTTCGCGGGTCGTCTGGAGTTCGGCACCGCCGGTCTGCGGGGTGCTCTTGGCGCTGGGTCGAATCGGATGAACCGGGTCGTGGTCATCCGCGCGGCGGCCGGGTTGGCGTCGTACCTGCTGGGAAACGGTGCGGCCTCCGGCGACAGCGTCGTCATCGGGTACGACGCCCGCCACAACTCTCCGGTGTTCGCCCAGGACACCGCTGCGGTCATGGTCGGCGCAGGGTTCCGGGCGAAGGTGCTCCCCCGGCCGATGCCGACCCCGGTCCTCGCCTACGCGGTCCGCACTCTCGGATGTGTCGCGGGCGTCATGGTCACCGCGTCGCACAATCCACCGCAGGACAACGGCTACAAGGTCTACCTTCGCGACGGAAGCCAGATCGTCCCGCCGGCGGATACCGAGATCTCCGCAGCGATCGACGCCGTCGGCGCCCTCTTCCAGGTGCCGAGAGGTGAGGAGTGGGAGGTTCTCGACGACGGCGTCCTCGAGGCTTACCTGGACCGGGTCAGCGCGCTGGTATCACCGAGCGGGCCCCGCGGGCTCGTCTCGGTCTACACGCCCCTGCACGGCGTGGGCGGGGAGAGCGTCATTCAGGTGATGAAGCGGGCAGGGTTCGACCCGCCGCACGTGGCCACGGCGCAGGCAGCGCCGGACCCCGACTTCCCCACGGTGACGTTTCCGAACCCCGAGGAACCGGGAGCGATGGACCTCTCGATGCAGCTGGCGGCTGAGGTGCGCGCGGACATCGTGCTGGCCAACGACCCCGACGCGGACCGGTGTGCAGTCGCAACCCCGACTTTGGCCGGGTGGCGGATGCTGCGTGGTGACGAGGTGGGCGCGTTGCTCGGTGACTTCCTGCTGCGGCGCGGCGTGCGCGGCGTCTACGCGACCTCGATCGTCTCGTCGTCACTGCTGGGCAAGATGGCTCCGGTGTACGGGCAGGAGTACCGCGAGACGCTGACCGGCTTCAAGTGGCTCGGCCGCATCGAGGGGCTCGCGTTCGGCTACGAGGAGGCCCTCGGCTACTGCGTGGCCCCAGAGCTTGTCAGGGACAAGGACGGGGTCTCCGCTCTGGTGCTGATCGCCGAGCTCGCAGCGACACTCAAGGCACAGGGTCGAACCCTTCAGGACCAGCTGGACACGATCGCCCGCACCTTCGGCCTGCATGCCACGGACCAGCTGTCGGTGCGAGTCAGCGACCTTGCTTTGATCGCAGAGGCGATGGCGCGACTGCGGGCAGCACCTCCCCGCGAGCTCGGAGGCTTGCGCGTGGATCGGGTCGACGACCTCTCCGAGGGATCCGCGGACCTCCCCTCCACCGACGGCCTGCGCTACCGGCTCTCCGACGACGCCCGGGTGATCGTGCGACCTTCGGGGACGGAGCCGAAGATCAAGTGCTACCTCGAGGTCGTGGTGCCCGTGACCGGTGGCCAGGACGGAGCGGTCGACGCAGCAAGGATCGCCGCTGCCGGGCGACTCGACGCGATCCGCTCCGATCTGACGCGAGCCGCCGGCCTGTGATACCGACGCTGTCGCTTCCTGCCGGCGACGCCACCGATCACTGCTGACACGGCCCCGGAACTATGCTGGCCCGGTGACTGCCACGACTTCGGACTTCGCCGAGGCGACTTCGTCTGACTCTTCGCTGCGCAGGTTCCTGCACGGCCTTCCGGGTGTGGACCAGGTTGGCGCAGAAGCCCGCGCAGCGACTTTGGCAACCCGTTCGGTCAAGGCCGCCGCGAAGCAGTATGCGATCGACCTGGCGATCACCATGGTCGACCTCACGACGCTCGAGGGCCAGGACACACCGGGCAAGGTGCGGGCCCTCAGCTCGAAAGCCATCCGCCCCGACCCGGCTGACCCCACGTGTCCGTCGGCTGCGGCAGTCTGCGTCTACCCCGACATGGTAGAAGTTGCCAGGCAGACGCTCGGCACCAGCGGCGTGCTCGTCGCGTCGGTCGCCACAGCCTTCCCCTCCGGTCGCGCTGCTCGTGACATCAAGCTGGCTGACACCCGGAACGCCGTCGAAGCCGGAGCCGATGAGATCGACATGGTGATCGACCGCGGCGCGTTCCTGTCCGGCCGCTATCTGGAGGTGTTCGAGGAGATCGTCGCGGTCAAAATGGTGTGCGCACGCCCCGACGGCGTCGACGCCCATCTGAAGGTGATCTTCGAAACCGGCGAGCTGCAGACCTTCGACAACATCCGGCGCGTGTCCTGGCTGGCGATGATGGCCGGTGCCCACTTCATCAAGACCTCGACTGGCAAGGTCCAGCCCGCGGCCACGATGCCGGGCACCTTGGTGATGCTCGAGGCGGTCCGCGACTTCCGCGAAGCGACCGGAAGGATGGTCGGCGTGAAACCCGCGGGTGGAATCAGGGCGACCAAGGAGGCGATCCGGTACCTCGTGATGGTCAACGAGGTCGCCGGATCCGACTGGCTCGACCCGGCATGGTTCAGGTTCGGCGCCTCGACCCTGCTCAACGACCTGCTGATGCAGCGAACCAAGATCAAGACCGGTCGTTACTCCGGTCCCGACTACTTCACGTTGGACTGACATGGCTGAGCAATCTGTGACCGCAGACGGCAGCGGAGCCTCTGAGGACTCCGTGAGAGACAGCGCGGCCACGAGTACGACGCGCGCGATGTTCGACTATGCACCGGCTCCTGAGTCACGTTCCGTCGTGGACATCGCTTCCTCCTATGGCCTGTTCATCGACGGGGAGTTCGCTGACCCCACTGACGGCCGGTCGTTCAAGACGATCAACCCGGCGACCGAGGAGGTGCTGGCTGAGGTCAGTGAGGCGTCCGCTCACGATGTCGACGTCGCGGTGCGAGCCGCACGGCGTTCCCAGACACGGGTGTGGTCGCGGATGTCGGGGCGGGAGCGGTCGAAGTACCTCTACCGGATCGCTCGCATCATCCAGGAACGGTCCCGGGAGCTCGCCGTCCTGGAGACCCTCGACAACGGTAAACCCATCCGCGAGTCACGCGACGTGGACGTGCCTCTCGTGGCGGCGTTCTTCTTCTACTACGCCGGGTGGGCGGACAAGCTCGAGTACGCCTTGCCGAGGCATGGGCGAAGCGGTGCCTCTCCCCGACCTCTGGGCGTCGCCGCCCAGGTGATCCCGTGGAACTTCCCTCTGCTCATGCTGGCGTGGAAGATCGCGCCCGCGTTGGCCACCGGCAACACCGTCGTGCTGAAGCCGGCCGAGACCACCCCGCTGACCGCTTTGCTGTTCGCCCAGATCTGCCAGCAGGCCGAGCTTCCTCCTGGAGTGGTGAACATCATCACCGGAGCAGGCGAGACGGGCCGCACCCTGGTCACCCACGACGACGTCGACAAGGTGGCGTTCACCGGGTCGACCGACGTGGGCCGCTCCATCGCGAAGGCGGTCGCCGGGACCGACAAGAAACTGACCCTCGAGCTCGGGGGCAAGGCCGCCAACATCGTCTTCGACGATGCGCCCATCGACCAGGCGGTCGAGGGGATCGTCAACGGGATCTTCTTCAACCAGGGGCACGTGTGCTGCGCGGGTTCACGGCTTCTGGTGCAGGAGTCGGTGGCCGACGACGTGCTCGCTCGGTTGAAACGGAGGATGACGACGCTCCGGCTCGGTGACCCACTGGACAAGAACACCGACATCGGCGCGATCAACTCCGCCGAACAGCTGGCGAAGATCCGCGACCTCGCCGGAGTCGGCGAGGCCGAGGGCGCCGGCCGTTGGTCACCTCCGTGCGACCTGCCACAGCACGGATTCTGGTTCCCGCCCACGCTCTTCACCGGCGTCTCGCAGGCACACCGGATCGCTCGTGAGGAGATCTTCGGGCCGGTGCTCTCGGTGATCACCTTCCGCACCCCTGCCGAGGCAGTCGAGAAGGCCAACAACACGCCCTTCGGCCTGTCGGCCGGTGTGTGGACCGACAAGGGGTCGCGGATCCTCTGGGCGGCCGACAAGCTGCGTGCCGGGGTGGTCTGGGCCAACACGTTCAACAAGTTCGACCCGACGAGCCCGTTCGGTGGCTACAAGGAGTCCGGCTATGGTCGCGAGGGCGGCCGACACGGGTTGGAGGCCTACCTTGCCGAGTGAAGACCGCACCGCGTCCGCACCGACGGTCCGCATCGAGGTGCGCAAGACCTACAAGCTCTACATCGGGGGCGCGTTTCCCCGGTCGGAGTCCGGCCGCTCCTACGTCGTCAACGACAGCAGGGGCAACTTCCTCGCGAACGCCTCGCAGGCCTCGCGTAAGGATGTCCGCGACGCCGTCGTGGCCGCTCGTACGGCTTTCGGAGGCTGGTCGGGGAAGACCGCCTACAACCGTGCCCAGGTCATCTACCGGGTTGCCGAGCTGATGGAAGGCCGTCGCGTCCAGTTCGTCGACGAGGTGCAGCGCGGCGAGGGTCTGACCAGGCGGCAGGCCGAGAAAGCAGTCGACCTCTCGATCGACCGGCTCGTGTGGTACGCCGGCTGGGCGGACAAGATCGGCCAGGTCGTCGGGAGCACGAACTCCGTCGCCGGGCCGTACTTCGACTTCTCGCTGCCCGAGCCCACAGGCGTGGTCGCTGTCCTCGCACCGGAGGACTCCTCGCTCCTGGGACTGGTCTCCGTGCTGGCCCCGGTGATCGTTACCGGGAACACGGTCGTCGTCGTCACGTCGTACGCTCGCCCGTTGCCCTCGATCACCCTTTCGGAGGTGTTGGCGACCTCCGACGTCCCCGCAGGGGTGGTCAACGTGCTCACCGGTTCCGCGACGGAGATCGCGCCGTGGCTGGCCTCACACATGGATGTCAACGCGATCGACCTCACCGGCATCGAGGACGCCCAGCAGGCACGCGCGCTCGAGGAGGCGGCCGCCGAGAACCTCAAGCGAGTACGGCGGCCAGGAGGCGAGGACTGGACGGAGGATCCCGGCATCGGTCGGCTCACCGCGTTCCTGGAGACGAAGACCGTCTGGCACCCGATCGGCGTGTAGCAACACCCGTCAAGCGCATCGACAGCTATGCGCGTACTCTCGGAGCAGCGGAGCCCACCGACCTTCCGACCAGGAGCGACCATGGCCGACAAGTCACCTCGACAGCACATGTCCAAGAAGGCGGGCAAGTCCTTGAAGGAGAAGCGCGCCGACAAGCACGCGAAGTCGGACACGAAGAACAAGACCGAGATCGTCCCGCCCGGTAAGAAGCACTGACGGGTCGCCGCTCATTCGGCCTGCTTGCGCCCGATCTGCAACGCCGCCCCCCAATGGCGTCGAAGTAGACCGCTAGGGCGTGCCAGTAGCCTTCGGCGAATCTCCCCGAAGAGTCTTTCCCGCTGCCAGTCCTTCATCGCGATGTGGCCGGAAAACGTGGTGAGCAGGTCGATGTACGGCTCCGAGTCGTACACCGTCTCCCAGTCGAACTGGCGGATCGCGATGGTCTCGAACCGCCCACCACTGGCCCGGCCGAGGTCGATGGTTGGGAGCGACCCCGCCCGCAGGCGAGGTGCTCCCGCCGACATGCCTTCGCCGATCTCGTCGTAGACATCTTGGATCTCATCGAAGAACGGATCGGCGTCTTCGGGGAACACGTGGGTCGCGGACCACACCGCGAGGCGACCCCCCTGCCCCAGTGCTGCGGCGGCGCGCAGGTACGCCTTGGCCGGGTCGAGCCAGTGCCAAGCAGTGGCAGCGAACACGAGCACGAACGGTTCACCTGCCGGCGGATCCCAGGTCTCGAAGTCAGCATGCACGACCTCCACGTTGGGCAGGTCTGAAAGCTGCTGCTGGGCGACGCTTGCCATGTCGGGTCCCAGCTCCACTGCGGTGATCTGAAACCCGCGGGCGGCCAACGCGCGGGTCGCCTTTCCGGTCCCGCACCCCACTTCCAGCAAACGGTCCCCGGGACGAATGCCGGTGATCGTGATCAGCTCTTCGATCAACTGGTCGGGGTAGTCGGGACGCGCGCGATCGTAGCGCGAGGCAGCCGTGTCGAAGGTGTCGCGCAGCCGCTCGCGATCGTCCTGGGTCATGGTCTCCATCCTGGTCGGCACCAGCTCAGGAACGAGCGGCTCTCACCTTGGACTTGATCTCTCCGACAAGCTGCCGAACCGCTGAGTCGTCGAGTGCCGTCGCTGCCAAGGAGGATTGACGGCTCAGTGCCTTCTTGATCAGGTCCATGTGGGACCACTCACCGAGCTGGACGAGTGCCCACTCACCGCCTTCGAGCTTGGATACGAGCTGCCCATCAGTGGCGTACCGCCTGGGGAACGGATCCAAACGCCTTCTGGCGGGGCTGGCCAGGCCCGATCAGATGTTCATTCAGCGCCACGTCCATCGCCTTGGCAACGGAGACAACATTTTGTTCTGACGCGAAGTCACGTGGCGAAAATACACCTGCTCACAGCACACCTACCACCGATAGGCAAGCCAATGAGCCACCAGGCCCGTGGCAGTCACAGCCTACGGCAGTCTCTCGGTTTTGTTGTGGGTAAGGGGATTCTCGGCCAGAAAGTGTCGGTGGCGGCCGATAGTTTGGGTTCATGTTCGACACGAGCTGGATTGATGAGCTGGACGGGGATGCTGCCTGTGCGGTGGTCGTCGAGGCGCATGCGGGGGGTGCTTGAACACGAAGCCCGGATTCTGTGCCTGGCCGCGCATTGGGCAAACCTGCACAGCGGCGACGCCCTGGACTCGGAGGGTCGGGTGCTGCCGGGGATGGAACGCAGCCGCCAGCTCGGCGGTCCGGGCACACCGCGAGTGCAAGAGTTCTGCACCGCGGAGTTCGGCGCCCTGCAAGGAGTGGGTTACATCGCCGCGGACAACCTGCAGCGCGACGCGCTGGACCTGCAGTACCGGCACCCGTTGCTGTGGGCGGCGACCGTCTCCACCGGGACCGTGCGGGTGTGGCAGGCGCGCGAGGTCGCCAAACTGGCCCATGTCGCGGGACTGTCGCTGGAACAAGCTCACTGGCTCGACGACCAGACCACGTGCCGGATGGGTGCGTTGCCGTGGGGCCGGTTCCTGGCGCTGGTGGAGGCCAAGATCATCGAGGCCGACCCTACGGCTGCGGAAGCCCGGCGGGTCGCGGCGGCGATGGAGCGGTTCGTGCGCACCGGCCGGAGCAACGAGTACGGCCTGAAGACGATCATCGCCAAAGCCGAAGCCGGAGACGCGATCTTCTTCCTCGCGATGTGTGACCGGCTCACCCAGATCCTCGCCCTGCGAGGCGACACCGACCCGGTCGAGGTACGCCGCTCCAAAGCGCTGGGGATCCTGGCCAACCCGATCCGCGCCGCCGCCCTGCTCCACCACTACGCCCAGGTCCAAGATGACGACCCCGACACCGGCAACCGAGCCGGCCCGGGCGACGACGAGGACGCCGCCGATGACGCAGGCGCCGACGACGAGAACGACCCGGACGAGGTTGGTGAGGGCGATCTGCATCCGGCGCACAACGATGCCGACGACCCGGTGTGCACTGGTGACCCGACCGCGTTCGTGAAACCGATGACGGTGGACCCGCGCAAGCTGCTGCCACCAGCGACGCTGTACGTCCATCTGTCCGAGACCTCGTTCACCCGAGCCGCCGCCGGGGTGGCCCGGTTCGAAGGGGTGGGCCCGATCACCATCGACCAGGCTTGCGACTTCCTCCAACATTGCAACGTGGTCGTGAAACCGGTGATCGACGTCGCGAACCAGGCACCGGTCGACGGCTAGGCCCCAGCCGCGATGGCCGAGGCGCTACACCTGCGCAACCCCTCCTGTGTGTCCCCTTATGGCACCAACCTGTCGCGTCGCAAGGACCGCGACCACACGATCCCCTACCGGGCACCCGCCAAGGGCGGGCCGCCGGGGCAGACCGGCCTGGGCAACCTCGGACCTCTGTCCCGGTTTCCGCATCGCCTGAAGACCCACGGCCGATGGCGGCTGCGACAACCCGAACCCGGCGTCTACCTGTGGCGCTCACCGCACGGCTGGATCTTCCTCGTCAACCACACCGGCACCCACCCACTCGGCAACACCACCACCGCGCACGCCGTCTGGGACATTGCCCGCGTCGACGCGGCAGGCGACGCCGCCGGTAGCACGGTCGACGTCATCCCAGCCACCGACACCCTCCAGTACCAACCGCACCACGTCGCCTGACACGCCACAATGACTTCCGTGCGCGCACGAGTCGTCGTCCTCGCCGGTCCCTCGGGTTCGGGCAAGTCGCGGCTCGCGGCCCGGCTGGGGCTGCCCGTGCTCAACCTGGACGACTTCTACAGGGACGGGGACGACCCGACGCTTCCTCACCGGGGGATGGGGCCCGGCGCCACCATGCCCGACTGGGACGATCCCGGATCCTGGCTGCACGACGAAGCAATGCTGGCCATCGAGAACCTGTGTCGCCACGGCGAGGCCAACGTGCCCGTCTACGACATCGCGCGCGACGCGAGGACCGGTCACCGGACTCTGACGCTGGCCGAATCGCCGTACTTCGTCGTCGAGGGCATCTTCGCCCAGGAGGTCGTCCGGGACTGCCGGGAGCGCGGACTGCTGGCAGACGCAGTCTGCCTGCACCATCACCGCGTCGTCACGTTCTGGCGGAGGCTGTCGAGGGATTTCCGCGAGCACCGCAAGCCGCCGCTGGTGTTGGTCCGGCGTGGCCTCCGTCTGCTCAAGGCCGAGCCGGCCATAGTCGCACAGGCCGTAACCCTCGGATGCGCGCCACTGCGGCCCGAGGAGGCCTATGCGCGCATCACTTGGCTGGTCGAGTCAGCTCGTCGCGCCTAGTTCGGCGTACGCCGGCTTGATCGTCTCGTCGATGATCTTGAGCCGCTGGTCGAAGGGCAGGAAGGCTGACTTCATCGCGTTGATCGTGAACCAGCGCAGGTCCTCGAGGCCGTAGCCGAAGGCCTCGACGAGGGCGTTCATCTCCCCGGTCATAGACGTGTCGCTCATCAGCCGGTTGTCGGTGTTCACCGTGATCCGGAAGCGCAGCTTGGTGAGGAGCCCGATCGGGTGCTCGGCGATCGAGGCCGCTGCGCCGGTCTGGACGTTCGAGGTCGGGCACATCTCCAGCGGGATGCGCTTGTCGCGGACGTAGGACGCCAGCCGGCCGAGCTTCGGTGACCCGTCGTTGGAGACCGTGATGTCGTCGATGATCCGCACCCCGTGGCCGAGCCGGTCCGCACCGCACCACTGGATCGCCTGCCAGATCGAGGGAAGGCCGAAGCCTTCGCCGGAGTGGATCGTGAAGTGGGCGTTCTCGCGCTGGAGGTACTCGAACGCGTCGAGGTGACGCGTCGGCGGGTACCCCGCCTCGGCGCCGGCGATGTCGAAGCCGAGGACCCCGTCGTCGCGGTGCTGCACGGTCAGCTCGGCAATCTCCCGCGAGCGTGCCTGGTGCCGCATCGCGGTCAGCAGCTGGCGTACGACGATCACCCTGCCGTCCTTGCGCACCCGCTCCTCCCCCGCGCGGAACCCGTCCCTGACCGCCTCGACGACCTGGTTCAGCGTGAGGTCCTCGGCGAGGTGCTGCTCGGGTGCGTAGCGCACCTCGGCGTAGACCACACCGTCGGAGGCCAGGTCCTCCACGCACTCCTGCGCCACCCGCCTCAGGTTCTCGACCGACTGCATCACCGCCACCGTGTGCTCGAAGGTCTCGAGGTACCGTTCGAGCGACCCCGAGCTCGCCGAGTCGACGAACCATGCCCGCAGCGACTCGGCATCGACCGCGGGAAGCTCGTGGCCGACAGCGCCTGCGAGATCGAGGATCGTCTGTGGACGCAGACCACCGTCGAGGTGGTCGTGCAGGACGATCTTGGGCGCGCGGCGGATCAGCTCACGTCCGAGCGGCTCGCTCATCCGAGGTTCACGCGGAAGTGCGAACGGAGCGGGCAGTCTCGTGGGGTGGTCATGCAGGCAGCTCGTCGCGGTTCGCCGACTCCGGAGAGAAGGCCGGTAGGCACACGGCGACGTACTCGGTCTCCATCTCGCCGGTGGAGTAACGCACCCGCTCCCCCGCCCCGGTGACGACGGCCTGTCCGGCAGGCACCTCGAGCGTGTCGACGCTCCCGTCCGGGGATAGCACGTCGACGAGCACGACCCCGCGCAGGACCACGGTGATCTCGTCGAACGAGGGTGTCTGCGAAGGCTCGCTCCATGCTGCCGGGGCGACCATGTGTGCCACCGAGACCGCCTCGGCACCGGTGGTGACGCGTCCGACGTACTCCTCGATCACCTTGCCACCCGGCACCGGGATGCGAGTCGGGGCAGCGATAAGTTCGGCCATGGCGACATCCTTGCACCTCGACCCGGAAGGGAACCATGCGAGTGTTCACGACGTTTGACGAAGTCACGGCGGCTGTCGGAGAGGATCTCGGCACCAGCGACTGGCTGGGCATCGACCAGGAGCGGGTGGACGCATTCGCGGACGCGACCGGTGACCACCAGTGGATCCATGTCGACGTCGGGCGCGCCAAGGAGGGGCCATTCGGCGGCACGATCGCCCACGGCTACCTGACGCTCTCCTTGATCCCCCAGTTCACCCCGCAGATCTTCAGCCTGGAGACCCCTGGCGCCAAGCTGAACTACGGGACCAACAAGGTTCGCTTCCCCAACCCGGTCAAGGTCGGGGCGAGAGTGCGGGCGACCGCCACGATCACCGACGTCAGTGACGTGCCCGCCGGCAAGCAGATGGTGACCAGGTACGTCGTCGAGATCGAAGGCGAGGACAAGCCGGCTTGTGTCGCGGAGACCGTGGTGCTCCTGCTGGGCTGACCTGTCAGGGGGCGATGCGGTCGAGCACGAGGGCTGTGGGGGCGTACGACGAGCCCGGTGCCGCGATCTCCACGCCGCCCTCCAGGCTCGCCAACACCCTGTCGAACCGGTCGGCCTCGTCGGTGTGCAGGGTGAGCAACGGCTGACCCTTGGCGACCCGGTCGCCGGGCTTGGCGTGGATCTCCACGCCGGCTCCGGCCTGCACCGGGTCCTCCTTGCGCGCGCGTCCCGCGCCGAGACGCCACGCGGCATGGCCGATGGCGAGAGCGTCGAGCATGGCAAGCACCCCGTCGGAGTCGGCCCGCAGAACCGTGTGCTCACGGGCAACCGGCAGCTCCGCGTCGGGGTCGCCTCCCTGCGCGGTGATCATCCGCTTCCAGACGTCCATCGCGGGGCCGTCGCGCAGCTTGTCTGCGGGGTCGACGCCGTCCACCCCTGCAGCCTGGAGCATCTCCCGGGCCAGGGTTACGGTGAGCTCCACCACGTCCTTCGGGCCGCCACCGGCGAGCACCTCGACCGACTCGCGCACCTCCAGGGCGTTGCCGGCCGTCAGCCCGAGTGGGGTCGACATGTCGGTGAGCATGGCCACCGTGCTCAGCCCCGCATCGTCGCCGAGCGCGACCATCGTCTCCGCGAGCTCGCGGGCACGGTCCAGGTCCTTCATGAACGCTCCGGAGCCCACCTTCACGTCTAGCACCAGCGCTCCCGTGCCTTCGGCGATCTTCTTGCTCATGATCGAGCTTGCGATCAGCGGGATCGACTCGACGGTGCCGGTGACGTCGCGGAGCGAGTAGAGCTTCTTGTCCGCGGGTGCCAGCCCGGCACCGGCCGCACAGATCACCGCGCCCACGTCCTCCAGCTGGCTCATCATCGCCTCGTTCGTCAGTGAAGCGTGCCATCCCGGTATCGACTCGAGCTTGTCCAGCGTCCCGCCGGTGTGCCCTAGTCCCCGTCCGGACAGCTGGGGGACGGCCACACCGCATGCGGCGACCAGGGGCGCGAGCGGAAGGGTGACCTTGTCGCCGACGCCTCCCGTGGAGTGCTTGTCGGCGGTGGGCCACGAGAGCGAGGAGAAGTCCATCCGCTCCCCCGACGCGATCATGGCCCTGGTCCAGCGGGCGATCTCGCGGCGGGTCATCCCGTTCAGCAGGATGGCCATCGCCAGTGCCGACATCTGTTCGTCGGCGACCGCACCGGTCGTGTAGGCGTCGACCACCCAGTCGATCTGTGAGTCGCTCAGCTCCGCATGGTCGCGCTTGGCGATGATGATCTCCACCGCGTCATGTCGTTGTGCCATACCCTCATCCTTCCAACTTCGGAGTCGCGTCGGGCGTCCCCGCCTCGGCGGCAGTCCGGTGCGACCCGGACAGTGGTCCGTCCGCCGGCGCTGCTGGAAGTCCACCCACATCGTCAAGAACCTCGCAGTGGTCGAAGCGGTGCCACTGTGAACAGGTCGCGGCAAGGTCGTGGCGAGGGCCACCACAGCGGGAGGCTCCGTCCGGCTCAAGCCGGGCCAGAGGGTCATCTGCCAGCGGACCTACGGCTCCTTGGTCAGCAAGGTCAAGGAGACGACCTACCGACCGGGCAGCCAGTCGGTCCGCCGCTTCAAGGTGCGGGTCCCGTCGTACCTCGGAGTGCGCATCGTCGACTGACGAGTCCATTCGGTGCTTGTGCCTCGACCCACAAGGTCGAGGAACAACCATGTCAGCCACGACCGGTAAGGTTCTCCGGGCCGAAGGCGTCCGGGAGAACCTCGCGCATGGAGCGGATCCCGGCCACCGTGAGGACAAGCAAGTCCTCTCCGCCGTGCTCCCACAACAGCTGGCGACAACGCCCGCAGGGCATGATCACGTCTCCGTGACCGTTGACGCAGACGAAGTGGGTGAGGCGTCCGCCGCCCGTGGCGTGCAGCGAGGACACCAGGCCGCACTCCGCGCACAGGGTAACGCCGTACGCCGCGTTCTCCACGTTGCAGCCGGTCACCACCCGACCGTCGTCGACCACGGCAGCAGCGCCGACGCGGTACTGCGAGTACGGGGCGTAGGCCCGGCCGGCGACCTCCCGGGCCACATCGGCAAGGCCGTCCCAGTCGAACGCACCGTCGAAGCTGTGTTCGGTGCTCTCCATCGTCAGCTCTTCACGTACGGCTCGCCGTCGGCTGCCGGCGGTCGGACCCGTCCAACGAAACCGGCGACCGCAATGATCGTCGCAAGGTACGGCGTCATGCCGAGCAGCTGAGACGGGATCTTGTCCACGAAGCTGAGCTGGCTCTGTAGATTCCACATGAAGCCGAAGAACAGCGCTGCGATGCTGGCGCCGACCGGGTGCCAACGGCCCATGATCACTGCTGCAAGAGCGATGAAACCGTTGCCGGCCGAGAGGTCCCTGTCGAACGCGCCGGTCGAGCCCACCGTGTAGTAGGCGCCACCGAGCCCGGCGAAAACGCCCGCGAAGAGCACGGCCTGCCAGCGGACGCGGTTGACCTTGATGCCGACGGTGTCGGCGGCCTTCGGATGCTCGCCTACCGCGCGCACACGAAGCCCCCATTTGGTTTGGAAGAGAACGAAGTAGACGACTGCGACCGACAGGTACATCAGGTAGACCAGGACCGTCTGGTCGAACAGCGCCTCACCGATCACGGGAATACCGGAGAGCAACGGGATCGGAACGGTTCCCAGGCGTGGCGGCTCGTTGAGGTACTGAAGAATCGCGGGGTCGCTCGGAATCTGGCTCAGCAGGAAGCTGGTCAGCCCGGACGCCAGCGCGATCAGGACCACGCCGAGCACTACCTGGTTGACCAGGTAGCGCAACGAGAAGACCGCGAGAAGGGCGGAGACGCCGACGCCGGCGACGATCGCACCCAGCAGGCCCATGTAGGCGCTGAAGGCCAGGCTAGCGGCGACCGCCGCGAAGAAGGCGCCCATCAGGAACTGGGCCTCGATCGCGATGTTGATCACGCCGGCGCGCTCACACATGCATCCGGCCAGTGCGCCGAGGGCCAGGGGGGTGGCGATCCGGACGGTGCCCGGAAGAGGGTTGGCGATCGCGGACTGGAAACCGCTGCCCTGGTCGGAGTACGCCCAGACGATGAAACCCGCGTAGAAGGCAAGCCCCACCACCAGGTAGAGCGCAACCCCCTTCCAGTCCTTCGGGACCTTGTTGCCGGCCGCGAGCACGAGCGCGATGGTCGCCACCAGTGCCGCCGTCCACGCCACCAGCTTGGCGGGAAGCGGCTGCGGTGGGGAGTCGATCGAGACCTGGTCTCCGAGGATGTACTGCACCGTGGAGTTCTCGATCGAGAGCGCGAAGAACACCAGGAGCGCGGCGAGGATGCCGAGGACGACCAACAGCTTGACCTGACGGCGTACGTCGGCCCGGTCCCGCACCTGGGGTGAATCGAGCGTCGCAGCGCTGACGGTGCTCACGAGCCCCACCCCTTCGCCAACACCGAGGCGCCATCACCGGTGTCACGCAGGCGTAGGACGCCGCGCACGAGAGCCGGGGCGGCGACGAACAGCACGATCAGGGCCTGCAGAACCTGGGTGAGTGCCAGCGGGGTCGAGGCTTCGCTTGCCTGCATCTGCACACCGCCTGAGGCCAGGGCTCCGAACAGCAGCCCGGCGAGCACCGTGCCCAACGGGGTCGCCCGACCGAGCAGGGCCACGGTGATCGCGTCGAAACCGAGGGAACCGGCCACGTTCGCGGTCAGCGAGTCCTGGTGGCCCAGAATCTGTTGTACGGCGGCGAGGCCGGCCAGCCCACCGGCGAGCAGCATCGTGAGCGTGTAGACCTTGGCCACGCTCATGCCCGCCGTACGCGCCGCGTCCGCGTTGGCCCCGACCGCACGCATCTCGAAACCGAGCGTGCTCCGCTCGAGCAGCCACCAGACCGCGAATGCCACCGCGATAGCGACGAACACCCCGCTGTGGAACCCGAGGATGTTCGGGAAGACGGCTGTCTGGTCGACGGGGTCGCTGCGTGGGTTGTTGCTGCCCTTGCGCTGAAAGGCATCCTTGGTGAGCAAGAACAAGAGTGTGGAGGCCGCGACGTAGTTGAGCATGATGGTCGTGATCACCTCGTGCGCGCCGGACTGAGCCTTGAGCAGGCCGGCGACCGCTCCCCACAGCGCGCCACCCGCCACTCCTGCCGCGAGTGCGACTACCAGGTGCAGTCCCGTCGGCAGGGCGAAGGTGAAACCGACATAACCGGCGCATACGGCGCCGATGATGAGCTGGCCCTGGGCACCAATGTTGAACAGGCCCGCACGGAAGGCGAGGCTGACACCGAGCCCAGCACAGATCAGCGGCGCCGCTCGCTCCAGGGTCTGGCTGATGGCCGCGCCAGAGCCGACGGCACCAGTGAGCAACGCCCAGTAGGACTGGCCGATCGCCTGGCCCGCGAACCGGAAGAAGTCCCACGGATAGGTGAAGAAGTAGCTGGCCGACTCGATGACCCGACGGTCACTGACCACGATCAAGAAAGCACCGACCACCAGCGCCAGAACGACTGCGGCAAGAGTGACCTTGACGCTCGGCAGCCAGTTGGCGGAAGAACGCAAGGCACCGGTCCGGGCGCCAGTCCGGCCTTCGTGACTTTCGACCTCGTTCGGTCTTGTCCCGGGAGGTTCGGCCTGCTGCGTCACGACGCGCGTTCCTGCTGCTCACCGTGGGCACCGGCCATCATCAGCCCGATCTCCTCACGCGCGATGTCCGGCGTCACGGTTCCGACGATCCGGCCGTCGTACATCACCGCGATCCGGTCGCTGAGCCCGAAGATCTCGTCGAGCTCGGTAGAGACGATCACCACGGCGGTCCCCCGGTCCCGGGCCGCGATGATCCGCTTGTGGATGAACTCGATGGAGCCGAC
Organism: Actinomycetota bacterium; assembly: GCA_030859325.1. Taxonomy (GTDB): domain Bacteria; phylum Actinomycetota; class Actinomycetes; order Propionibacteriales; family Nocardioidaceae; genus Nocardioides_C. The sequence goes on from JALZKI010000015.1 coordinate 45,030, forward strand.
GTCCACTCCGCGCGTGGGCTGGGAGGCGATCAGCACCTTCAGCGGCCGGGAGAACTCGCGCGCGACCACCACCTTCTGCTGGTTCCCACCGGACAGGGCGCTCACCGGGGTGTCCATGTCCTCGGTACGGATGTCGAACTCCTCGATTCGGTTTCTGGCGTTCGCAGCGATTGCGTCCCGCTTGAGGGCGATGCCTCTGGAGAAGTCGTCGTTCTTGTACAGGTCGAGGACGAGGTTCTCGCAGACACTGAAGCCTCCGACGAACCCGTCGTGCGAGCGGTCCTCGGGGATGTAGCCGATGCCGGACCTCAGGCAGTCGCGCGGCCCGTGCCGCGAGATGTCGTGGCCTTCCAGGAAGACCCTGCCGGCGGCGGGCTCGACCAGGCCTAGGAGCGCCTTGATCAGCTCGGTCTGGCCGTTGCCCTGCACGCCGGCGATGCCGAGCACCTCCCCGGCTCGCGCCTCGAAGGAGACATCCTTCACGACGGTGGCTCCGCGCGAGTCGATCACCGTGACGTTCTTGACTTCCAGCACCGGCTCGCCTGCGGTGCCCGGCTCCTTGTCCACGCTGAGGCTCACCGCGCGACCGACCATCATCTCGGCCAGATCCGCCTCCGAGGTCGACGGTGCGGTGGTGCCCACCACCTTGCCCCGACGGATCACGGTGATCCGGTCGCCGACCGCCTTGACCTCGCGCAGCTTGTGGGTGATGAAGACGATGGAGGTGCCCTGCTCCTTGAGCGAGGCCATGATCTCCATCAGCTCGTCGATCTCCTGCGGGGTCAAGACCGCCGTCGGCTCGTCGAGGATCAGCACCTTCGCATCGTTGGCGAGCGCCTTGATGATCTCGACGCGCTGCTGCACGCCCACGGGAAGTGTCTCGACGAGGGCGTTCGGCTCGACCGCTAGCTTGTACCTCGAGGACAGGTCGCGGACCAGGTCGGCCGCCTTGGCGCGGTCCAGTACACCGAGTCCTCGCGTCTGCTCGCGTCCGAGCATGACGTTCTCCGCGACGGTGAAGACAGGGACCAGCATAAAGTGCTGGTGCACCATGCCGATGCCCGCGCCGATCGCGTCACCGGGGCTGGTGAAGGCCACCCGTTCTCCGTCCAGGAGAATCTCACCGTCGCTGGGTTCGAGCAGACCGTAGAGCATGTTCATCAGCGTGGACTTGCCCGCACCGTTCTCACCGAGCAGGCAGTGGATCTCCCCGGGCTCGATGGTCAAGGAGACCTCATCGTTGGCGACGAAGGAGCCGAAGCGTTTGGTGAGGCCACGGATCTCGAGAAGCATGCAGCTGGTTCCCTCCCTACGCGGGCCGTCAGGTCATCGGGTTGGTCATGGTCTGACCCTAGACGCGGATCGGGGAGAGGCGCGATGCCCACTCCCCGATCCGACGCGGAAACCTCGCTTACTACTACGGAGCTGCGGGGGAGGTGACCTTCACCTCGCCGTCGATGATCTGCTGCTTCAGCTCCTCGACCTGGTCCTTGAGGTCCTGCGGGATCTCGGAGTCCAGCTCGTGGTACGGCGCCAGCGCGACGCCTTCGTTCTCCAGCGTGCCGACGAACGGTTCGTTGTCGAACTCCTTGTCCAGCGATGCCTTGATGGACTTCTCGACGGCGACGTCCATCCCCTTCATCACCGAGGACAGCAGCACGTCGCAGTACTCAGCAGCACTCTCGCACCCGTCGGTGTCGACCCAGATTGCCTTGACCTCCCCGTCGGAGTCCTGGGCTGCCTGCAGACCACCGAGGCCGGCTGGTCCGGCGACCGGGAAGATCACGTCAGCACCCTGCGTGATCATGTTCTCGCCGATCGTCTGACCCTTGGTCTTGTCCTCGAAGTCCTCGGTGAACGAGCCCTTCTGGCTCTTCTCGTCCCAGCCGACGACCTTCACGTCGGCGTCGTTCTCCTCGTTGTAGTGCTGCACACCCTCCCAGTAGCCGTCCATGAAGATGGTGACGGTGGGGATCGGGAGGCCGCCGAACGTTCCGACGACACCGGTCTGCGACATCCCGGCGGCCAGGTAGCCGGCAAGGAACGAGGGCTCGGCCGAGTTGAAGGTCAGGCCCTTGAGGTTGTCGGGAGCCTTCTCGTAGGCGAAGTCGACGATGGAGAAGTCGACCTTGGGGTTCTTCTTGGCCGCAGCCTCGGTGGCGTCGCCGAGCAGGAACCCGACGGTCGTGATGACGTTGCAGTCCTGCTGCACGAGAGCGTTGATGTTGTCGGCGTACTCCGAGTCCGACTGCGACTCGATCTCGGCGGTCTTGATGCCCAGCTTCTGCACTGCGCTCTCAAGGCCGTCGTGCGAGGTCTGGTTGAACGACTTGTCGTCGAAACCGCCCGAGTCGGAGACCATGCACGCCTTGAACTGCGGGTTGCTCTGCGCGGGCTCCTGCGACGGCGAGTCCGAGGCTGCAGGGGCGCCGGTGTCGCGCTCGCCGCAGCCGGCCAAGGTCAACGCGGCGACACCGATCAGTGCTGCCGCTCGTGACGTCTTCTTCACGGCGCCTCCTACAGGCATGTGAGATCTGGGATGACCCTAGGGTGAGCCGGGTCGTGGGTCACCCTAATACCGTCACGACGTAGCGAGGACACGGGAAGCGTGATGTGGCCGAACTTGTTACCGAGTCGGTAACTTCACTCGTCACTGCTGCTTTCGAGCGCCTCGACCGCTGCCGCCGCCAGGACCTTGGCGCCGAGGGCGATCGCGTCCTCGTCGATGCGCAGGTTGCCCTGATGCAGGTCGTACGTCGGTCCGCCTGGCGTCCGCGTCCCCAGCCGGCCCATCGCCCCCGGAACAGACTCGAGGTACCACGCGAAGTCCTCACCACCCAGGCTCTGCGCGATCGTGACATGGGCCTTCTCGCCGACGATGCCCTCCACCGCACGCACGAGCATTCCGGTCGACGCGACCTCGTTGACCACCGGCGGGACACCCCGCACGTAGGTGACCTCCGCCGAGACGCCGTACGGCGCGACGATCTGAGCGATCAGCTTCCGGATCAGGCCCTCCGCCTCGGCCCAGGCGACGGAGTCGAGCATGCGCACGGTCCCGGCCGCCTCCCCACTGGCGGGGATGACGTTGCGCGCCGACCCCGACCGGATCACGCCCCACACCAGGCTGGCACCCGTACGCGGGTCCAGCCGACGGGACAGCGCTGCGGGAAGCTCGGTGACGAGCTGGCCCAGGGCGTAGATGAGGTCCTCGGTCAGGTGCGGACGTGACGTGTGCCCGCCCCGGCCGGTCAGCCTGACGTGCAGCGCGTCCGCGGCGCCGGTCAACGGACCCTCGCGGAGACCGATCTGGCCGACGTCGAGACCCGGGTCGCAGTGCAGCCCGAAGACATGACCGACACCGTCGAGGGCGTCCGCCGCAATCATCTCCAACGCTCCGCCGGGCATCACCTCCTCGGCGGGCTGGAACAGCAGCCGCACCCGGCCGGGAAGTGGTGTTCGCGCGTGCACAGCCGCCAACGCCAGACCCGCCCCGAGCAGAACCGCGGTGTGTACGTCGTGACCGCAGGCATGGGCCACGCCCGAGTTGGTGCTGGCCCAGGGGTCGTCGCCGACATCGTCGACCGGCAGCGCGTCGAGATCAGCTCGGAGCGCGACCATTGGCCCCTCCACGGCACCGACCTGCGCGATGATGCCGGTCTTCGGCAGCCGCTGAAGGCTGATCTGCGCTAACTCGAGGCGCTGCGCGACCAGGCAGGTGGTGCGCTCCTCCTGCCAGGCCAGCTCCGGATGCGCGTGCAGGTCTCGTCGAATCTCGATCAGCTCACCGACGAGCGAGTCGACGGCTGCACTGATTTCGGAGATGGCGGACACGATCCCCCAGGCTAGTCCATGCTCGGTGACGCTCAGAAGGCATCGGGCGGGACGTAGACGCCCCAGACCTCGCGCAGCGCGTTGCACACCTCGCCGACGGTCGCCCGTGCACGCAGTGCATCCTTCATGGGGTAGAGCACGTTGTCGCTGCCCTCGGCGGCGGCCGCCCTGAGCGCAGCCAGATGCTTGTCCACCTCGTCGTTGTTCCGCTCAGCACGTAGCTTCGCCAGCCGTTCGGCCTGCTGCTCCTCGATGGCCGGGTCACCGAGGTGCGGCTCGTAGGGCTCCTCCTCGGCCCCACCGTACCGGTTGAGCCCGACGACCACGCGCTCGCCACTGTCGATGTCCTTAGCGATCTGGTAGGCGGCCTTCTCGATCTCGTTCTTCTGGAAACCCTGCTCGATCGCGTGCACGGCACCACCGAGCTCCTCGACCTTGTCCATCAGCGTGCGGGTCTCGGCCTCGAGGCCGTCGGTCAGCGACTCCATGGCGTAGGAACCCGCGAAGGGGTCCACGGTCTTGGTGACGTCGGTCTCGAAGGCGATGACCTGCTGGGTGCGCAGGGCCAGTCGCGCCGCCTTCTCGCTCGGAAGTGCGATCGCCTCGTCGAAGGAGTTGGTGTGCAGCGACTGGGTGCCCCCGAGCACGGCTGCCAGCGCCTGTACGGCGACCCGCACCATGTTGACCTCGGGCTGCTGGGCGGTCAGCTGGACTCCCGCGGTCTGGGTGTGGAACCGGAGCATCAACGACTTGGGATTCTCGGCACCGAACTCGTCGCGCATCACCTGGGCCCAGATCCGTCGAGCGGCCCGGAACTTGGCCACCTCCTCGAGGATCGTCGTGCGCGAGACGAAGAAGAAGGCGAGCCGTGGCGCGAACTCGTCGACGTCCTGACCCGATCTCACCGCGGCGCGGACGTACTCGATGCCGTCAGCGAGGGTGAACGCGACCTCCTGCGCGGGAGTCGCACCCGCCTCCGCCATGTGGTAGCCGGAGATCGAGATCGTGTTCCATCTCGGGATCTCGGTGCGGCAGTAGCTGAAGATGTCGGTGATCAGCCGCAGCGACTGTTGCGGTGGATAGATGTAGGTGCCACGGGCGATGTACTCCTTGAGCACGTCGTTCTGGATCGTGCCGGTTATCTGGTCCCCGCCGATCCCCTTTTCCTCGGCGACGATCTGGTACATCAACAAGAGCAGGGCGGCCGGGGCGTTGATGGTCATCGAGGTGGAGACCTCGTCGAGCGGGATCCCGTCGAAGAGCAGGCGCATGTCCTCGATCGAGTCGATGGCCACCCCCACCTTGCCGACCTCGCCGTGAGCGATCTCGGAGTCGGAGTCGTGACCCATCTGAGTCGGCAGGTCGAAGGCGACCGAGAGGCCGCCGGTCCCGTGGGCGACGAGCTGCTGGTAACGCTGGTTGGACTCCCTCGCCGTGCCGAAGCCGGCATACTGCCGCATGGTCCACGGGCGCCCGGTGTACATCGAGGGATACACGCCGCGGGTGAACGGGAACTCCCCTGGGTTGCCGAGCTGGGTGGCGGGGTCGAAGCCGGCGAGGTCGTCGGCGTCGTACACGGTCTGGAACGGGAGCCCGGACTCGGTGTCGCCGGGGCCCTTGTCCTCGGGGTCCCTCGGCTGCTCGTTCGGCGCGGTCCTGGGTTCGGTGCTGGGTTGGTCGGAGGCGCTACCTGTTGCCGCGGTCATGCCCGAAGGGTACGGCGAGAGCGGACGGGTGCGCATCGTGAGATCTCCCACGCGGCGCCGCCGGAGAGACTCGCCCGCGAAACCCGGGGGAACGCACGGGTCCGTCGACCTGCGGTAATGGATGTCACACCTTCCGCCGACCGATCGCCTCGCAGCCGCGGATACAGTTTGTAGTCGTAGCACTTCCCGCCCTACGAAGGAGATTTCGTTGGCCAGCTCTCCGGCAGGGACGCTGTACCGGGGCCGTGAAGGCATGTGGACGTGGGTCGCGCACCGGATCAGTGGTGTGCTGATCTTCTTCTTCCTCTTCGCCCACGTGATCGACACCTCTATGGTGCGGGTCTCCCCCGAGGTCTACAACGCCGCGGTCGAGACCTACAAGAACCCGATCGTGGGAGTCATGGAGATCGGGCTCGTCGCCGCGGTCCTCTTCCATGCGCTGAACGGCATCCGGATCGTCCTGGTCGACTTCTGGGCCGACGGCCCCCGCTACCAGCGCCAGCTCACCTACGGCGTGGTGGGTGTCTTCCTCGTGCTCTTCGCGCCGTTCGTGTGGCGGCACCTGACGAACGTGTTCGGACACTGACATGACGATGACTACTCCTCCGCGCATCCAGGCTCCGCGATCGCCTCGGAAGGCGAGGAAGGCCGGAAACTTCGAGCTCAACTCGTGGCTGTTCATGCGCGGGTCCGGCCTGCTGCTCGTCGTACTCGTCTTCGGCCACCTCTACGTCAACCTGATGGTCGGCAAAGGCATCCAGGCGGTCGACTTCGGCTTCGTCGCCGGCAAGTGGGCCAACCCGTTCTGGCAGGTGTGGGACCTCGCCATGCTGTGGCTCGCCCAGCTGCACGGGACCAACGGCCTCCGCACGATCGTCAACGACTACGCCACCAGGCCGGGCACGAAGTTCGCGTTGAAAACCCTGCTCTACTTCGCATCCGCAGTCATCATCGTGCTCGGAACCCTGGTGATCTTCACCTTCGACCCGTGCATCGACCCCGACTCGACGCTTTCCGTCTGTCAGTGAGGCTTCCCATGGTCCAGCATCACAAGTACGACGTCGTCATCGTCGGCGCGGGGGGCGCTGGGATGCGCGCAGCCCTCGAGTCCGGTCAGCGCACCCGTACGGCGGTGCTCACCAAGCTCTACCCGACCCGGTCCCACACCGGCGCGGCCCAGGGCGGCATGTGCGCCGCCCTGGCCAACGTCGAGGAGGACAACTGGGAGTGGCACACCTTCGACACCGTCAAGGGCGGTGACTACCTCGTCGACCAGGATGCCGCGGAGGTGATGGCAAAGGAGGCCATCGACGCGGTGCTCGACCTGGAGAGGATGGGCCTGCCGTTCAACCGGACCGAGGAAGGTCGCATCGACCAGCGCCGGTTCGGCGGGCACACGCGCAACCACGGCGAGGCCGCCGTGCGCCGCTCATGCTTCGCCGCCGACCGCACCGGCCACATGATCCTGCAGACGCTCTACCAGCAGTGCATCAAGCACGACGTGGAGTTCTACAACGAGTTCTACGTGCTCGACATGGTGATGGCTCCGTCCGGGACCGTCTCGGGCGTGGTCGCCTACGAGCTGGCCACCGGCGAGATCCACGTGTTCAGCGCCAAGGCGGTGATCTTCGCCTCCGGCGGCTTCGGCAAGGTGTTCCGCACCACCTCCAACGCACACACGCTCACCGGAGACGGGATGGGCATCGTGTGGCGCAAGGGGCTGCCCCTCGAGGACATGGAGTTCTTCCAGTTCCACCCGACCGGCCTCGCCGGCCTCGGCGTACTCCTCTCCGAGGCAGCCCGGGGCGAGGGCGGCATCCTGCGCAACAGCGAGAACGAGCGTTTCATGGAGCGCTACGCACCGACGATCAAGGACCTCGCGCCTCGGGACATGGTCGCCCGTGCGATGGCCAACGAGGTGCGCGAGGGACGCGGCTCAGGCCCCGACAGGGCCTACGTGTACCTCGACCTGACGCACCTGCCCAAGGAGCAGATCGACGCAAAGCTGCCCGACATCACCGAGTTCGCGCGCACCTACCTCGGTGTCGAGCCGTACACCGAGATGATCCCGGTGTTTCCCACCGCCCACTACGCGATGGGCGGGATCCCGACCAATATCAAGGGCGAAGCGCTGCGAGACAGCGACCGGGTCATTCCCGGTCTCTACGCCGCGGGAGAGGTCGCCTGTGTCTCGGTGCACGGCGCGAACCGCCTCGGCACGAACTCGCTGCTCGACATCAACGTCTTCGGCCGCCGGGCGGGCATCTACGCCGCGGAGTACGCCATGGGCACAGACTTCGATGACCTGCCGGAGAACGCCGAGCACGCCGTAGTCGCCCTGATCGAGCTCATGGGTGACGCGGGAGGATCCGAGCGGGTCGCCGCCGTGCGGTCGGACCTGCAGGCGACGATGGACACGAACGCGCAGGTCTACCGCGACGAGGGCTCCTTGAAGCAGGCGCTCTCCGACATCGAGGGTCTCAAGGCCCGGTACGTCAACGTCTCGGTGCAGGACAAGGGCAAGAGGTTCAACACCGACCTGCTCGAGGCGATCGAGCTCGGCTTCCTGCTCGACCTGGCCGAGGTCCTCGTCGTGTCCGCGCTGGCGCGCAACGAGTCGCGCGGTGGCCACTACCGCGAGGACTACCCCCACCGTGACGACGTGAACTTTCTGCGCCACACGATGGCCTACCGCGAGCCAACCGACGGCGCAGCCGCGGAGGGCCCGTTCCGCATCCGGCTGGACTACAAGCCGGTCATCGAGACTCGCTACAAACCGATGGAGCGCAAGTACTAGATGGACGTCACGATCAAGATCCTGCGCTACAACCCCGAGGTGTCGCAGAAGCAGAGCTGGGAGACCTATCAGGTCAGCGCCGAGCCGACCGACCGGGTCTTGGACTCCCTGCACAAGGTCAAGTGGGAGCTCGACGGCTCGTTGAGCTTCCGCCGCTCCTGCGGACACGGTGTCTGCGGTTCGGACGCGATGATGATCAACGGCAAGAACCGCCTCGCCTGCAAGACCTTGATCAAGGACGTCAACCCGTCCAAGCCGATCACGGTTGAGCCGATCAAGGGCCTTCCTGTCCTGAAGGACCTCATCGTCGACATGGAGCCGTTCTTCGACGCCTACCGCGCCGTGATGCCGTTCCTGGTCACCTCGGGAAACGAGCCCACTCGTGAGCGGCTGCAGTCCCCGGAGGACCGCGAGCGCTTCGACGACACCACCAAGTGCATCCTGTGCGCGGCGTGCACCACGTCGTGCCCGGTGTACTGGACCGACGGTCAGTACTTCGGGCCCCAGGCGATCGTCGGCGCCCACCGGTTCATCTTCGACAGCCGCGACGAGGGCACCGATCAGCGCCTGGAGATACTCAACGACAGGGAGGGGGTGTGGCGCTGTCGCACCACCTTCAACTGCACCGAGGCCTGCCCGCGCGGCATCGAGGTCACCAAGGCGATCCAAGAGGTCAAGCGCGCCCTGATCTTCCGCCGCTGACCCTGGGAACGGTCCGTGACACGTGGGAAGAGGGGGCGTCGGGTGGCTGAGCATCGCTACGAGCTGACGATCGCCTGGACCGGGGACCGAGGTACGGGTACGTCGACGTACACCTCATACGAGCGCCAGCACACCGTGTCCGCCGAGGGACGCCCGCAGATTCCGGGAAGCTCGGATCCCGGCTTCCGAGGTGACCAGGAGCGGTGGAACCCGGAGCAGCTCCTCGTGGCCTCGCTTTCGCAGTGTCACATGCTGTGGTATCTCCATCTGTGCAGCCGGGCCGGTGTGGTTGTCCGTGAGTACGTCGACCGCCCGCTGGGCACTCTGGTCACCGGGGCTGACGGCAGCGGTCGGTTCACCGACGTGCTCCTGAGTCCGCAGGTCACCGTCGGGTCAGCAGAGCAGATCGACCGGTCGCGGCCACGCGGGCAGACAGAAGGTCATGCCACTCGGTTCCGAGACCCGCGGTGCGACGTTGCCCTCCACGCCCTCCGCCCGAGGACCGCCAGGATCACAGCGATCAACAGGTTCACCACGATCAGCACGGTGTGCGCCACGTAGTAGCCCGTCGGGCGGTCCTCACCCGAGGATGCCGTCTCGAACAGGTTCCTCGCGAAGTTGGCGTAGCTGAACACGTTCCACGCGGCGATCGCGAGGAACAGGACGGCGTGCCTGCGTTCCAGCTTCATAAGTTCCTCAGGTGTGCGTGCGTGGAGCGAGCCGAAAGTCTCTGCCAAGCTGCCAGCCGGTCCCGTCGTCATGGACATAGAGCGAGAAGTGGTCCACCTCGAACTGGCATTCGAAGCCGGCCAGATCCGTGAACGCCTGGTCGAGCTGGGCCGGGCTCACCTCGTGGGCGACGGTGACATGTGGGTGGTAGGGGAACTCCAGGTCCGTGTCGAGAGGGCCGCTGCGCACCGACAAGGCCAGCATCTCGCAGGCGGAGATGCCCGCTACCACGACCACGAAGACCACGGGCGAGACCGGGCGGAAGGTCCCCGTCCCACGGAGGTGGACCTCGAAGCCCTCGTGCTGCGCGGCTGCCTGCGCCAGCTGTTGTTCGATCGCCCGGATGGACCCCGGCTCGACGTCCAACGGCGGCACCAGGGTGATATGGGTGGGAATGCCCTCGGCGGCGGGGTTCCCGAGCGTGGTCCGGTAGGACTGGAGCCGGGTACCCCACGGTTCCGGCACCGCGACTGCCACACCGATCGTCGTCACGTCGAGGACCCTACCGACCCAGCCGGACGAGGCCGATCCGGTCGTAGACGTCTGCCAGGGTCTGCTCCGCGACGGCATTGGCCTTCTCCGCGCCGGCACGCAGAATGTCTGCGAGCTGCGACCGGTCCTCGAGCAGCTCCAGGGTCCGGTCACGGAACGGGGTCACGAACTCGACCACGACATCGGCCAGCTCCTTCTTGAACACCCCATAACCCTGTCCGTCGTACTCCTTCTCCAGATCCGGGATGGAGCGTCCGGTCAGTGCGGAGTAGAGGGTGAGCAGGTTGGAGATGCCCGGCTTGTCCTGCTCGAAACGCACGTCGCTCCCGGAGTCGGTGACCGCGGACCGGATCTTCTTCGCCGAGACAGCCGGGTCGTCGAGCATTTCGATGATGCCTGCGGCAGACGAGGCGGATTTCGACATCTTGGCGGTCGGCTCCTGCAGGTCGGTGATCTTCGCGGTCTGTTCCAAGATGTAGGGCTCGGGCAGACGGAAGGTCTTCTTGAAGCGGCGGTTGAAGCGTCCGGCGAGGTCCCGGGTGAGCTCGAGGTGCTGTCGCTGGTCCTCGCCGACCGGGACGTAATGGGGCCGGTAGAGCAGGATGTCGGCGGCCTGGAGCACCGGGTAGGTGAACAGCCCCACGGTGGCGCGGTCGGTGCCGCCCTTGGCGGACTTGTCCTTGAACTGCGTCATCCGGCTGGCCTCGCCGAACCCGGTCAGGCCGGCGAGGACCCACTGCAGCTGAGCATGCGCGGGCACGTGGGACTGCAGGAAAACTGAGGACCGCTCCGGCTCGATCCCCATCGCGAGCAGCTGTGCTGCCGCACGTAGACACCTGTCGTGCAGCATCTCGGGTCGCTGCTCGACGGTGATCGCGTGTAGGTCGGCGATGAAGAAGAAGGGGTCGTTGTCCTCCTGCAGGTTCACCCACTGCCGCAGCGCGCCTAGGTAGTTGCCGAAGTGAAACGAGTCGGCTGTCGGCTGGATCCCGGACAGGACGCGCGACCTCGTCGTCGGCGCGGTCGAAGCAGAGGTGTCGGACATGCACGGCATTGTGTCAGGGCTCAGGGCGTGCGGCGTCACCCCTCCACGGCCGCTCCTACCTGTCCCGTCCTGAGCCGTTGGCTCCCGGACTGTGCTCCCTGGGACCGTTCTGGGATGCCGCCTCAGCATCTGCTGCGAGCTGTGACGGCTCCTGACCGAAACCCGCTTCGTTGGTGTCCGCCGCGACGGCGGGTGTCACCGTGCTCACCAGGACCCGCGCCACCCGCCGACCGTCCACCTCTCGTACGACGATCCGGTGGGTGTCGAGCTCGGTGGAGTCACCGATCTCGGGAAGCCTCCCCAGCTGCGCCATGATGTAGCCGCCGACCGTCTCGTAGGGGCCTTCGGGGAGCCGTACTCCGGTGTCGTCCTCGAAGTCGTCGAGGTTCAGCAGGCCGTCGACCTCGACATCACCTCCGCGGTGGCGGGTGGTCGCGCCCTCGTTGACGTCGTACTCGTCCTTGATGTCGCCGATCAGCTCCTCGACCAGGTCCTCCATGGTGACGATCCCCGCCGTGCCCCCGTACTCGTCGGCGACCATCGCCAGGTGCGTCCCCTCGCGTCGCATGTCGGCCAGCGCCGCCAGGATCTGTCTGGTCCACGGTAGGACGAGCGTGTCGCGGGCGAGCTCGCCGACCCTGACCGAGCGACCGGCCATCTCCGGGTCGAGCAGATCACGCACGTGCACGAAGCCGATGACGTCGTCGACCGACCCCCGGATAACCGGGTACCGGGAATGCGGCTTGCTGATCGCGTCCTCGGCCGCCTTGTAGACCGGGGTCGAGGCGTCCAGGAAGTCGACCTCGGTGCGGGGGATCATCACCTCGCGGATCTGGCGGTCTCCGGCTTCGAAGACGTCCTCCACAATGCGGCGCTCCTCCTCGCCTAGCGTCTTGTGGGCGTTGACGAGCTCACGCAGCTCCTCATCGCTCATCTGCTCGCGTTGCGCGTCCGGATCTGCACCCAGGAGGCGGACGACGACGTTGGTCGACTTGGACAGCAGCCAGATGATCGGACGCGAGATCTTGGAGACCTTGTCGATGAATGGCCCCAGGAGCAGCGCGACTCCCTCGGCTCGCTGGAGCCCGAGGCGTTTAGGAACCAGCTCCCCGAACACCAGGGAGAGGTAGGAGATGGCGATCGTCACCAGTACCAGAGCGAGCGGACCCGCGAGGCCCGACGGGACTCCCCAGCCCTCGAGCACCGGTGTCAGGTCACCGGACAGGGTCGCACCACCGAAGGCAGCGGAGAGGAAGCCTGCGAGGGTGACACCCACCTGCACCGCCGCCAGGAACCGGTTCGGGTCCTGGTTGAGCTCGGCGACCGTCTGTCCACGCTTGCCCCGGCCGGCCAGCGACTTGGCCTGGCTGTCGCGGAGAGAGACCAGCGCGATCTCGGCGGCTGCGAACACGCCGCCGATGAGGACGAAGACAACGACGAGCCCGATGTTGGCGAGCGTGCCGTTCATGGTCTGTGCCCCTCATCCATGCCCACCAGCGTAGGGCCCTCCGATAACGGTTTGCGGGTCACCTGCGGCAACCGGCAGGCTTGCCCGGATGAAGGTCCCCGATGACGTGCCGACGCTGACCGACGGTGTGGTCACGCTGCGCGCGCACCGTGGAGGCGACGTCCCGGAGATTTACGCGCAGTGCGTGGATCCGGTCAGTCAGCAGTGGACCACCGTTCCGGTGCCCTACACCCTCGAAGACGCCCGTAGGTTCGTCACCGACGTGGTCGCCGGCGGGTGGCACGCCGACTCGGAGTGGGCCTTCGCGGTCGAGGCCGATGACGAAGGCACACCAAGGTTTGCCGGCACCGTGTCCCTGCGCAACGAAGGTGACTCTCGTGCGGAGGTGGGCTACGGCTCACACCCGTGGGCCCGTGGCCGCGGCATCATGCTGCGCGCGCTCACCCTGCTCCTGGACTGGGGGTTCGCGGAGCAGAGCCTGCGGACCGTCATCTGGTTGGCCGACGAGGGGAACTGGGCTTCGCGCAAGCTCGCCTGGCGGCTGGGTTTCTCCTTCGACGGCACGCTGCGACGGTGGCTCCCTCAGCGCGGCGAGCTGCTCGATGCCTGGGTGGGCACACTGTTGTCAACCGACCCGCGCGAGCCTCGCAGCCCGTGGTTCGACGTTCCCCGCATCGTCGGCGACAAGGTCATGCTGCGGGCGCACGAGCCTGCGGACCTGCTGCGTATCCAACAGGCGGGCTGCGACGACGTGGCAGGCTACTGGCTTTCCGGCCTGCCGCGTCCCTACACCCTCGAGACCGCCGAGGCATACACCGCCTCATGCGTGGAGGCGCACGCACGAGCGACGGGTCTGTCCTGGGCGGTGGCCGACCCGGAGACCGACCAGCTCGTCGCGAACATCTCGCTGTTCGACATCAAGTCGGGCGACAACGCCGAGATCGGCTACTGGACCCACCCGGAAGCCCGCGGGCAAGGCGTGATGACCGAGGCGTGCGCACTGGTGGTCCGGCATGCGTTCGTCCCGGTCGAGGACGGCGGAGCCGGCCTGCGACGACTCAGGGTTCTCACGGCCGAGGGCAACACCGCCTCCCGTCGCGTGATCGAGGCGAACGGTTTCACCGAGACCGGTCGTCACCGCGAGGGCATCAAGCTCGGCGACGGGACCTGGGTCGACACGATCACCTACGACCTGCTTGCCGACGAGTACACGGACCTCGCGGATGCTTCCCATGCCACGCCGGTGCTCTCGCACCTCCGGCACCGTCCCTAGACGGTGCGACGGTGCAGCAGGACCGAGGTCGCGAGCACCAGCAGACCGCCCAATGACAGGGCTGCTCCCACCCAGCTCGGGGCGGTGTAGCCGAAGCCGGCCGCGATGACGAGGCCACCGAGCCAGGCGCCGAGTGCATTGGCGGCGTTGAGAGAGGCGTGGTTCATCGCGGCGCCAAGGGTCTGTGCCTGACCGGCGACCTGCATCAGCCGTAGCTGCAGGTTCACCACCAGCACCGAGCCGACGGCTGCCACGACGAAGACCGTGAGCACGGCGGCGACCGGGTACTGCGCGGTCACCGTGAAGAGTGTGAGCGTTGCCCCCATCGCTATCGAGCTGACCACCAGCGAGCGCAGGACCGACCAGTCTGCCAGCGCGCCGCCCAGGAAGGTGCCAACGGTGCCACCGACACCGAAGGCCAGCAGGAAGAGCGGGATCGCAGCTGGGGAGAGTCCGGTCACGTCGGTGACCGTCGGGGCAATGTAGCTGTACATCGCGAACATGCCTCCGAAGCCGATCGCCCCGACGAGCAGGGTCAACCAGACCTGTGAGCTCGCGAACGCGGAGAGCTCTCTACGGCCGGTGGCCGCGCGGTCCGCCGCTATCCTCGGGACGTAGCGGGTGACCAGCGCGACGGTGAGCAGGCCCATCACCGCGACCGCCCAGTAGGCGCTGCGCCAGCCAAGATGCTGACCCATCCAGGTCGCGGCGGGAACACCGACGATGTTCGCTACCGGAAGACCGAGCATCACCAGACTGACCGCCCGCCCCCTGCGGTGCGGCTCGACCAGCGACGCGGCGACCAGGGACGCCACACCGAAGAACGCGCCGTGCGGCAGGCCGGATAAGAACCTGGCGATCGTGAGGGTCTCGTAGCTGACCGCCAGTGCGCTCATGGCGTTGCCGAGCGCGAACACCGCCATCAGCCCGATCAGAAGGCCGCGCCTGGGCAGGCGGGCGCCGAAGACGGCGATCAGTGGGGCGCCGAGCACCACTCCCAGTGCGTAGACGGAGATCATGTGGCCGGCCGTGGGGATGGAGACACCTACTCCGCGAGCGAGGTCGGGCAGAAGACCCATCGTCACGAACTCGGTGGTGCCGATGGCGAAACCGCCCATCGCCAGGGCCACGGTGACACGGGTCAGGTGTCGGGCCGACTGGGATGCCGTCTGTCGGGTGGGAGCGGGCGTGGTCTCTGTCTTCAAGGCAGGTCCTTGGATCGTCGTACCGTGTCGACTCAGCCAAGTCGGGGTCGGAGCATCGGGCGGCGGCGGATGCAGCCTTCCCGAGACTCAACCGACATACGCCGATACCGATTCCCTTGAGCCGGTCCGATCGCTGGCCCTACTTCTCGACAGGCCGGGATGTGGCTCCACCCCGGAGGTGACCTGCCTCAGCTGCTCATCGCATTCGACAGGTTCTCGTCGAGAGCGGCCAGGAACTCCTCGGTGGTCAGATGGTCCTGGTCCTTGCCGGTCTCGCTCTTGATCAGCGCGGCGAGGTCCTTGGTCATCTTGCCTTCCTCAACGGTTTCGACGCAGACCCGCTCGAGGGCCTCGGCGAACTCTGTCACCTCGGGGGTGCCGTCGAGCTTGCCGCGGTGCTTGAGCCCACCGGTCCAGGCGAATATCGAGGCGATCGGGTTCGTCGAGGTGGGGTTACCCTTCTGATGCTCACGGAAGTGCCGGGTGACAGTGCCGTGCGCGGCCTCTGCCTCGACGGTCTGGCCGTCCGGAGTCATCAGTACAGAGGTCATCAGGCCAAGCGAGCCGAAGCCCTGCGCGACGGTGTCGGACTGTACGTCGCCGTCGTAGTTCTTGCAGGCCCAGACGTAGCCGCCCTCCCATTTCATCGCGGCCGCGACCATGTCGTCGATCAGCCGGTGCTCGTAGGTGAGCCCGTTCTTCTCGAACTCCTCGGCGAACTCCTCCTCGAAGACGCGCTGGAAGATGTCCTTGAAGGCACCGTCGTAGGCCTTGAGGATCGTGTTCTTCGTCGACATGTACACCGGGTAGTTGCGCTGGAGGCCGTAGGAGAACGAGGCGCGCGCGAAGTCCTCGATGGACTTGTTGAAGTTGTACATCCCCATCACGACGCCACCGTCCGCGGGCATGTCCACGACCGTGTGCTCGATCGGCTCCCCGCCGTCGGTGGGGGTGAAGGAGATCGTCACCTTGCCGGCGCCGGGAACCTTGAAGTTCGTCGACTTGTACTGGTCACCATGTGCGTGACGGCCGATGATGATCGGCTTGGTCCAGCCGGGAACCAGGCGCGGGATATTGCTGATGATGATCGGCTCACGGAAGACGACGCCCCCGAGGATGTTGCGGATCGTACCGTTCGGCGAGACCCACATCTGCTTCAGGCCGAACTCCTCGACGCGGGCCTCGTCGGGGGTGATCGTCGCGCACTTGACCCCGACGCCGTGCTCCTTGATGGCGTTCGCCGCGTCAACAGTGATCTGGTCGTCGGTGGCGTCTCGGCTCTCGACTCCCAGGTCGTAGTAGCGCAGGTCGATGTCGAGGTAGGGGTGGATCAAGCGGTCCTTGATGAACTGCCAGATGATCCGCGTCATCTCGTCGCCGTCGAGCTCGACGACGGGGTTCTTCACCTTGATCTTGGCCATGGGTGCTGCGTCTCCCGCTGTGTGTGAGGGCGGTCCCGGACGACCGATCGTCCGTGCTGGAACGCGGTCTTCGACCGGGTCGATTTCTTCTTGACATCAAGATACCTAAGTCGGGCGTACGGCGTCCAACGGTTGCCCGGTGCCCACGACGCGCCAGGACAACCCCGAGTCGTAGGGTGGGGCAACGACAAGGGGAGACCGAATGGGCATCACGAACGAGTACGACGCTGGGCCGGCCACGCCTGCACTGGTCCGCTGGACCCGGAGTCTTGAGTCATCCTCGGCTCTCGACCGGCCGGTGCGCTTTCTGCAACCGATCGCGAATGCGCTCACCGCCAACCCGGTGAGGCGTGATGCTCTGCGCGGCATGTGGCTCGGCCATGCGCTGCACCCGTTGCTGACCGATATGCCACTCGGCTTCTGGACCTCCACCATCGTCCTCGACCTCCTCGGTGGTAGGCAGGCACGACCCGCGGCAGCCCGGTTGCTCACCCTCGGAGTGCTCTCGGCAATCCCGGCCGTGGTGACCGGATATGCGGAGTGGGCAGCGACCGGTCAGCGTGAGAAGCGAGTCGGGGCCGTGCATGCTGCCTCCAACGCGACCGCACTCGCTCTCTTCGCCTCCTCCTTGGCGGCCCGCAAGGCAGACCGTCACAGCCGGGGCGTGTTCCTCGCGCTCGCCGGAAGCACCGCGGCCTCGGTCGGTGGCTACCTCGGCGGGCACCTAACGTCTGCACGGAAGGTCTCGAGCAGACACCCGGTCTTCGAGCAGGACTAGTCGGCCCGAGTGGCTCTCGTTTCTGTTGGCCCTGGTTCGTCCTGCCTCGCTCGGACGCCTCACCCATGTCCCATGCCGGCACCGGGCGCTGCTAGCGTCGCAGTGTCCCGCTTCGTCCGTCCGTGCAGTCAGGAGTCGTCGTGAGCCCCCAGGCAGGAACCCCCGTCAAGGTCGCGGTCACCGGTGCAGCCGGGCAGATCGGTTACAGCCTGCTCTTCCGGATCGCCAGTGGTGCGTTGCTGGGCCCGGAGACGCCCGTCGAGCTGAGGCTGCTGGAGATCACGCCGGCGTTGAAACCTCTGGAGGGCGTGGTCATGGAGCTCGACGACTGCGCGTTCTCCACGCTGGCGAACGTGGAGATCGGCGACGACGCCGACACGGTCTTCGATGGCGTGAACCTGGCTCTCCTCGTCGGGGCACGCCCGCGCTCGAAAGGCATGGAGCGTGGCGACCTGCTGGAGGCCAACGGCGCGATCTTCACCACCCAGGGCAAGGCCCTCAACGAGGTGGCCGCCGACGACGTCCGGATCGGCGTCACGGGAAACCCGGCCAACACGAACGCGCTGATCGCGATGACCAACGCGCCGGACATCCCGAAGGAGCGTTTCTCCGCGCTGACCCGCCTCGACCACAACCGAGCCCTCGCGCAGCTTGCTGCGAAGACCAGTTCCACGGTGGCCGACATCAAGAAGATGACGATCTGGGGCAACCACAGCGCGACGCAGTATCCCGACATCTTTCATGCCGAGATCGGTGGTCGCAACGCTGCCGAGGTCGTGGGTGACCAGGGTTGGATCGAGAACGACTTCATCCCGACCGTCTCCAAGCGAGGCGCGGCGATCATCGAGGCTCGCGGTTCGTCTTCGGCCGCCAGCGCCGCCGCCGCGACGATCGACGCGGCACGCGACTGGCTGCAGGGCAGTCCCGCGGGGGACTGGCTCTCGATGGCAGTCGTCTCCGACGGCTCATACGACGTTCCCGAAGGTCTGATCTCGTCGTTCCCTGTCACCACCGAGGACGGTAGCTGGGAGATCGTGCAGGGCCTGGACATCGACGACTTCTCACGTGGCCGCATCGACGCGAGCACCGCGGAGCTCGCTGAGGAGCGCGACGCGGTCACGCATCTCGGCCTGATCTGAGGCGCGGTCCCTCAGCCGGGCTGACTGGGTACGACGACCGCCAGCACCAGCAACGCCACCCCGGCGAGGCCGAGTACCACCACGTCCTCGGCCTTGCGCCGCACACGCAGCATGCCGGCACGGCGCTCAGGGAGGACCAGCCGGGAGACACACCCGACGAGCAGGCCGGCGCCGATCCAGCTCACCCCGGTTCGCCAGGACCCGAAGACCACGATCGTCAGTCCGATGAGCGCCATGGCGACGACGGAGAGGTAGACGATGCCACCGAGGGTCTGGGGCCGACGGTCCGGTTTGTCGTCGAGGATCACCGGAGGCCGGTCACGCGCCGGAAACGAACTGGATGGCCATCGACTGCTCAGCGGCCCGCACGATGTTGGACAGCAACATGGCCCTCGTCATCGGTCCCACACCGCCGGGGTTCGGCGCGATCCAGCCGGCCACGTCGTAGACGTCTCCGGCGACGTCGCCGGCGAGCTTGCCCTCCGGGTCGCGCGAGACTCCCACGTCGAGCACCGCCGCCCCGGGCTTGACCATGTCACCGGTGATGATTCCCGTCACCCCGGCCGCCGCCACCACGATGTCGGCGTTGCGGACGTGCCCGGCGAGGTCGACGGTTCCGGTGTGGCACAGGGTCACGGTCGCGTTCTCGCTGCGCCGGGTCAGCAGTAGTCCCAGCGGTCGTCCCACGGTCACTCCGCGCCCCACCACGCACACATCGGCGCCGGCGATCGTCACCTCGTGCCGGCGGAGGAGGTCGACGATGCCGTTCGGCGTGCACGGCAGTGGGGCCTCCTTGCCGAGCACCAGCCAGCCGAGGTTGGTCGGGTGCAGGCCGTCGGCGTCCTTTGCGGGGTCGATCAGGCCCAGGATGCGGTGGTCGTCCATGTTGCCGGGCAGCGGCAGCTGCACGATGTACCCGGTGCACGCCGGGTCCTCGTTGAGGCGGAGCACAGCCTCCTCGACCTCGCCCTGCGCGGCACCCGCGGGTAGGTCGACGCGGATGGAGTTGATGCCGACCTCCGCGCAGTCACGATGTTTACCGGCGACGTACCACCGGCTCCCCGGATCGTCACCCACGAGCACCGTCGCCAGCCCCGGCACCACACCCTGCGTGCGCAGCTCGGTCACCCGCTCACTCAGCTCGGCCTTGATCGTCGCAGCGCTCAGTCTGCCGTCCAGGGTCCTTGCCGTCACGTCGTCATCCTGTCAGCCGGACCTCAGTGGAAGAAGTGGCGGGTCCCGGTTAGGTAGAGACATGCCCCCGCCGCCTCGGCGGCGGCCACGACCTCCGCGTCACGCACGGAGCCGCCCGGCTGCACGACGGCGCGCACACCTGCGTCGAGAAGGATCTGCAGACCGTCCGCGAACGGGAAGAACGCATCGGAGGCGGCGACCGAGCCGGCAGCACGCTTCCCGGCACGTGAGACCGCGAGCCGAGCTGAGTCGACTCGGTTGACCTGCCCCATTCCTACCCCTACCGAGGCACCGGCGTCTGCGAGCAGGATGGCGTTGGACTTGACCGATCGGCAGGCCCGCCACGCGAACGCAAGGTCGGCGAGCACCTCCGACGACGCCGGTCGGCCGGCTGCGAGGGTCCACGCGGACGGGTCGTCACCGCCACCCTCGGCCACCGCATCCACCGCGTCCCGGTCCTGCAGGAGCAGTCCACCGGACACCGAGCGCATCTCGACGCCTGCCGGTCCCGGGGCTGCGCACTGCAGTAGCCGGAGGTTCCTCTTGGCGCTCAGGATCTCGACCGCACCGTCGTCGTAACCGGGCGCGACGACCACCTCGGTGAAGATCTCCGCGACTTGCTCGGCCATCTCCCGGCTCACCGCGACGTTCGTGGCGACCACGCCCCCGAAAGCGGACACCGGGTCGCACGCGTGGGCCTTGCGGTGCGCGTCGGCGACATCGGTCCCGATCGCGATCCCGCAGGGGTTGGCGTGCTTGACGATCGCGACAGCGGGCGCTTCGAAGTCGTACGCTGCCCGTCTGGCGCCATCCGCGTCGACGTAGTTGTTGTAGGACATCTCCTTGCCATGCAGCTGGTGCGCCTGCGCGAGGCCGCCCTCGGGCGCGAAGCCGCTGGTGTAGAGCGCCGCGCGCTGGTGCGGGTTCTCCCCGTAGCGCAGCACCGCCGCCTTCTCCCACGTCGCACCGATCCAGGCCGGAAAACCGGTCCCCTCCGAGGTGTCGGTGACTACGTTGCCCATCCACGAGGCGACGTCCACGTCGTAGGTCGCGGTGTGCACGAAGGCCGCGGCGGCCAGCCCGCGCCGCTGCGGCAGGGTGGTGCCACCCGCACGTACGGCGGCCAGCACCTCGTCGTACTGCGCGGGTGAGGTGACGATGGCGACGAGTGCATGGTTCTTCGCCGCTGCACGCACCATCGACGGTCCTCCGATGTCGATCTGCTCGATGCACTCCTCCTGCGAGGCACCTGACGCCACCGTGTCCAGGAACGGGTACAGGTTGGACACGACGAGGTCGAACGGCTCGACACCGAGCTCGTCGAGCTGCTCGCGGTGCGACTCGAGTCGCAGGTCGGCCAGGATGCCGGCGTGCACGCCGGGATGCAGGGTCTTCACCCGCCCGTCGAGGCACTCGGGAAAACCGGTGACCTCCTCCACCCTGGTGACAGGAACGCCTGCGCCCTCGATGCGAGCCGCTGTGGAACCGGTGGAGACGATCGCGACACCGGACTCGTGCAGCGCCACGGCCAGGTCCTCGAGACCCGCCTTGTCGTAGACCGAGACCAGCGCCCGGCCGACCGGTCGCCTGTCGGGCTCCGCGCCGCCGCCGTCGGAGCCCGGGTCGTGGTGCTGGCCAGTCGACGCCTCAGTCATGGCCGAACCGAACCTTCCTGTTGGTGATGGTGAACCCTTCGCGGGCCATCCGGCCAACGTCCCGCACCAGCATCGAGCGCTCGGCGGCCTTGATCCGCTCGTGGAGCGACTCGACGTCGTCGTCGTCCTCGACCCCGACGGCGACCTGGCCGACGACAGGACCGGTGTCGACCCCGGCGTCCACCACGAACAACGTCGCACCGGTGACCTTGACGCCGTAATCGAGCGCGTCGGCGGGGCCCGTTGTGCCTGGAAAAGACGGCAGCAAGGCCGGGTGCGTGTTGACGTAGCGACCACCGAACGTGTCGAGGAACCTCGCCCCTGCGAGCTTCATGAAGCCGGCGGACACGACCAAGTCTGGCCGGTGCTCCTGGCAGGACGCGGCGAGCGCCTCGTCCCACTTCTCGCGGGAGCCGTGGTCCTTGAGGCGGTGTACGAAGGTGGGGATACCTGCTCGCTCGGCGCGGGCCAGCCCCTCGATGCCGTCGCGGTCCGCTCCGACGGCGACCACGGTGACGCCGTACGACGGGTCCTCCGCGGCGTCCAGCAGGGCTTGGAGGTTGGTGCCTGTTCCGGACACGAGCACGACGACGCGTGCAGCACTCGGTGGCTCGGCGACAGACACGCGGACAGGTTACCGACCCGCCACCGGGTCACGCCGCAGCGGTGCCGGCGGACATCCGTCGCCGGACCCACCAGGTCATCGCCAGAGCACCGAGCAGGCCGCCCACACCCATCGCCGCGACGCTGGCGACCAGCGTCTGTGCGAGCAGTATCCCGACCTCGCTCATCCGGCCGGGCCCGACGGAGCCTCCCGCGACCAAGGCGGCCAGGGTGAACAACACCCCGCCCAACGCCCCCGCAGCGACGCCGCGCAGGGCGCCGACCTCGTACTCCGGAACCGGAAAGCGTCGCAGCATCAGACATGCGGCGACCGCGGCCACGACCACCGGGACAACAGCCAGCATGGCGGTCCAGGGAGAAACCGCTCCCTCGTCCGGGAGGGCGGCCAGGAGCGGGAAGGCCGGCACCGGACCGAGCACCACCGCGCTCGGGGAGACGAGCGTCCCGGTGCCGGCCACGAACCCGGGGCCGACCATGTAGGAGCCCGCCAGCAAAGCGGCGTTGGGTGCCACGGTCACCACCAGCGAGGAGTAGAGCAACCCACCTGGAACGTCCACGTGCAGTCGAGCCAGTACGGTCGCCGCGGGGCCGAAGTCGACGAGCAGCGCCGTCACGACCAGCAAGGACCCGGCGGCCGACATCAGGAGTACGACGGTCGCGGCGCCCGTGCACACCGCCCGCAGGAACTCCGGCAGCCGCGTCCGCCATGCGGGCCAGTGACCGGAACCGGACACGATTCCCGCTCCTCCGGCCACCAGTGCGAGCAGGAGACCACCCAGGAACGAGAACCCCAGATCCGGTTGCGCCGTGCTCAGCGATGCGAGAACCGAGGTGAGGACCGCCACGACGCCGTACATCCCAGCAAGAGTGAGCGCACCGGTCGCCGCCGAACGGACATCCTCGACTTCCGAGGTCGCGCCCGCCCAACGACCCAGCCGGAACGTCACATAGGCACAGAGCAGCGTCAGCCCGAGCGGGGCCGCGGTGATCGTGACGGCCTCAAGCCGCAGCTGCGAGCCGTGAGCCAACAACCATGCGTCCGCACCGACGCGCAGCGCGTCGCGGGTGTCACCGTGGCTGCCGGCGTCCGAGGCGAACCAGGCGGCGAGGCCGGCCGCCATGCAGCCAAGCAGCACGGCGCCTGAGGACACCACACCGGCGACCGTCGCGCCAAGCGTGAGCGGACGCTGCCTGGGCACCACCGAGTCGTCGACGAGGGTGTGCCCAGGAGGAGACAGGAGATCAGTCATCTGAGCATCCATCATCGCCGTGACGGACCTGTGCTCTTCTCTCCCACGCCGAACTGTTGGGAGTCCACGGAGGTGTCGCGTACCGTCGTTGGCTGACCATTCTGCCGGGACGGAGGACAGCGATGCCGGGCGAGGAGCAGTTCGACTCCTTCTACCGCGACACCCGGCAAGCCGTTCTGCTGCAGTCGTACGCCCTCACCGGTGACCTGCCCGCCGCCCACTGCGTGGTGCCTACACCGACGCCTGGCACCACTGGCGGAAGGTCTCCACATCCCAAGACCCACAGGACTGGGTCCGGGCGAGGGCGTGGCGGCTCGCGCAACCTCACCACCGCGGAGGTCGGTGGCAGCGCCGCGTGTCCCCGCAGGACGCGGGAAGTCCGGCGCTCACCGCCCTCACAGGACTGGACGACGGCCAGCGCAGAGCGTTGCTGCTCACCGAGCTGGTCGGCCTTCCGGTCGCCGACGCGGCCCGCGAGCTCGCGGTCACCTCCGAGGCGTTGGAGCGGCTGCGCGAGGAGGCGACCTCATCCGTCGCTGCCGGCC
>JALZKI010000034.1 GCA_030859325.1 Actinomycetota bacterium
AGCCGCACTCCTTCTACATCGACCGCTACCCGATCGGCCGTGAGGCAACCGTCGCCTGGGGGTCGGTGGACCTGCGGTTCAAGAACGACACCCCCTACGGCATCCTGATCCAGGCCGGTGTCAAGCCCAGCACCCCGGGCCGCGACGGGGCGATGAACGTGAGGTTCTGGTCCACCAAGCACTGGGACATCACCACCGGCCTCTCCGACCAGTACAACTTCACCACGGAGCAGACCCGCATCATCTCCGACGAGGAATGCACGCCCAACGACGGCTACGGCGGCTTCGAGATCGACGTCTACCGCTACTTCCGTAAGCCGGATAGTGAGAAGCTCGTGCGCCGGGAGACCATGCACACGACGTACACACCCTCTGACACCGTCATCTGCCAGTAGCGCTGTGAAGTGACGCGCGCGCGCCGTTCTTGGCAGACCCACCCGCTCGGCGACGTACGCGCTGCACTTCCCATGCTGAACCTGCACTTCCCTCACTGAGTTCGCTGTGGGAAGTGCAGGTTCAGCTACATACCTTGGGAAAGCGGAGGCGTGAGGTAGCGGTAGGTGTGGTGGGCGAGGAAGCCCAGCCGGTCGTAGAGCGCGAGGGCGGATGCGTTGTCGCCTCGTGTCTGCAGGTACGCCGTGGTCGCACCACGCTCAGCGCCCCACTCCAGCAAGGCGCCGATGACGACGAGAGCGAGGCGCTGACGGCGGTGATCGGGTGAGACCCAGATGTCGGTCAGGCCGATCCAGTCCTCGGCGACGACCCGGCTGCGCGCGACCCGACCTTTGGCGATGACACCGGCTTCGGTCACCGCCGCGAAACAAACCTCCTCGGGTCCCTCGAGGACGCGCACGGCGGCGCTCGAAGGGCGCACGGGCCGATTCCCGGCTGCGAGCCACTGGGGACTGACCGCCGTACTCATGCTTACCTCGGGTACGACGGAGGGCAGCGAACTGCGTACCGAGCGCGAGGCCTTGGCCACCGACGCGATCTGGAACACGGTGTCTGCTTCGCCGGGGCGGGCAGGGACCCATCCCTGCGACTCGAGATCGAGCTGCACCTCGGAGCCGACCACGACCTGCGCCCAGGTCGGCAGCCCGCGGCCGCGGTAGAAGTCGACGACTGCCCCGACGGCTGTGTCGATCTCGACGCCGGGGTCGCCTACCGCGAGCGCGGAGTTGGCACGGGCGCTGTAACCCTCCGAGGCGCGAAGGACCCACTCGCCCAGCGGCTCGGTCTCCAGGGCCGGCCACGTGGCGTTCGCACGGAGCTCGGCCTCCTTCGCCATGATCCGATGCCGGACCGACGGGCGAGCAGGAACGGGCTTGCCGGAGACGATGTCGTTGATCGCGATGGTGACGAGGACCCCGGAGCCGGCGCGGACCGTGGTGACGGCTGCCGACCAGGACTCCATCACACCGAGCAGGTCGGTCAATGCTGGCCCCCCGCTCGGACCGGTCTCCCCCGGCAGCACCCGCCGCACGACGACACGCTGGCCGATCAGATGCGGACCGAGACCCGGTGGACGGTGCTCGTTGCTCACAAGTTGGGTGCTTTTCGATAGGTGGACCTGGCTGTGGGATGCAAACCCCAGGACGTGATACTAGGTTCTACATGTCCGGGCGTGGGGAAACACCTCGAGATCGTCGGCGGGACGCTTGTACGAGAACATCTAGGAGGACCAGGTGACGTACGTCATCGCCCAGCCGTGCGTGGATCTGAAGGACCGAGCCTGCGTGGACGAGTGTCCCGTCGACTGCATCTACGAAGGTTCGCGGATGCTCTACATCCACCCGGACGAGTGTGTGGACTGCGGCGCCTGTGAGCCTGTCTGCCCGGTGGAGGCGATCTTCTACGAGGACGACACTCCGGAGCAGTGGAAGGACTACTACACCGCGAACGTCGACTTCTTCGACGACCTCGGCTCGCCTGGTGGTGCGGCCAAGCTCGGCGTGATCGAGAAGGACCATCCGCTGATCGCCGCGCTGCCGCCACAGATCCAGGAGTGACCCGGTCGGAGTCGACCTCGCCACCCGTTCGCGGATCGGTCTCCGGCCGCCTGCCCGACTTTCCGTGGGACAAGCTGGTGGAGTACGGCGAGCGTGCCCGGGCTCACGAGAACGGCATCGTCGACCTGTCGGTCGGAACACCGGTGGACTCGACTCCGCAGGTCGTCCAGAGCGCCCTGCGCGAAGCCGCAGACTCGCCCGGCTATCCGGTCACGATCGGGCGGGTCGACACACGGCAGGCGTGCATCGACTGGATGACGCGCCGCTTCGGTGTCTCCGGGCTGGGATTGGACGCGGTGCTGCCGGTGATCGGCTCGAAGGAGCTGATCGCCTCTCTGCCAGTCCATCTCGGGCTCGGGCCCGATGACCTGGTCGTCTACCCAGCGCTGGCGTATCCGACGTACGAGGTCGGCGCCGCTCTTGCCGGTGCCCGCTCGATCTCCACCGACGCCCTCACCGCGGTCGGCCCCGAACGGGTCGCCCTGGTGTGGATCAACTCCCCCTCGAACCCGACTGGACGGGTGTTGCCGCTGGCCCACCTGCGCAAGGTCGTCGCCTGGTGCCGGGAGCGGAACGCGCTGCTGGTCTCCGACGAGTGTTACATCGAGATGGCCTGGGAGTCCCGGCCGCAGGACGCGCCGGTCTCGGTCCTACACCCCGGCGTCTGCGACGGCGACCACCGAGGAATCCTCGCCATCCACTCGCTGTCCAAGCGCTCGAACCTCGCCGGGTACCGGTGCGCGTTCGCCGCCGGTGACCCTGAGGTCATCGGTGAGCTCCTCGCCGTTCGCAAGAACCTCGGGCTGCAGATGCCCGGACCTCAGCAGGTCGCGATGAAGGCCGCCCTGGACGATGATGTCCACGTCGGTGAGCAACACGCGCGCTATGCCGCCCGTCGTACCCGTCTGAAGGCAGTGTTCGAGTCGGCAGGTTTCCGCGTCGACCACTCCAAGGCGTCGTTGTACCTGTGGGCCACCCGGGGTGAGTCCTGCTGGGACACGGTGGGATGGCTGGCGGGGCGGGGGATCCTGGTCGCCCCGGGAGAGTTCTACGGCCCGTCGGGCGTCCAGCACGTCCGGATCGCGCTCACCGCGACCGACGAGCGGGTCGGCGAAGCTGTACGGCGCCTCGGCTGATCGGCCTGGCGGTGCAGTGTCAGACGTAGGAGAATCGAGGCGAGGGCATCGGGTGCGCCACGGCAGGGATGGGCGTTCGTGCCGGAGCAGACGACCGGACCGTGACGGCCGCCACGCTTTCGATGCGAAGAACAGAGTGCTGGTGATCCTCTGCGTCCAGGACGACGCCGTAGCCGTCCACGGCTACCACGCGACCCCGCAGCCAGTGGCCCTCGATGAGGATCTCCACGGGAACGCCGTTGTCACGAGCGCGGTTGAGTGCCGTGCCGATCGTGTAGATGGTCGAGTCGCTCATCGCGTGCAGCCTCCCCTTCGTCGATGGCGCGTCATATGCCATGGCCCCACGTGGCCGCCGCGAGCCGAGCCACACCAGCCGTCCGGCACCCCGCGGTGCCTGCGCTGGCTGTTCTGAGAGTAGCTGACAGACCGGACATAACGGTGGCAAACGCTCTAATCATTCACCCGAGTACGTCGACGTGCACATGGTCGCGATGCTCGAGGACGGCACGGTTCCCTGAACCTTCCGGTGGGTCGTAGTTGCGCCAGCCCTGCTCGGACCAGGCACCGTTCGTCCAGATCCGGTCGTCGAAGATCACGTGGTCGACCTGCAGCCGGTCGGCGTGGGCGGTGAGGTAGTGCGCGACCGCCCAACCTCTGCGGGTGTTCGTCTTCCCGATCGGACGGAAGAAGATGTCGATGGCCCGGCCGTCGTAGTGGGCCGACCCCTGCATGTGGCCGGTGGAGACACCCTTTGGAGCGAAGCCTCCCAGGGACAGCTCGCCGAAGGCCCTTTCCAGGTCACGTCGCACCTCGTCGGCTGCCGGGGTGAGCCCGCTGTCGGTCGGCTGCTGGTCGCTGTCCTCGTCGACGGCGGTAGCCACCACGCAGGTGAACCGCGCCTTGCTGTAGCCCGTCAGCGCCGACGCGAGGGCTCGCGCGTCCTCGGCGTGGTCCTCGTAGGCCTCGGGGAAACCGGAACGCTGCACCCGTTGGGCTGCCTCGGTGATCCGCATCACCTCGTAACCGTCGATCTCGACCAGCGCATCGTAGAACTTGTTGATGGCGTAGTACGGGTCGGCTATCTGTTCCGCGCTGCCCCAACCCTGGGAGGGACGTTGCTGGAACAGGCCGACCGAGTCCCGGTCGCCGTAGTCGAGGTTGCGAATCTTGCTCTCCTGGTACGCCGTGGCCAGGGCGATCGACACCGCGCGCGCCGGCAGCTCACGTCGGATGGCCACCGCGGCTATGGTCGCGGCGTTCTCCGACTGCTTCCTGTCGATTTCGACGACGACGTTCCCGACCTCGGCCCGACAACCTCCCGGACCGGGAAACGGCCCCACCCCGGGGTACATCAGAATGCCGGTGGCCGCGACGACGGCAAGCATCGCGAGGCCTACCAGGAGCACACGCGCCGCGACGCCGCGCTCGGAGTCGGCATGCTCAGTCGTCGGCATGCTCAGTCGTTGGCATGAAGGGCGGCGTTCAGCTCGATACCCCGTCCCTGCCGCGGGACGGCTTCGACGGCGCCGGTGACCGAGTTGCGGCGGAACAGGACGTCGTCGACCCCGGAGAGCTCGGCGGCCTTGACGACCTTGGGCTTGTTGTCCATGTCCTGAACCGTGACCTTCGTTCCGGCGGTGACGTAACAGCCGGCCTCCACGACACAGTCGTCCCCGAGAGAGATGCCGATGCCGGCGTTGGCCCCGACCAGGCAGCGCTCCCCGATGGAGATAACCTGCTTGCCACCGCCGGACAGGGTGCCCATGATCGAGGCACCACCACCGATGTCGGAGCCGTCGCCCACGACCACTCCGGCGGTGATTCGGCCCTCGACCATGGACGTGCCCAGGGTGCCTGCGTTGAAGTTGACGAAACCTTCGTGCATGACGGTCGTGCCGCTCGCGAGGTGGGCGCCGAGACGGACCCGGTCGGCGTCGGCGATGCGCACCCCGGCCGGCAGCACGTAGTCGGTCATCCGAGGGAACTTGTCCACGCCGAAGACGCTCACCTGCTGACCGCTCGTCATCAGGCGCATGCGTGTGCGCTCGAACCCGTCCACGGCGCAAGGTCCTGCACTGGTCCACACCACGTTCGTCAGGAGGCCGAAGATGCCGTCCATGTTGATGCTCCGCGGGGTGACCAGCCGGGCACTGAGCAGGTGCAGCCGCAGCCACGCGTCGTGCGCGTCAGCGGGTGCCGCCTGCAGGTCCTCGACCTCGGTGCGTACGACGGCCCGCCGCACGCCGCGCACCTCGTCGACGCCGTCAAACCCGGAGAGGAGGGTCGACACCTCGTCCTCAGCTGCGTCGCTCCCGACAGTGGGGCCGACCGCGGGCGAGGGGTACCACGTGTCCAGGACGACGAGGGAGCTGTCCTCGCTCGTGCCTGCGAACGTGGCCAGTCCGACGCCCCGGGCCCGGGTGGGAAGAGGGGGACGAAGTGTGGTCTCGGGAGGCTGGTTGCTGTCGCTCACGTGTGACACGCTATCGAGACGGACCAACTGCCGCGGGGGGGTGATCCTCTGGGCACACACCGACCGCCTTCCACGAAGACGAGGAGTCGCAGATGACCGCCCGAGCGCGATGGAAAGAACTGTGCATGGACACCGACGCGGACGACACCCGGGCTGATGTCCTGGGCCGCTTCTACGCCGAGGCGCTCGGCCTGGAGTTCATCCCGGACGAGGATCTCGCGGGCGGCGTCGAGGGAGACGTCGAGGGCATGGGGATCGCCATGTGCAGGGTGCCTGAGCCGAAGTCGGTCAAGCACCGGGTGCACATCGACGTCTACGCGGACTCGGTAACAGACCTCACGGCGCTGGGCGCGTCCGTCGTACTCCCCGCTGAGGAGTCCGGCCTCCCGTGGACGGTGATGCGGGACCCGGAGGACGGTGAGTTCTGCGTTTTCCTGCGCGACCCCGCACCGGACTACAGGTTCTTCCAGCTCGTCGTCGACGCAGGCGATGCCTTCGAGCTCGCGCGCTGGTGGGCCGATGTCTTCGACGCCACCGCGCGCAGCCACGACTCGCAGGACTGGTGGGGCGTCGAGGGGATTCCCGGCCTGCCGTTCACGGCGATGACGTTCGGAGCGGTCCCGGAGCCGAAGACGGTCAAGAACCGGATCCACTGGGACGTCTACGCGGACGTGGCGGACATGGAGGCGGCCGGTGCCATCGTGCTGCGCGCGCGAGACGACGAGATCGGCTGGACGGTGATGGCCGACCCCGAGGGCAACGAGTTCTGTGCCTTCCAGCCCCGGTGAGGGTGCCCCTGGAGGGGGCCAGACGCTGTCGGGGTTCGGCGAGCGACCTGGTTGGATGGAGTAATGGCTCTTGATCTGACAGTCGACGCCGTGCAGCTCACCGAGGATCTCGTCAACATCGAGTCGGTCAGCGGCAACGAGGAAGCCATCGCCGATGCCGTCGAGAAGGCACTGGGCGCGTTTTCGCACCTGGAGGTGCAGCGCTTCGGCAACACGGTCGTCGCGAGGACCCACCAGGACCGTGCCGAGCGGGTCGTTCTCGCCGGTCATCTCGACACGGTGCCACTCAACGGCAACCTGCCCGCGCGCCGGGACTCCGGCGAGGACGGGAACCTGCATGGCCTGGGCACCTGCGACATGAAGAGCGGTTGCGCTGTGGCCCTGCGGTTGGCGGCCACCATGCCGGAGACGGCCCGCGATATCACCTACCTGTTCTACGAGTGCGAGGAGGTGGAGGCAGAACGCAACGGGTTGTTCCTGCTCTCCCGAAGCAGCCCCGAGCTTCTCGAGGCCGACTTCGCAATCCTGATGGAACCTTCAGGCGCGGTCGTGGAGGCGGGATGTCAGGGCACCATGCGGGTCGACGTCATCACCCGCGGGGAGCGAGCTCACTCCGCTCGTGCCTGGATGGGGCAGAACGCGATCCACGCAGCGGCCGACGTACTCGCGCTGCTGAACGCCTATCAGCCCCGTCGATCCGTTCTCGACGGTCTGGAGTACCGGGAGGGCCTCAACGCGGTGTTCATCTCCGGGGGAGTCGCGGGCAACGTGCTCCCCGACGAGGCCCGGGTCTCGGTGAACTACCGGTTCGCTCCCGACCGATCCGAGGCGGAGGCGCTCGAGCACATGAGGGAGGTGTTCGCGGGCTTCGAGATCAAGATGAGCGACTCCGCCCCTTCCGCGATGCCGGGCCTGACGGTTCCCGCTGCTGCGGCGTTTCTCGACGCGGTCGGTGGGACGGTGAACCCGAAGTTCGGGTGGACCGACGTGGCACGCTTCAGCCAGCTCGGCATATCCGCGGTCAACTTCGGCCCTGGGAACCCGCACCTGGCTCACAAGCAGGAGGAGTCTGTGCCGATCGAGCACATCCGGACGGTCGAGAGGCAGATGCGCGCCTGGTTGGAGGTAGACCAGTGAGCGCGGTCGATGGCACCGTTCCGAGCGAAGGCCCCAACGACGTGCCGGACGGTCCGGAGAAGAACCGCGGGCGCACGACGATGCGTCGCAGCCAGTTCCAGACGAGCACCACTGACCAGCGACTGCTCGACTCGCGAGGACCGTCGGACTGGGTGCACACCGATCCGTGGCGGGTGTTGCGGATCCAGTCGGAGTTCGTGGAAGGGTTCGGGGCGCTGGCAGAGCTGGGGCCGGCCATCTCGGTCTTCGGATCGGCTCGGACCCAGCGCGACGACCCCGACTACGCTGCCGCCGAGCGGCTCGGGAAGGCACTGGTCGACGCGGGGTTCGCCGTCATCACCGGAGGTGGCCCCGGAGTGATGGAGGCCGCGAACAAGGGAGCGTGTGAGTCCGGGGGTGTGTCGGTCGGGCTGGGCATCGAGCTGCCCTTCGAGACGGGGCTGAACAAGTACGTCGACCTCGGGATCAACTTCCGCTACTTCTTCGCCCGCAAGATGATGTTCGTGAAGTACGCCCAGGGTTTCGTCGTACTTCCCGGCGGTTTCGGCACCTTCGACGAGCTCTTCGAAGCGCTCACCCTGGTCCAAACCCAGAAGGTCACCTCGTTCCCGATCGTCCTGATCGGCAGTGAGTACTGGCAGGGACTGGTGAGCTGGATCCGGCAGACCGTCCTGGCCGGCGGCAAGATCTCCGAGCCCGACCTGGACATGTTCCGCCTCACCGACGACGTCGACGAGGCGGTCACGATCCTGGTCGAGGCGCAGCGCCGTCGCAACTCGCCGGCTCCGGGCGCGGGTGACCGTCACGAGGCCACCAGGCGGCCCGACTGAGCAGCCGCCAGTGTCGATCGCAGGAGCCGGGCGCCGGTATTGCCCGGCATGACACGATCGATGTCATGACATGGTTCTTCGCCATCCTCATCGTTCTCGTGATGGGCGCAGTCGCTGTGGTGGCGAGCGGTCGAGGCGGCTCGATGGCCGAGGTGTACGACGACCGCCCGGACGCGCGTGTGCAGGCCGATGGACCGCTGAGCGCAACCGACCTGCGACAGGTGCGGTTCTCCACGGCGTTCCGTGGCTACCGCATGTCAGAGGTGGACGCGCTCCTCGACAGGCTCGCCGCGGA
Source organism: Actinomycetota bacterium (assembly GCA_030859325.1). Taxonomy (GTDB): domain Bacteria; phylum Actinomycetota; class Actinomycetes; order Propionibacteriales; family Nocardioidaceae; genus Nocardioides_C. The sequence goes on from JALZKI010000034.1 coordinate 8,669, forward strand.
GCTCGTCGAGAACACGCCTTACCCACACCCCCGCCAGGATCCTGGCCACGAGGTCGTGGACCAGCCGACCGACGAACCGGGAGGGCGCTGATGCTGGCTCGAATCCGACGCGAGATCAAGGTCGCCGCACCTGCGCGGACGGTGTGGGAGTACGTCACCGACTGGCCGCGTCAGGGTGAGTGGATCCCGATGACCACGGTGGAGTCCCTCGGCTCCCCGCACCAGGTGGGTGGGCGTTTCCGCGCTTGGACCGGCCTTGGACCGGTCGGCTTCTGGGACCCGATGACCATCACCGCATGGGAGGTGGTCGACGACGGGTCCGGCCGGTGCGAGGTGCTGCACACCGGTGCTGTCGTCCGTGGGGTGGCGGTATTCGCGGTGGTCGCCCACACCGAGACCACCTGCACGTTCGTGTGGGAGGAAAGGATCGCCGTCCCCGCTGGCTACCTCGGTGCCGCCGCGTGGAAGCTCGTGGGGCCGCTGGTGTCCCAAGCGTTCAGGCTCACGCTGCGCAGGATGGCAGCCCGCGCGGAGGCACTGCACGCCGACCGCTGAGGCGGTCACACTGTGCCGCTGCACATGCACGAACCTGCAGCGAACGCACCGGCCTCTCCGACCCCCCGGATCGGCGGCTCCCGACACCGGTCACCGCCCCTGGAATGTGGGTTTCTCCTTGGCGACGAAGGAGGCGACCGCTCGCCGGTGGTCCGCGGTGGCTCCGGTGAGTGCCATCATCTCGGCCTCGAACTCGAGCGAGGAGGCGAAGTCGTTGCCGGCCGAGTGTTCGATCGCCCGGCGGACGGCTCCGAAGGCAGCAGTAGGGCCAGCGGCCAGGCGCTCGGCCAGCCGCGTCACCTCGACTTGTAGGTCGGCTGCCGGAACGACTTCGGTGGCCAGGCCGAGATCTTTCGACTCGGCGGCCGGAATCGTCCGGGGGAAGTACAGCAGCTCCAGTGCCTTGGCCCTCCCGACCAGACGCGGCAACGTCCAGGAGGCTCCGGTGTCGCAGGAGAGCGCGATGGCAGCGAACGCAAGGTTGAAGCCCGCCGAGTCGGCGAGGATGCGGAAGTCGCAGGCGAACGCCAGGGATGCGCCGGCGCCTGCCGCAACTCCGTTGACTGCGGCGACGACCGGCTTGTTCATCGTGGCGAGGGTTCGCACGATGGGGTTGTAGTGCTCCGGCACGGTCTCGAAGAGGGCGTCGGAGGACCCGCTCTGCAGGATCGCGACGTGCTCGTTCAGGTCTTGGCCGACGCAGAACGCCCTGCCGGAACCGGCCAGCACGACGCACCGCACCGAGTCGTCGGTCGCAGCGTCGACAACCGCCTGACGCAGGGCGACCTTGGTCGCCACGTCGAGGCTGTTCAAGGCCTCGGGCCGGTTCATGGTGATCGTGGCAACACAGTCGGCGACGGCGTACAGAACGGGTTGTCCGGTCATGGTGTCTCTCCATCTGTTCGATCTCTGAAGTCTCCGTCAGCCCGGTTCTGGTCAGCCCGGTTCTGGTCAGCCCGGTTCTCGACGGCAACGGCCTCGACATCGTTGGCCTCGTGTCCGCCGTGCTGGCTCAGGCATCGATCGACGAAGCGGGAGGCCGCCGGAAGCAGGCGGGTGGCCTCTGTGGTGAAGAACCGGGCTGCTCCATGACCGGGCCAGTCGGCCGGAAGCAGCTCAGCGGGCAGACCTGGATCGGTGAACAGGAACTTGCGCCACTCGTGCACAAGGTGGGAACGCACGGCGAACGCCCGCTCGTCCTCGTCCGCGAACTCAGCTGCGCCAAGGACCGACGAGGAAGCACTCACCAGCCTGAGGGCGTCCGCGTGCCACGAGGTGTACGACGCGCCGAGAGCTTCCAGGTCCCAAGCTTGCTGCGCGCGTGTCGCGGGGTCGTCGTCACGAGCCTCGAACCGGACTACCACGGCCGACTCCGCGGCCATCAGCGCCTCGACCTCGGGCGAAGGGAAGGGGCTGATCCATGTGCTGTCGCTCAACGGGGCGTACCCGAGGAACGCGAGCGCGGTGCGTACCCGTGCTCGTGCCGAGCGGTGCAGGACCACGTCGATCACCAGCAGATCCCACACTCCCGTCCACGCGGTGGCCCGAGTGCCGTAGATCCGGCCGGCGGCGTCGTCGAGGCGCTGGGTCGCACGTGCGGTGAGGACGTAGCCGCGGCCGCCCGCAGGCCGGGTCGGCGCCAGCCATCCTTGTCGCACCATCCGGGAGATCGCGGTCCGCACTGCAGGCGGGGCGATCTCGAGCGGCGCGAGCAGCCGGACGAGGGCTGCCACCGGAGCCTGGTCCCCGCGCGAGCGCAGGTGGTCTCCGTAGAGATCGAAGAGCGCTGACCGTGCGTGCATGGCCAGAGTCTGCCCCAACGCTCGGTGACCCCATAGGAGGCAGCCCGAGCAGGCGGCGACCCGAGCAGGCGGCGACCTGAGGAGGAGACAGCTGCGTGGGGGGCGGAGACGTGACGCCGTGGACCCTGGCGCGGACGTCGTGGCCCGCCCGCACGGGCGATGCGCGATAATGGGTGCGCACAGCGGCGCGCCGCAGGCTCGAGCCCCTCAGGTCGGGCCGGGCCAACGACACGGACAGGGCACAAATGGGACAGGAAGAGGTGTGCGCATGGCGGCGATGAAGCCGCGGACGGGCGATGGCCCGCTCGAGGTCACAAAAGAGGGGCGCGGCATCGTGATGCGGGTTCCGCTCGAGGGTGGCGGCCGGCTCGTGGTCGAGCTCAACGCCGGGGAGGCCACCGCCTTGAAGGAGGCGCTCACCGGAGTGGTTGGCTGACCCGCGAGCTGGGTAGCCGATACCGGAAACCACGCCGAGACCCCCTTGACCGCGGCCCAGGTTGCGGACGCGAAGGCGCTGGCCGACTTCCTCAGACTTCTTTCAAGAAGATCCGGGGTCTCAGGCTGACAACGTGTGACGGATGAGAGGGTTGGCCGCGTTGTCGTCCCACTTGATGCAGGGCAGGAGTAACCGTTGGTGGCCCCACCCAGTCAGGTCTCATCCCGCGAGATCACATTCCCTGAGATCACACCCCCCGAGATCACGCTCAGTGACGCTCCACCGACGAAGGTTGTCGGGGCGGATGCGGTCGCGGTCCCGGTCGTGCGCGACGGCGACGAGATCGTCCTCGGGCCAGGATCCGCAGAGCTCCTCGACGAGCTCGACCTCGACGTGTTCGCACTGCTGGAGCACCACGGGATGAGTGGCGCGGCTGGCCAGGTAGTCACCCATCCTGTGCTCTCCGCTGCCGGGCTCAGCAACCCTGCGCTCGAGGTCGTGCTGTTCGTCGGCGTCGGAGAGGAGACTGCGGGGGATCTTCGTCGCACAGCCGCTGTGCTTGCCCGACGTACCAAAGGCAGACGCCGCCTGGCGACCTCGTTGGCCGCACTTGCCGACGACACCGGGCTGCGAGCCGTCGTCGAGGGGCTGGTGCTCGGCTCATTCGGTTTCCACCGCCGCTCGTCCGGGCCCAAGGAGATGCCGGTCGGCCAGGTCGTCCTTGCCGGGCTGGCCGGCTCGGCTTCGCAGCAGGACGCTCTGGCTCGAGGAGTCGCCATCGGCGAGGCGGGGTGGTTGGCACGAACCCTGGCGCTGGTGCCGTCGAACGAGAAGAACCCTCTGTGGATGGCGGAGCGCGCGAATGAGATCACGAAGTCCGCAGGACTCGAGATCCGGGTCTGGGACGAGCACGAGCTGGCCAGGGACGGCTTCGGAGGCCTGGTAGCGGTCGGGGTGGCCTCGGCGACCCCCCCTCGTCTTCTCCGGCTCGACTACACGCCGGCGAAGAGCTCTCGGACGACCAGCCACGTCGTTCTGGTCGGCAAGGGGATCACCTTCGACACCGGTGGCCTGTCGATCAAGCGCGGCGAGGCGATGATGAACATGAAGCGCGACATGACCGGCGGTGGCGTCGTACTGGCGGTCATGGGTGCGCTGGCCGAGATCGGATGCACGGTGAAGGTCACCGGGCTCGTCGCCTGCGCCGAGAACGCCGTGGGTGGAAACGCGCTTCGGCCCGGGGATGTTGTCTGCCACTACGGCGGTCGTACCAGTGAGGTGACCAACACCGACGCGGAGGGCCGGCTCGTACTGGCTGACGCGATGGCCTACGCCGTCTCGGAGATCAAACCCAACGTGCTCGTCGACGTCGCGACGCTGACCGGCGCGATGAAGGTAGCGCTGGGCGAGCGGACGGGGGGACTGTTCGCGAACGACGACGCCCTGGCCGAACTGCTCCGTGCGGCTGGCAAGGCAGCCGGTGAACCGCTGTGGCGGATGCCGCTGGTCGAGGACTACGAAGAGCGCCTGGAGTCGAAGGTCGCCGACGCCGACAACGCCGCGGGCGGACCCGGATCGATCACGGCTGCGCTGTTCCTCCAGCACTTTGCCGGCTCTCTCCCGTGGGCTCACCTCGACATCGCCTCGGTCGGAGACTCTTCCGTCGACTCCGCGGAGTGGACGGCGGGTCCGACCGGGTTCGGGGCCAGGGCCCTACTGCACTGGCTCGAGCTGGACCAGCCGCTCGAGGGCGTCGTGGTCGAGGGGAACCCCTGCACGGACTGATCGTCGGCTGGTCACCGGCCGCATCTGGAAGCTCACCGCCGGAAGCGGCGGACATCCTCGCTGCCGCGTACTGAGCTGTCGCCTTCAGGGCTCAGGAGTCCAGACCTTCTTGGCGACGAGGAGCCCGTCGCCCACCGGAAGCAGCACGGGTAGAAGCGACTCGTGCTCACGCACGGCCTTGCCTAGCTCCCTGATCGCGACGGTCTCGGGGTCCCGGGCAGCCGGGTCCGCGACCTTGTCATGCCACAGGGCGTTGTCAAAGGCGACCAGGCCGCCGGGACGCAGTAGACGCAGCGCCTCGGTGAGGTAGTCGGAGTACTCCTGCTTGTCCCCGTCGCAGAACACCAGGTCGTAGTGGCCGTCGGTCAGCCTGGGAAGTACGTCGAGCGCAGAGCCGGGGATGAGCCGGACCCGCTGCGAGGTGATGCCGGCCTCGGCGAACGTCTTCTTCGCCAGCCGCTGGTGCTCAACCTCGGTGTCGACCGAGGTGAGCACGCCTTCGGGCCGCATGCCGCGCATCAGCCAGAGTCCTGAGACTCCCGTGCCGGTCCCGATCTCGACCACTGCGCGCGCCTCGAGAAGTGCGGCAAGGAAACGCAGGACGGAGCCTCCGCCGGCGCCGATGGGCACGACACCGACTTCGTTCGCACGACTGCGTGCAGCGGCAAGAACCTCGTCCTCGCTGATGAACTCGTCTGCGTAGGCCAAGCTGGCGGGCTTGAGTCCGGTAGCGATGATGGCCTCCTGTGGTTGGCTGGATGCTGTCGGGACCGTCCGGTCTGCGCGCGACTCTACCGCTCTGATCGGGCGCAGGGGCGGGGACGCCGCGTCGCGGGAACGCTCGCACGTCGCCGTCCGTTCCATAAAGACCCGGCAACGATACAGCGCTCCCTCAGGCAACTCTCAGGACCAACTCCTAGGCTGAAAGAGGTCAGGGCCCAGCAGATGGCGACCAAGCAGATGGCGACCACTGTGAGCGGTAAAGCCGCGGCGGGCCAGCGGGCCAAGGAGCGCTGGATGAGCAAGCCGGACAAGGAGAAGTGTCTCCCGGACGACACCACGGCGTGGCAGCCTCCGTCGTGGGAGGAAGTGGTGACCCAGCACTCCGCGCGGGTGTACCGCTTGGCCTACCGTCTCACCGGCAACCCGCACGACGCCGAGGACCTGACCCAGGAGGTGTTCGTCCGCGTGTTCCGGTCGCTGTCGACCTTCACCCCGGGAACATTCGAGGGATGGCTGCACCGGATCACGACTAACCTCTTCCTGGACCAGGCACGCCGCAGGTCCCGCTTCCGGTTCGACCCCCTCGCGGACGACTCCGAGAACCGTATCCCGGGCCGTGTCCCTAGTCCCGACGCGCAGGTCCACGACCGGCTGCTCGACGACGACGTCGAGGCGGCGCTCGCCGACCTCTCGCCCGACTTCCGTGCGGCCGTCGTCCTGTGCGACATTGAGGGCCTCACCTACGACGAGATCGCCGACGTCCTGGGACTCAAGCTCGGCACGGTCCGGTCCCGGATCCACCGGGGGCGCACGATGCTGCGCAAGTCCCTGGCCCACCGTGCGCCGGCTGCCGGACGGGTCCGGTACTCCGGTCCCGCCGAACCGAGCCTGTCTCCGCAAGCCACGTGATGCGCAAGCCCGGAGGTCACGTCGGCGCTGCGGTGAGCGCCCTGGTCGACGGCCAGCTCGAGCCGGAGTCGGCAGAGGTCGCCTGGGGGCATGTGCTCGGTTGCCGCGGGTGCCGTCGCCTTGTCGAGCAGGAGGGCAGGATCAAGACAGAGCTGGCCAGGCTCGCAGAAAACGAACCGTCGGCTCGACTGCTGGGTACCCTCTACTCCCTGAACCGCGCCGACAGCTTGCTCCAGTCCGGTGAGAGCCGCGACGCCTGGGCCGCGGTCGAGGAGATCGAGGGCAAGAGCAGAGGCGGTCGTCGCGCCGGGCTTGCCGTCGTCGGAGCAGGATCGGTCTCGGCGGCTGTCCTCGGGTTCGCCTCCTTGTCGGGAGTGACGCTGGGCATCGGCAGCGCCCCCGGAAGTACACCGGCCGCACCTGCACCGCGTCCGAGCGTGAGCTCGACGCCGACCACTGCTGGGATCGCACCGGCCGTCTCGGTCCACGGCCGACTTCCGCGCTTCAGCCCGAACGCAGGCCCCCAGCGCAGCGTCGGACTGCTGAACCACCCCTAGCACGGCAAACGGGGCCCGGCCACTCGGGTGAGCGCCGTTTGCGGGCGTAGGCGAGGATAGGTTCGTGAGTGAGTACGACGAGCGTGGGCGATCCGGTGGTGCTCCGGAGCCTCATGCCCCCGAGCATCCCGAGGAACCGGGGACCGGAGAGGTCCAGCACCCGCCCGCCCAGCACCCCGCTCAGGGCGGACCGCCGTCGTACTTCCCCGCTCCCAGTTACGGCTACGCGTACGGACAGCAGCAGAACCCCTATCCGCAGCAGACGGCGCCCAGCTACTACGGGCAGCCGCAGCCGGCGCGGCGGCAGACAACCGCCAAGGTTCCCGGCTGGATCTGGCCCTTGGTGGCCGCAACGGCTCTGCTGGTCGGTCTACTCGGTGGGATTCTGGGTGGCGTCGCGGTGTCCTCCTCGCTGGGCGGGGTCTCGGGAAGCTCCTTCGAGACCGTCACTCCCGACGTGGGGGCGGTCCCCGCACCGCTGGATCCGGAGAACGGCAGCGTCGCCGCAGTTGCGGACCGGTTGTTGCCGAGCACGGTGCAGATCGTCGCGCGCCAAGGTGATGAGAACGAGACGCGAGGTGCGACCGGCTCCGGGTTCGTGCTGGACCGCACCGGACACGTGATCACCAACAACCATGTGGTCGCGGGCGCAGCCGACGACGGTGAGATCGAGGTCATCGACAGCGGAGGCCGGGTTCGCTCCGCCGCGATAGTGGGACGCAGCCCGGTCTACGACATCGCAGTGCTGGAGGTGCAGGATGCCCGGCGTCTGCGTCCTGCATCGATCGGCTCGTCGAGCTCGATGAACGTCGGGGAGACCGTGGTGGCGATCGGCTCGCCGCTGGGGCTGAGCAGCACGGTTACCGCTGGCATCGTCAGCGCACTCGACCGTCCGGTCACCACCGGTGACCAGGACGGGTCGTCGTACATCAACGCCGTCCAGACCGACGCGGCGATCAATCCGGGCAACTCCGGCGGCCCGCTGGTGAACTTGCGTGGCCAGGTCGTGGGCGTGAACTCCGCCATCGCCACCACCGGAGGCTTCGGAGGCGGATCCGGCAACATCGGGGTCGGGTTCGCGATCCCCATGGACCAGGTGAAGCTCACCGCGACGCAGATCCTGCGCACCGGCGAGGCGAAGTACCCGGTGATCGGCGCCAGCGTCATCACCAACGGGACCGGGACCGACGGAGCCGAGGTGCGCAGGGTCCCTTCCGGGTCGCCGGCCGAGGAGGCCGGCCTCAAGAGGGGTGACGTGGTGATCGCCGTCAACGACGTCGCGGTCACCGACGGCATCGCCCTGATCGTGGCCATCCGCAGCCACCAGCCGGGGGAGACCATCACGCTCGAGGTCGACCGCAACGGCCGCGACGTCTCCGTGCGCGTGAGACTGGACGCCGAGGTCGGCTGAGGTAGAACCTTGGTCGAGGCTGGACTAGGTGGCGTCGCTGTCGTACGGCGGACGCTCGCCGGCCTCGAGCGGACGGAGACCACGTTTCACCGGTACCGTCTCCTGAGGGTCGTCGTCCTGCATGGCTTCGAGGATGTGCTTGCGGACGGCGGTGCGAGGATCGAGGTCGGAGAGCTCGAGGTCCGCGAAGTCCGGACCGAGCTCCTTGCGGATGTCGTCGCGCGCGTTCGTGGTGAACTGTTTGACCTGATGCAGGAACCGACCGGCCTGACGCGCGAACTCGGGCAGCCGGTCGGGGCCGAAGACCACCACGGCGACTACGAAGATCACCAGGAACTCGGGTAGCCCTACGCCTAACACAGCTCAGAATCTACCGGCTGGCGTGAGGCCTAGCTGCATTCCGGACAAACCGCGTCCCCGCCCGGACAGGGTTGCCGCCACCCGGTCGAGCTGTCGGGCAGCCGGTGACTCCGGGAGAGACTCCACGATCGGAACACCTGTGTCGCCTCCGGCGCGCAGCTCGAGGTCGAGCGGGATCTCGCCGAGCACCGGCACGTCATAGCCGAACCGACTCGACAGCGTCGCGGCCACCCGAGCGCCACCGCCCGAGCCGAAGACCTCCAGCCGGTGCTCGGGGCCACAGTGGGGACACGGCAGGTAGGACATGTTCTCCACCACGCCGACGACCCGCTGGTGCATCATTGAGGCCATCGTCCCGGCGCGCTCGGCGACCTCGGCCGCGGCCTCCTGGGGCGTGGTCACCACGATGACCTCTGCGTTTGGAAGGTGTTGGCCGAGCGAGATCGCGATGTCCCCTGTGCCCGGCGGCAGGTCGAGGAACAGTGCGTCGAGGTCGCCCCAGTAGACGTCGCTGAGCATCTGCACGAGGGCGCGGTCGAGCATCGGCCCGCGCCAGGCGACCACCTGGTCGCGACGGGGTTTGAGCATGCCGATGGAGATGACCGAGATCCCGGCCGTGCCGGCCGACCGGGTGGGAACCGGCATGATCATGTCCTCGACCTGGGTCGGCCTGACGTCGCCGACACCGAGCATGGCCGGAACGGAGTGACCGTAGATGTCGGCGTCGACGATGCCGACCTTGAGTCCCTGGTTGGCCATGGCAACGGCCAGGTTGACCGTCACCGAGGACTTGCCGACGCCGCCCTTGCCGCTCGCGATCGCGTAGACCTTGGTCAGCGAGTCGGCCCGCGCGAACGGGATCTCGCGCTGGGTCTGTCCACCGCGCAGGATCTCCTGAAGGCCGGCCCGCTGCTCCGCGCTCATCACGCCGAGGGTGAGGTCGACGTCGCTGACGCCGGGCACTTTGGTCACGGCGCCGGTCACGTCGCGGGTGATGGTCTCCTTGAGGGGACATCCGGAGACCGTCAGCAGCACCGTGACGGCAACCTTGCCGGCCTCGTCGATCTCCACTGACTCGACCATGCCGAGCTCGGTGATCGGGCGGCGGATCTCGGGGTCGTTGACGGTCGCCAGCGCAGCCGAAATCTGTTCCAGAACAGGGGAGGTCATGGCTTCCAGACTACCTGCACCCGTCACATCAGCTCATTGACGGGCGGATTGTTCCTCCTCGCCCGGATCGGCTTCGCCGTCTGGGTAGATCCGCTCGTCGAGCTCACTGAGCAGCGCACGCAGCTCGGACCTGAGATAGTCGCGGGTCGCCACCTCCCCCATCGCCATCCGCAGCGAGGCGACCTCACGGGCCAGGAACTCCATGTCGGCATGGGCCCGGGTGTTCGCCAGACGGTCCTGCTCGCCGACCACTCGGTCCCGCAGCTCCTGGCGATTCTGCGCAAGCAGGATCAGCGGCGCGGCGTACGACGCCTGAAGGCTGAGCATCAGGGTGAGGAAGATGAACGGGTAGACGTCCCACTTCATCGCCGGTGGCACAAGCCAGTTCCAGGACAGCCAGATCACCACGAACAACGTCATGTAGATCAAGAACTTCGCGGTGCCCATGAAGCGCGCGAAGCTCTCCGCGAAGCTGCCGAAGGCGTCGGAGTCGTAGCTCGGGCGGCGTACGACGAGCCTTCGGGTCTCGCGGGGGACGTCCAGCCGTGCCCGGGCCGTGTCCTGCCGGGTATACCTAGCCACGTAGTCCACCTCCCCGGGCGGTCGGCCCGTGCCCGCCGGTGAACCCGCTGGCCGACGCGCCGGTCGACCCGCTGACCGATGCGCCGGTCGATGCGCCGGTCGACCCCCCGGTCGATGCGCTTGACCGGTCCCGCCAGTTCTCGGGCAGAAGGTGGTCCAGCAGGTCGTCGACGGTGACCGCACCCAGCAGTCGTCCGTTCTCGTCGACGACCGGTGCGGCGACGAGGTTGTAGGTCGCCAGGTGGCGGGCCACGTCCTCGAGAGAGGACAGCGGTCGTAACGACTCCATGTCGCTGTCGAGCACGCTTCCGACCAACGTGGAGGGAGGCTCGCGAAGCAACCGCTGGATGTGGGCCACGCCGAGCAGTCGGCCGGTCGGTGGCTCCAGCGGCGCCCGGGCCACATAGACCAGCGCAGCCAGTGATGGGGTCAGCTCGACGTTGCGCACATGTGCCAGCGCCTCGGCGACCGTTGCGTCGGGAGGCAGGATCACCGGTTCGGTGGTCATCATGCCGCCGGCGGTGCGGTCCTCGTAGGACATCAGGCGGCGTACGTCCTCCGCCTCCTCGGGCTCCATCAGCTGGAGCAGCTGCTCCGCGATCTCGGGAGGGAGCTCCGCCATCAGGTCCGCTGCGTCGTCGGGGGACATCTCCTCGAGGATGTCGGCCGCACGCTCGCTGTCGAGCTGGCCCAGGATCTCGACCTGGTCTTCCTCGGGAAGCTCCTCGAGCACGTCGGCAAGGCGCTCGTCGTCGAGCGCCGCAGCAATCTCGGCGCGCCGTTTGGGGGGCAGGTCGTGGATGACCGTGGCAAGGTCGGCCGCGCGCATCTCCTCCATGGCAGCCAGTAGGTGAGTGGCTCCCTGCTCGGCCTGCTCGTGCAGGGCGAGTCCGTCGACCTCGTCCCAGTCCACGACATGGGTCTGGCCCTTGCGGCCGAAGCGCTTGGCCCCCTCTTGCAGGGCGACGCGGCTCAGAGCCCAGTCCCGGCTCCGGGCCTGCTCCATGGCGACGTCGTACACGGTGCCCTGCACGCCGGATTCCCTGATCGTCACCCTACGGTCCAGGATCTGTCCGAACAGGAGGGTCTCGGTGGACCGCTGCTCGAAGCGGCGCATGTTGACCAGGCCCGTGGTGATCACCTGGCCACTGTCGACGTGCGTGACCCGCGTCATCGGGACGAAGATCGAACGGCGGCCGAACACCTCGACGACCAGACCCAGCACCCGGGGCTGCTGCACCCCGGTACGGAGGGCGACCACCAGGTCGCGTACCTTGCCGACCTGGTCGCCTGCGGGGTCGAACACCGGCAGTCCCGACAAGCGGGCGGCGAAGACGCGGTTCGGGGAGGTGCTCACGTGGAACTACGTTAGCGGCCTGCGAGGATGTCGACGTGCTTCCCTACGACATCGTCGACGTGTTCACCGACCGCCCCTTCGCGGGCAACCAGCTCGCGGTCGTGCGCGAAGCCGCGGACCTCAGCACCGCGCAGTGCCTGGCGATCGCGCAGGAGTTCAACTTCTCCGAGACCACGTTCCCGTCCTCGACGCCTGTCGGAGCGGTCGACTACACCACCCGCATCTTCACCCCCGGCGGAGAGATCCCGTTCGCAGGCCACCCGACGCTCGGGACGGCCTGGGTGCTGCGCTCCCACGGGCTGCTCCGGCCCGACGCCGAGGTCGTGACGCAGGTGTGCGGTGCCGGCCGGATCGGTGTCCGGTTCCTCGAGGACATGGTGGAGCTCTCGGCAACGCCCCGAGACCTGTTCGGCCCACTCGACGACGCCCTGGTCGCCCCGATGCTTGAGGATGTGGGTCTTTCGACTCCCGACCTGGCCGGACCGGCGTGGGTGGCCGGATGCGGCTTGACGTTCGTGCACATCCCGGTGGCCGCCGGAGCCGTCGAACGCGCGGTCGCGTCGTCGCGGCCGATGCGGGAGTACTCCGAACGGCTCGCCGTGTTCGGGACGGCAAAGGATCCCGTCGAGGGGCTCAACCTCTTCCGTGTCACCGGCTCCTCACCTGCTCTTCGGGTGCATGCTCGGGTCTTCGTTCCGGGCCTGTCCGTGGCCGAGGACCCTGCCACCGGCTCCGCGGCCGTAGGCCTCGGGATGGCGCTCGTGGCCTCGGGTGAGCTGCCCGCGGGTGGAATCTACGACATCACGCAGGGCGTGGAGATGGGCCGGCCGTCGTCGTTGAGTGGATCCGTGGAGACGGTCGTGCTTTCCGCCTCCGGGGCGCCCGGCGACACCGACCTGGTCGGATCCCCGGTGGCCAGCGTGTGCCGGGTCGGTGGGAAGGTGCAGCACGTCGGGCGGGGCGAGATCGAGGTCCCGCCGGCACGTTGATCCGAGCACTGCCGGCTAGCTGAGCCTCGGTCCTCGCCCGGCCCTTCGGTGCAGCACCTTCGGTAGTGGGCCACGCGTCGTCGCAGGCGTCACCTTGGGTACCGCGAGGTGCGCGTCCGTGCTCAGCGACCCGGGTGCCTCGGTCGGCCGCCCTGTCGGTGTGATCCGGGTGAGAACACTTCGATCGGCCCATTCGGCCGGCGCAGCACCCGGGTCGGTGAGATTCAGCCTGCCCGCGACGAGCGCTTCTGTCGCCGGCTCCCAGAGCCCGTCATCGGGGCGTACGACGCACGCCCGACCGACCCAGGTGAGCAGACGACCCCCGTTCTCCTTGCTCCGCATGACGACTTCGACGGTCTCCGCGTGCTCGATTCCGGGGAGGTGCTGCTCGTCGCCTCCGGACACGACGTAGAGCGCGTCGAGCCAGACATGCCAGGCGGCATGGTCGGCTCCGTCGTACCTCAACCAGCACACGCCCGTCTTCTTGCCCAGCTCCTGGGTGAGCGCGGCCACGAGCGCCTGGTCCGATGACGCTTCTTCCACGGCGCCCAGCCTGTCACACCGTGCTCGGCCCGACCTGATCCATGAGGGTCTTCGCTGTGGCGAGAAGCGGGGTGAGAACAATGGTTGCGTGCGTACCCTCCTCCTCCTGGCAGTCGGGGTGAGCGCAGTGTCCCTGTCCGGGCCGCTGATGGCGGCCATGGTCGTGCCGCCGCTTGCGATCGCTTTCTGGCGCAACGGGCTCGCCACGCTCGCGCTCGCCCCGGGCACGGTCACCCGGCGCAGGGAGGAGCTCACCGGCCTCGGAGGCAAGGAGCTCGCGCTGACGGTCCTGGCCGGGATCGCGCTGGCGGTCCACTTCGGGACCTGGGTCACCTCGCTGACCCTCACCTCGGTGGCCTCGGCAACGGCACTCGTCTGCCTGCAGATCGCCTGGGTCGCCGCCTGGCAGATTCTCCGCGGCCAACGGCTCGGCCGGGGTGTCCTCGGCGGGCTGGTGCTGTCGTTCGGCGGCGTGCTGGTGGTCTCGGGGGTGGACTTCAGCCTGTCCGCGGGTGCACTTCTCGGGGACGCGCTGGCCCTGGTCGGCGGAATGGCCGCGGCGGCGTACATGCTCGTTGGCTCCAGGGCGCGGCAGAGCGTGTCCACGACGGTCTACACCTTCGTCTGCTACGGCACCTGCAGCCTGGTGCTGTTGGCCGCCTGTGTGGTGTCCGGGCAGGAGCTGTGGGGGTACCCGGGCTCTCAGTGGGCTCTGCTCGTCCTGGTCACCCTGACCGCCCAGCTGCTGGGCCACTCGGTCTTCAACCACCTGCTGGCCACCACGGGAGCAGAGGTCGTCTCCCTTGCCCTACTTCTCGAGGTGCCGGGCGCGGCCGTCTTGGCCGCGTGGCTGCTCGGGCAACGTCCTCCGTCGGCGGCCGTGGTCGGGCTGGCCGTCATCCTCGCGGGAATGGCGATGGTGATCGTCAACGACCGGGCTTCCCCGCCCGAGCCGAGCCTGCAACCTCCGGTGGACTGAACGCGCCCCCTCTAGGGGGACCTCTCGCACGCGTCAGCGTCGGAGTGACAATTGCCACTGACCGCGGGTCCGCCGGACGAGGACGCCCAGAGTAGTCTCCCCACAGCTTCCCGTTCGCCTGCAGAAGGGCCATCGATGTCGAACGCATCCGTCACCAAGGGTGCGCGCGCACGCCGTTCCTGCATGGCCGTTCCCGGCTCCAACGCGCGCTTCCTCGAGAAGGCGCAGGGCATCGATGCCGACCAGGTCTTTCTCGACATCGAGGACTCCGTCGCACCTCTGGCCAAACCGGATGCCCGCAAGAACATCGTCGACGTCCTGAACAACGGCGAGTGGGGTGAGAAGATCCGCGTCGTCCGGGTGAACGACTGGACGACGCAGTGGACCTACAAGGATGTCATCGAGGTCGTCGAGGGCGCGGGTGCCAACCTCGACGCGATCATGCTGCCGAAGGTGCAGACCCCCGACCAGGTCACTGCGCTGGACACCCTGGTGACCCAGGTCGAGACCACGATGGGCTACGAGGTCGGCCGGATCGGGATCGAGGCACAGATCGAGAACGCGATGGGTCTGGTCAACGTCGACGCCATCGCCGCTTCCTCGCCGAGGGTAGAGACGATCATCTTCGGTCCCGCTGACTTCATGGCCTCGATCAACATGAAGTCGCTCGTCGTCGGAGAGCAGCCCCCGGGCTATGACGTGGGGGACGCCTACCACTACATCTTGATGCGCATCTTGATGGCTGCTCGCGCTCACGACAAGCAGGCCATCGACGGCCCCTATCTCCAGGTCCGCGACATCGACGGGTTCACCCGGGTGGCCGGCCGCTCGGCAGCACTCGGCTTCGACGGCAAGTGGGTGCTGCATCCCGACCAGGTCGCGGCGGCGAACGAGGTCTTCTCACCCCTGCAGTCCGACTTCGACCACGCAGAGAACATCCTCGACGCCTACGAGCACTACACCTCCGAGCGTGGTGGAGCCATGGGAGCCGTCATGCTCGGCGACGAGATGATCGACGAGGCCTCACGCAAGATGGCGTTCGTGATTGCGGCGAAGGGGCGCGCAGCGGGGATGGACCGCTCCGAGGTCTGGCACGCGCCGGAGAACTGACAGTCTCGCCTCCAAGGTCAGAAAGGGTCCGCCGTGCAGAAGCGAGTGTTCCTCCACGTCGGCCTGCCGAAGAGCGGCACCACCTTCGTGCAGGCGGTGCTGGGGAAGAACAAGCAACAGCTCATGACGCACGCGGGGCTCCTCTATCCCGGTGCCACGTGGTCCTCCCAGGTTGCGGCCGTTCGCGACGTACGTGCGATGCCCGTCCCGCGCAGCGAGCCAGGCAAGGTGCACGGTGCCTGGGCGAGACTGGTCGAGGAGATCGACGCCTGGCCCGGGAACGCTGTTCTCTCCATGGAGTGGCTCTGCCGGGCGACTGCCGAACAGATCCAGCGGATCGTCGCAGACCTGGAGCCGGCCACGGTCGAGGTCGTCTTCACGGTGCGCGACCTCGGGAGGACGCTTCCGGCAGCGTGGCAGGAGTCGATCCAGAACCAGCACGAGTGGTCCTGGCAGGAGTTTCTCGACGGGATCACCGCGGATGAACCTCTGTTGACCAAACCCGGACGCAGGTTCTGGGCCCTGCACGACGCGGCGCGGCTGCTGGACACCTGGGCACAGGTGGTCCCGCCGGAGCAGATCCACCTGGTCACCATCCCTCGCCCCGGCGTCGAGGCCGCCGTGCTGTGGGAACGCCTCTGCAAGGTGCTCGACATCGACGGCTCCGGCTATGCCGTGGACGGGCTGACCGGCAACGCCTCGCTCGGCATCGAGTCCGTGGAGTTCCTGCGCAGGCTCAACCCGCTCTCGCGCGAGCGAGGTATCTCCAGGTCGGTGCACAAGCGGGTGTTCACCCAGGGCATGGCCAAGCGAGGCCTGGCCCGGCGAGAGCACTCCTACCCGAGGCTCGCGCTTCCCGACGGCACTCACGAGTGGACGCGAAACCGTGCCGCGGAGGAGGTCCGTGCCATCGAGGGTGCCCGGGTTCACCTGGTCGGAGACCTCGACGAGCTGAGCCCGGAGCTGCGGGAGGGACAGTCCGTCCAGCCTGCGGATCTCGGTGCGGATGCCCTGCTCGAGGTAGCACTGGCGGCTCTGGTGACCGTGGTGGAGCAGGGGGAAACCGAGCTGCAAGAGGTGTCGAGGAACAGTGCCCGTGAGCTGGAAGAACGGAACCAGGAGCTGAGTCGTCTATCCAGGCAGCACACGAGACTGAAAAGGCGACACGCTCGGATGCGGACGCAGCTCGAGCAGCTTCAGGCCCGCCCGGCCCGGACTGCCCTGGCGGCGTACACCCGCAGATATCCGCGGCTGCACGCAGCCGCGGAGATCGCCCGGCGCCTCACGGAACGACGCCGGCACAGCGACGACTGACCTCGAACCGCTCGAACTACCAGCTGAAAAGGGAACACACGAATGACTCGCCTCTGTGAGACCGAAGGCCTCACCGACATCCAGCACGAGATTCTCAAGACCGTCCGGGAGTTCGTCGAGAAGGAGATTCTGCCGGTCGCCACCGCGCTCGAGCACGCCGACGAGTACCCCACCGACATCGTCGAGGGGATGAAGGACCTCGGGCTGTTCGGTCTCACCATTCCCGAGGAGTACGGCGGGCTGGGCGAGTCGTTGCTCACCTATGCCCTCGTTGTGGAGGAGATCGCCCGCGGCTGGATGAGTGTCTCCGGCATCGTGAACACCCACTTCATCGTCGCCTACATGCTGATGCACCACGGGACCGAGGAGCAGAAGCGTTCGCTCCTGCCGAGGATGGCAGAGGGAAGCCTTCGCGGTGCTTTCTCCATGTCCGAGCCGGGATGTGGCTCGGACGTTGCCGCGATCAAGACCAAGGCAGTTCCCGTCGACGGGGGGGAGAGCTACGCGATCAGCGGGCAGAAGATGTGGCTGACCAACGGCGGCTCATCCACCCTGGTCGCCGTACTCGTCCGGACAGATGCCGGCCTCGACGACTCAGCGAGCGTCTATCGCAAGATGTCGACGTTCCTGGTGGAGAAGCCCGCTGGGTTCGGCGAGGTGCTTCCGGGCCTGACGGTTCCGGGCAAGATCGAGAAGATGGGCTACAAGGGGGTCGACACCACCGAGCTTATCCTCGACGGCTTCGAGATCGGCGCCGACCAGATTCTCGGCGGGGAGCCGGGTCGTGGTTTCTACCAGATGATGGACGGCGTCGAGGTCGGTCGGGTCAACGTGGCCGCACGCGGATGTGGTGTGGCGCTGCGGGCGTTCGAGCTCGGCGTCGCCTACTCCCAACAGCGAGAGACCTTCGGCAAGAAGATCGCCGAGCACCAGGCCGTGCTGTTCCGGCTCGCTGAGATGGGGACGAAGGTCGAGGCCGCGCACGCGATGATGGTGCGAGCCGCCCGGAGAAAGGACCGGGGGATGCGAAACGACCTCGAAGCCGGGATGGCGAAGTATCTCGCCTCGGAGTACTGCTCCCAGGTCGTCGAGGACTCCTTCCGGATCCATGGTGGATACGGCTTCTCCAAGGAGTACGAGATCGAGCGGCTCTATCGTGAGGCGCCGATGCTCTTGATCGGTGAAGGCACCGCCGACATCCAGCGGATGATCATCGGTCGTCGCCTGCTCGAGGACTACAAGCTCCACTGAGTGGGCTCACCGATACGGTAGGCAGCGTGAGTCCTGGAGCCGGCGCCGGCGGGCGTAACCGCATATTCCTGCACGTGGGCAGCCCGAAGACAGGCACGACTTTCCTGCAGCAGGTGCTGTGGTCCCAGCGGCGGCTCGCCAGGCAGCAGGGGTTGTTGCTGCCGTTGAACTCGTTCTTCGAGCACTTCCTCGCCTCGCTCGACGTGCGGGATCTCGCCGACCGCCCGGAGCATCCGCCGCGCGCCGTCGGCATCTGGGCGAAGGCCGTCAGGCAGGCACGGGCCTGGGACGGCCCCGTCCTGATCTCGCACGAGCTCTTCGCCTCGGCGAGTGCAGAGCAGGCACGTCGTGCGATCGCCGCCTTCGGCGAGGAGGCCGACGTGCACGTCGTGCTGACGGCGCGAGACCTGGTCCGTCAGATACCGGCTGAGTGGCAGGAGCATCTCAAGCACCGGTCGAAGAAGACGTTCTCGGAGTTCGTGCAGAGCTTGCAGCGCGACTCCGAGGGCGCGAGCTGGTTCTGGCGGGTCCAGGACTTCGCCGACGTCGTCGCGCGGTGGGGGAAGTCACTGCCTCCGGACCGGGTGCATGTGGTGACCGTTCCTCCTGCCGGCGCCGACCCGGCGATCCTCTGGACCCGGTTCGCCACGATGCTCGGCCTGGATCCGGAGTCGTTCGACACCGAGGCGTCCCGGTCCAACACCTCGCTGGGTGCAGAACAGGCGGAGCTGCTGCGGCGGGTCAACGCCGAGCTCGGGAAACGGCTCCCGCTTCCCGGTCCCTACGCGGCTGACGTGAAGAACGTCTTCGCCCAGCGGGTGCTCGCGCAACGTCCGGGGACCCGGTTCGGCCTGGACGTCGAAGGCACAGAGTTCGCGATCCGCCGCTCCCGAGAGATCGCCATCGCTCTGGACAAGCAGCAGATCGACGTGATCGGAGACCTCGAGGAGCTCGTGCCCAGCTCGGCACCCGTCCCGACGGGCACGGGGCATGTCTCGACAGAGGCGTTGTTGACGGAGAGCATCGCGGCTCTGGCCGGCCTGCTCGACGAGCACCGTGCCCGACGTCTGGAGCGTGATGCCGAGCGCCGCACGCACAATCTGTTCTTCCGGGACCTGAAGGAGCGGCCGATCCGGTTCCTGCTTATCCGAGCGACCGAGCGGCGGCCCTGGCTGATGAAGGCACGTCGGGTCTACCAGATGCGCGGGTCGTTGGCCCAGCATCTGCGGCAGATGCGGCAACGGCTGCGCCGCGGGCAGGGCTGAGCCCATGTCGCTCGCTGGACGGTTCCGCGAGCAGGCCCGCGCGTGCGAACGGCTCGGTTCGGCGATGTACGGCGAGCTGCTGGACCGGATCGCCCACGACATCGAGGCGGGGGGAGTGTCCCGGGACGTGCTGGCGGGCCACGAGAACGACCCGGGCCCGTCGGCCCTCGCTCTGCGGCTGGCTGGGAGCGCGCACCGGTTGGTGCTCGAGCGCCGCGCAGGCGCGCTTGCCACGTACTACCCGAGTGTCGGCGGCCGATGGGATCTTGCAGGTGCCTGGCCGGCCTTCGAGTCGCTGCTGGCCTCCGAGCCGGATGCCGTGCGGAAGTGGCTGGACCGGCCCCCGCAGACCAACGAGATCGGACGTTCCACTGCCCTGATGGGCGGCCTGCTCCGAATGCGTGAGACTGTTTCGCTGCCGGTGCGGCTGTTCGAGATCGGCTCCAGCGGTGGCCTGAACCTGCACGCCGACCGGTTCCGGTTCCAGCACGAGGACGGGTTCGCTCAGGGGCCCTTCGACAGCCCGGTCCGGCTCGAGGAGGCCTGGCGTGGCGGTGCGCTGCAGCCGTGGCCGGATCTCCGGGTCGTTGAACGCGTCGGAAGCGACCTGATGCCGGTCGACGTCTGCACGACGTCGGGCCGACTGTTGCTCACCGCCTACGTGTGGCCCGACCAGGCGGCGCGGCTGGAGCGGTTGCGTGCCGGGTTCGAGGTGGCAGCCCAGTTCCCCGCAGAGGTACGACGTACCGACGCGGTGTCCTTCGTCGACGACATCGAGCTGGTGGCCGGGACGACCACGGTGTTGTGGCACTCGGTGATGTGGCAGTACCTGACTCGCGACGACCAACAGGCGCTCACGGAACGGATCGAGGTGCTGGGTGCTTCGGCCGGCCCCGAGATGCGGTTCGCGCACCTGAGCCTCGAGCCCACCCGTCGCGCTTCGGACACCGACTACGAGTTCCTCGTCACCCTCCGGCTATGGCCAGATGGCGAGCAGCGCATCCTGGGAGCCTCGGTGGCCCACGGCGTTCCCACGACATGGGAGTAGTCGCCTCGACCATTCGAAGACGGTCGTGACAGGGTGGGGACGACCGATCATCCAGCGGAGGAGGAGCCCATGGCCGACAACGAGGCCAGCAAAGGCAACGAGGACCTCAAGGCCAAGATGCGGGAGGCGCTGGCGCGCAAACAGGGGCACGACCACCCCGAGGACTCCGCGAAGGGCAAGTCCAAGGCGCAGGGCCCCGAGGTCGTCGGTGGTGCCCCCAAGATGCACCGACGCAAGGCCGGCGGCGGAGGCGCCTGAGGCATGCAGTTCGGCCGGAGCTATGAGGAGTTCGAGATCGGTGCGACGTACAGGCACTGGCCGGGAAAGACGGTCACGGAGTACGACGACCACTTGTTCTGCCTGATCACGATGAACCACCATCCCCTGCACCTGGACCTCAACTACGCCGAGGACAGCACGCAGTTCGGCAAGAACGTGGTGGTCGGCAACTACGTCTACTCGCTGCTGCTCGGCATGAGCGTGCCCGACATCTCCGGGAAGGCGATCGCGAATCTGGAGGTCGAGTCGTTGCGTCACCTGGCGCCCACCTTCCACGGTGACACGATCTACGGCGAGACCGTCGTCCTGGACAAGTGGGAGTCGAAGTCCCGGGACGACCGCGGTGTGGTCTACGTCGAGACGACTGGCTACAACCAGGACGGAACGGTTGTCTGCATCTTCCGGCGCAAGGTGATGGTGCCCAAGGACAGCTACCTCGAGGCTCGTGGAGGCGAGCAGCCCGGGCGACCCACCCCGCAGCCACGTCAGTAGGCTGAGCCGCCGAGCAGCCTTGAGGAAGGACACCCCTGGTGTCGAACGACGTCCATCCCAACCCACAGCTGGTCCGGGACTCCTGGACCGACCTGTGCGGCGCGTGGCAGTTCGCCTACGACGACGCCGACCAGGGCCTCGCCGCAGGCTGGAACCGGGTTCCGGAGCCTTTCGACCGCACGATCATGGTCCCGTTCCCGCCGGAGTCCGAGCTCAGCGGGATCCACGACACCGGCTACCACCCGGTCCTCTGGTACCGACGTGAGGTCGAGCTCCGGGTGCTTCCCGAGGGCCAGCGGCTGGTGCTCCATCTGGGCGCAGTCGACTACAGCGCCTCGGTGTGGGTCGAGGGTGCCCTGGTCGGTCAGCACTCGGGCGGGCACACGCCGTTCACCTGCGACATCACCGACGCCGTGTCGCCATCCCACGACAGCTTCGCGGTCGTCGTACGCGCGGAGGACCAGCCACGTGATGTCAGCCAGCCTCGCGGAAAGCAGGACTGGGAGCAGGAACCCCACGACATCTGGTACCACCGCACGAGCGGGATCTGGCAGCCCGTGTGGCTGGAGACCGTGGCCGAGACACACATCACCGAGCTGCAGTGGACACCGGACGTGCCCGGCGCCCGTCTCCGGGCTGAGGTCCGGCTGAACCGGCAGCCGACGCAACCGTTTCGGCTGCGCATCCTGCTGCGCCTGGACGGCGAGGTTCTCGCCGAGCACACGACCGAGGTGAGCGAGCGGTTCACCTCCACCGACATCGCCATCCCCGCGCTGCGGCACCAACGAGACAGGAACCGACTGCTGTGGCGGCCGGGCTCGCCAACGCTCGTCGACGCCCAGGTTCGGCTGCTGCCGGACAGCGGGGTCGGGGGTGACGAGGTCGCCAGCTACCTGGGGCTGCGGTGGGTGGGCTTCGAGGACGGGCACTTCCTGCTCAACGGACGCAGCACCTATCTGCGAAGCGTCCTCGCACAGGGTTACTGGCCCGAGTCACACCTGGCCGCGCCGACCGCGTCCGCCCTGCGTCGCGAGGCGGAGCTGATCAAGCAGCTCGGCTTCAACAGCGTCCGCATCCACCAGAAGGTGGAGGACCCACGGTTCCTCTACTGGTGCGATCGTCTCGGACTGATGGTCTGGGGTGAGATGCCCAGTGCCTACAGCTTCGACAGCGTTGCGGTGGAACGGCTGACGACCGAATGGGTCGAGGTGCTGCGCCGGGACCGCAGCCATCCCTGCATCGTCACCTGGGTGCCCTTCAACGAGAGCTGGGGGATCGACGACGTCGCTGCCGAGCCGGCGCAGCGCAGCTACGCCACCGCTTTGTACCACCTGACCAAGGCGATCGACCCGACCCGGCCGGCGATCTCCAACGACGGGTGGGAGCACACCGAGAGCGACATCTGGTCGACCCACGACTACGCGGCCCGCGGGCACCGGCTTCGCCACCGATACGGCACCAAGGACAAGACCGAGCGCCTGGTGCGGCACGGGCGGGTGAACAACCGGAAGGTGCTCCTTCCTGGGGCGCTCGAGCGTGGACAGCCGGTCATGCTGACCGAGTTCGGTGGAGTCCGGTTCGACAGCTCCGCAGGGAGGGCCGGCCGCAAGGACGGCTGGGGGTACTCCGAGGTCCGGTCCTCCGAGGCGTTGGTGGCGCGCCTCAAGGAGCTGGTGGGCGCGGTGCTGGACAGTCCGGCGCTCAGTGGCTTCTGCTACACGCAGCTCACCGACACCGAGCAGGAGCAGAACGGCCTGCTCACCGAGTCCCGCGAGCCGAAGGCGCCGGTCGCGAAGATCCGCAAGGTGATCACCGGTCCCCGTGGCGGACAGGAGCCTGCGAGCCGACGCCTCGGCCGGCTCGGTCGTACGGCGGGCCGCCTGCTGCGACGCTGAGCCGACGCCGGGCCGACGCCGTTTCGGCGGGGCAAGTCTGGGCATCACCTGCCCATGGCACGCAACAAGGTTCTCGCGATCATCCAGGCAGGTGGTGCGGGAGGACGGATGGACGTGCTCACCCGGGAACGGGCCAAGCCGGCGCTGTCGTTCGCCGGGGTCTACCAGCTGGTCGACTTCCCGCTCTCGAACCTCAGCCACAGCGGGATCGACGACGTCTGGCTCTCGGTCCAGTTCCAGGCGGGAAGTCTGGAGGAGCAGGTGTCCAACGGTCGTCCGTGGGACCTCGACCGGAACATCGGGGGGTTCCGCCTGCTGATGGCCGAGGAAGGGACCGGGTCAGCGGAGGAAGAAGGGTTCGCCGCCGGCAACGCCGACGAGCTCTACCGCATCCGGGACCAGATCCGTGGACACGACCCTGATCTGGTCATCATCTGCAGCGCCGACCACATCTACCGTTTCGACTTCGCCGACGCCATCGCCACCCATCGCGACAAGGGCGCCGAGTGCACGGTCGTCACCACCGAGGTCTCACTCGAGCAGGCAACCGAGCACGTGACCGTCGAGGTCAACCGGCTCGGCCGGGTCACCGGCTTCGAGTACAAGCCGTCCAGGGCGAGCACCGGCGCGGTCGCCGCGGAGATCTTCGTCTACCACCCGGAGACCCTGCTCTCCGTCGTCGAGGAGCTGCGGCACGAGCTGTCGGACGATGCGGAGAGCGGAGACACCGGTCTGGGTGACTTCGGGGAGCACCTGCTCCCACGTCTGCTGGAGCGTGGACGTGTCTATGCGCATGCTTTGCCCGGCTACTGGCGCGACCTCGGCACGCCCTCGAGCTACCTCGCCGGACACTTCGACGTTCTGACCGAGGACGTCGGCCTCTTCGACGACCCACAATGGCCCATCTTGAGCCGGCAGCCACAGAGAGCACCCGCACGCATCCTCGCCGGTGCCCTCCTCGAGAACAGCCTGGTCAGCCCCGGTTGTGAGATTCGTGGCTCGGTCCACCGCAGTGTGCTGGGGCCGGGCGTCGTGGTCGAGGCGGGCGCGTCGGTGAGCGACAGCGTGTTGTCCGCGGACGTGGTGGTCTGCTCCGACGCGTCGGTGTACTGGTCGATCATCGACACCGGATGCAGGGTCGAGCGCCATTCGAGGGTCGGTGACGACGAGCTGGAATGCATCGACGCCGACCGCATCGTGGTCATGGGCCGCGACAGCTCGGTGGGTCCGAGCGCCGTGGTGCTGCCGGGCGCACGTCTCGAGCCCGGGACCACTGCATGAGCAGGGTGGACGAAGAGGTCCGGACGAACGGCCGGGATCCGACGCAGGAGCTCTGGCTGGTCCGCCACGGTGAGACCGAGTGGAGTCGCGACTCCCGGCACACCTCGCACACCGACCTCCCGTTGACGGAGAAGGGGATCGAGGTCGCAGGAGAGCTGAGGGAGCGGCTGAAGGGAACGAGCTTCGACCTCGTGCTGACCAGTCCGTTGCAACGCGCTCGACGTACTGCCGAGCTGGCTGGCTTCGACGACGCGGTCGCCGACGACGACCTCGTCGAGTGGGGGTACGGCGACTACGAAGGCGTCACCACCGAGAAGATCCGGGAGACCGTTGCTGACTGGACGGTCTGGACCCACGAGTCGCCGGGCGGTGAGAGCGCCGCGGAGGTCACCCGCAGGCTCGACCGGGTGGTGAGCCGCGTCCGTGGGCACCGCGGCGCGACGTTGGTGTTCGGCCACGGTCACGCCCTGCGCGCACTGACGGCCCGATGGATCGAGCAGCCGGTCGAGGAGGGTCGCTTCTTCCGACTGGATACCGCCACCGTCTGCACCCTGGGCTACGAACGGGAGACCCCGGTCGTCCTGCGCTGGAACCACTGATCCGAAAGTCTGCCTGCGCAGCCGTGCGGCAGTCGCGGGTCGCCGTACCGACCCCGCGACCAGGGGCTCACAGCACGCCCCACTCCTCGAGCGCCTCGACAAGTCCGGGTGAGCAGGCGAGTCCCCGGACCTGTGCGGGGGTGAACCAGCCGGCGTCGGCAGCGTCGTCGGCTGCGACCACGTCGGTGGGGTCGACGCCCTCGAGAGGCACGCAGAGGTAGTCGCGGATCAGGTATACCGACCCGTCGGGGGCATCGCGTTCCACCGTCCCGGACAGGGGGCCGACCTCGACGCGCAGACCCGTCTCCTCGAGCACCTCACGCGCCGTTGCCACGGCGTCGGACTCTCCGGTTTCCTTGCGTCCTCCGGGGATCGACCAGCAGCCCCTGGCCGGTTCGTTCGCACGCAGCACCAGCAGCAAGCGCCCTCGTTCGTCGGCGACGATGCCGCCCACACATTCGACAGGGGCCCGGTCCACCCGAATAAGCCTAGACACGCAGTTCCCGAGTTTGGCGCCGGTGGCTCGCGGGCATGAGGTGGGACCATGCCTCTTGCAGCCAGTTGTCCTCGCTGCTCGTCCCCGGTCAGCGGTGACGGGAGCACGTGGCGGTGCCTCGACCACGCTGTGATCACGCCGCTGTGGCGCCCGTCGGTGGCGAGCTACGAGGCGATGGCCGAGCACCTCCGCAAGTGCGACACTTTCCCTACGTTGCTTCCCTGGCCGCTCAGCCCCGGCTGGTCGGTCACCGACTTCGGGTGCGTCGGGTCTCCCGGAGAGGAGGTGCGGGCGACTGCCGCCTCCTGTGCGGGCGCCAGCGACCTCGACGGCGTGGTGGAGCTGTCGGTGATCTCCGAAGAGCCCGGCGTTGGACTCGGCGCCCGGTGCGCCGGCGTCGACAGCACCGACCCCGGCGACGAGGTCGGCGACGGGCCTCCGCACGCCAAGGTGCGCCTCGACGGCCACCCCATCTCGCTGTGGTCGGTGTCGACCTGTGAGAGCGACCAGACCTTCGACCGCTCGGTGTTAGCCGGAGAGGCACACGGCCGGTGGCTCTGGCTGGTCCTGCGGCCGGCCGCTGCCGCCCTCCTGCTCAACGACGAGTGGATCCTGCTCGACGTCAGCCAGCTCGGACCTGAGCTCGTCGACCTGCCTTTCGGAGGGACCCCGTCGCCATGGTGAGCCCGAACGCGTCCCCTTTTCGACGCGAGTGTCGGTGAGCCCGGTCCGGTGACCTCGTTGATGCTCCCGCTGCCGGTCAGCGAGGACCATCGCACTGCGCACCTCGGGACGCACCTGTTCAACCTGGTCGAGGAGGACGGGACGACCCGGGTCGACCGGACCGGCACTACTAGCCAGCCGGATCGGTCAGCCGGGGTGGGTGTGCCACGGCTACTAGGCTGCTCTAGTGCGCATCGACCTCCACTCCCACAGCACCCGTTCAGACGGGACGGCTTCGCCCGCCGAGCTGGTGCGACGGGCCGGGGAGCGCGACATCGACGTGCTGGGCATCACCGACCACGACACCACTGAGGGGTGGGACGAGGCCGCTGATGTGGCGGCTAGGAGCGGGGTGTCGCTCGTCCGAGGCCTGGAGATCAGCTGCAAGCTCGCCGGCCACGGCGTGCACCTGCTCGCCTACCTGCCGGATCCCACCTACCAGCCGCTGGCCGACGAGCTCGAGCGGGTCCTGGACGGTCGGAACTCTCGGTTGCCGGCGGTCCTGGACAGGCTGCGTGGCCTCGGGATCGACATCGACGTCACCGACGTACGGCGCTGCTCGGGTGAGGCCGCCGCGACGGGTCGTCCGCACGTGGCGGACGCACTGATCGAGAAGGGCGTGGTGCGCGACCGGGCCGAGGCGTTCGACCGCTACCTGGGTCCGCAGGGACCGGCCTACGTCCACCGATACGCCGCCGACCTGTACGAGATGATTCGGACCGTCTCCCGTGCCGGAGGAGTTGCCGTGGTCGCGCATCCGTGGGCTTCGCGGCACAACCACGACGCGTTGGACGCTGCCGGCTTCGCGGAGCTGAAGGCCGTCGGCCTCGCGGGGGTCGAGGTCGATCACGAGGACCACGACGCGGGCGTCCGCGAAGCCCTGCGCGTTATCGCGGGCGACCTCGACCTGGTCGTCACCGGGTCAAGCGACTACCACGGCCACGGGAAGATCGGGCACGAGCTGGGTTGCAACACCACCGAACCTGCCGAGTACGAACGGCTGCTCGCCCATGCCCAGAAGTCCGCGAGTGAAGCCGGGCGCAGCACGCCCGGCGTCGTACGTCCATGAGCAGCGTGCTCGACCTCGTCCTGCTGACCGAGGTCTTCGTCACCCTGTTCGTCATCATGGACCCCGTCGGGACCGTCCCGATCTTCCTGTCGCTGACCAGCGGTCGTTCCGCCTCCTCGATGCGCCGTGCTGCCTGGCAGGCGGTGACGGTCTCGTTCGCGGTGATCGTCGCGTTCGCGTTCTTCGGACAGCGGATCCTCGACTACCTGCACATCTCGCTGCCCGCACTGCAGTGTGCCGGAGGGCTGCTGCTGCTCCTGGTGGCACTCGAGCTGCTGACCGGCAAGGAGCAGGAGGCGACGTCGGCGGCGGACGTCAACGTGGCCCTGGTGCCGCTGGGAACACCGCTGCTCGCCGGTCCGGGCGCCATCGTGGCCACGATGGTGTTCTCCCAAGGCGTCGGCCGCGGAGCCGAGTTCGCCGCGGTGGCGCTCGGAGTGGTCCTGGTGCACGTGTCCCTGTGGCTGGCCATGCGCTTCTCGCTCCCGATCCTGCGGGTGATCCGCGAGGGCGGGGTCATGCTGGTCTCCAGGATCGCCGGTCTGCTTCTGTCGGCGATCGCTGTCCAGCTGGTGGCCGACGCCGTCCGAGCGTTCATCGCCGGCGAAGGATGAGCCAGCCGCGGACTCGCCGGCTTCCATCTGCGCCGCGTCCGTGGCCGAGCCACCGAGAGCCTACCTTCGGCCGAGCGTCTGCAACCGGGACTGTAACGACGCAGGGGTGCACCTCACCACCATGGCAAGGAGCTTGTACCTACGGCTGGGGATCGAGATCCGCCTTCCTCGTTCCAGGTCCGCTAGGGCGTCGCCCACGAGCCGGTCGGCGTCGAGCCACATCCATCCTGGCGCTGAGTCGCGAGCCACTCCCATCCGTTGGTGGAACTCCGTGCGCACGAGTCCCGGGCACAGCGCCATCGCGCGCACACCCTGCCCGCGGTAGGCCAGGTCGAGCCACTGGCTCAGTGAGACCACGTAGGCCTTGGCCGCGCCGTAGCTTCCGCGCGGCACGAACCCCGCGAAGCTGGCCACGTTGACGATCGCTCCGTGCCGGCGTGCGGCCATCGGGCGTACGGCGGCGTGGCTGAGCCGCAGCACGGCGGTGACCAGCACGTCGAGCATCAGCTGCTCCTGCTCGACGTCCTGATCCAGGAACGGCGCCTTGAGCGCGAAGCCGGCGTTGTTGACGAGCAGATCGACCGGTCGGGAACCGTCTGAGAGACGCGACTCGACCGTTGCCAGAGACGCCCGGTCGGACAGGTCGGCGACCATCACCTCGACGCCCACGGCGTGCAGCGCCCTCAGCTGGGCGGCAAGCTCCTCGAGTCGCGGCTCGTCCCGGGCCACGAGCACGAGGTCGTAGCCGGCCGCGGACAGGGCGCGGGCGAAGGACCGGCCGATTCCGGACGTCGGGCCGGTGATCAGCGCGGTGCCGCGGGTCTCAGGCACAAGGAAGAGCATCGCGTGCCGCACACTTGTGGCACAAGCCGCTGGTTTTCCGGCGCCCGGCAGGGCGTGCCCGTCCCGGAGGACCGGCTCGGGCACAATGGCAGGTGATGACCATGCGAACGAAAGTCCTGGCGATCGCCAACCAGAAGGGGGGCGTCGCCAAGACGACGTCCGTCGCCTCGCTGGGTGCCGCCCTGGCCGAGCTCGGCCACAAGGTGCTTCTTGTCGACCTCGACCCCCAGGCGTGTCTCACGTTCTCCCTCGGCATCGACCCGGAGGACCTGGAGCTGTCGGTGCATCACGTGCTGACGAAGGGGACCGACCCGAGCGAGGTCATCCTCGAGACCGAGGACGGCGTCGATCTGCTCCCGGCGACCATCGAGCTCGCGCGTGCGGAGGCTGACCTGCTCACCCGCACCGGTCGCGAACACGTCCTCAAGAGCGCGCTGGAGGAGGTTGGGGACCATTCGGTCCACTACGACTGGATACTGCTCGACTGCCCGCCTTCGCTCGGGGTCCTCACGGTGGCCGCGCTCACCGCTGCCCAGGGTGTGCTGATCCCGCTGCAGTGCGAGACCCTGTCGCATCGCGGCGTCGGCCAGCTGCTGGACACCGTGCACGATGTGCGGCGCTTCACCAACAAGAAGCTGCGGGTCTGGGGCGTGCTGCCGACTCTGTACGACGGACGCACCAACCATGCACGCACGGTCCTGAACACGATCTCGGAGACCTACGACCTCGAGGTGATCGGACCCCCGATCCCGAAATCGATCCGCTTCGCGGAGGCTCCCGCGGCAGGCCGGTCCATCCTGAGCACCAGCCGCAGGCACCGCGGCGCCGACGCGTACCGCGAGGTCGCGGCCAACCTCGTCGCCAGAGCAAGGTAGCTGCCCTACGATGGCCGGCATGGGACGGCAGCCAAAACTCCCGACGCGTGAGCCGATCCTGCGCCCGCGCTATTCACGCATCGCCGCGGCCGCGGCATCAGCTGTGGTGACCCTGGTTGCCGTGCTGGGAGCTGCCAACACGCTGCCGGTCGGTGAAGGCACCGAGGCCGCGTTCGCGGGGACGACGAGGAACCAGTCCGCCCCTGCAGCTGAGCTAGGCGCGTCCGAAATCGGCGTGAGGGGGTCGGTGTCGGCGCGGTTGCCCTCGAGCCCGGGCTTGCGACCGGTCGAGGAACGGCCAGACCTCCCAGGGGCCCGCAAGCAGCCCCAGATTCCGGTGGAGCCGGCGGTGCCCGTGCGTTCGGGAAGAGGCAAACGGGTGGTCTTCGACATCAGCGACCAGCGCGTGTGGCTGGTCTCCCACGAGAATCAGGTGCAGCGCAGCTATCTTGTCTCCGGAAGCCTCACCGACAACCTCGGCCCCGGCACTTATGAGGTGTACTCCACCTCGCGCCACGCGATCGGGATCGACGACTCCGGGACCATGGAGTACATGATCCGGTTCACCTCAGGTGAGAACGCCGCGATCGGGTTCCACGACATCCCTGTCAAGGAGGGGGAGAAGGTGCAGACCCGGGCGGAGCTCGGCACCCCCCAGTCACACGGGTGCATCAGGCAGTGGCGCCCGGACGCGAGGGCAATGTGGGCCTTCGCCCCGGTCGGCACCACGGTCGTCGTACTCGACTGATGAACACGTCGGTGACGGGTCCGGGTGCCGAATAACGCCTCGAGGTTCTGTGTTCAGTCCTTACCGAGGCGTGCGGCGAGCATCTGCTTTCCCCGCTCCCCGCCCTTGCGGCTCTCCTCGTGAGCACGACGGAAGAAGTCGACCAGTTCCCAGTCGTCCGCGCGTTCGGCGTCCTCGATGTACTGCTCGAGCCGAAGTGCGTTGCTCAGGCAGGCTTCAGTGAACCAGATGATGTTGTTCGGTGGCTGTATGCGGACCTCTCTGCGTAGTCACACGCCAGCAGGTGAGCACTGGGGCTGCCCGTGTGCTCGGTCATGGCAATGAGGTGAACGGACGCTTCTACGGCCACCGGCAGCGTCGGATGTCGGGACAGGGAGAATTTGAGGCGGCGGGCCTGTCACTGCCGTCCTCAATCCTCAGCACCTACCTGCTCGCAGTTGATCAACGTGTCGCTGCTGTCAGGGGCGCGCAGGTAGTAGAACACCCGGTCAAAGCCACGCCCACAGCGAAGCTCATCGCTCCCAAGAGTGCTGTCCAGGTCGTGTATCTCGATGAGGTCATCGCCGTCACCGGCAGAGACCGACTCCAAGCCATGGCTTTGAATCGAGATGCGGTCGTTCCCGCCACCGCCGTAGACAGTGTTGGTCTTCCTGCCGGCGGTCTGCAGGTAGTCCGCTCCGGGACCACCCCACAGGGTTACGTTGCCCGGCGCACCGAGCACCGTGTCTGCACCGGGACCGCCAAACACCAGGTCGTTGCCGCCACCGGTGCGAGCGGTGTCGTTGCCGTAGCCAAGTTCGAGCCGGTCAGCGCCGAGCCCGAGGCTGACGTCGTCAGGGCCTGCATAGGACCACACCTGGT
This sequence comes from Actinomycetota bacterium, assembly GCA_030859325.1. GTDB lineage: Bacteria > Actinomycetota > Actinomycetes > Propionibacteriales > Nocardioidaceae > Nocardioides_C. The sequence goes on from JALZKI010000034.1 coordinate 39,590, forward strand.
CGTTGCCACCCAGGGCGTCGACCGTATCTGCACGCTCGGTGCCCACCAGGTGATCGGAACCATCGGTCCCCTCGATGACGGCTGCATGTGCGGGCGTGGCCAATGTCGCGCATAAACTGATCACGCAAGCTGCGCCTGCGGTCAGGGAGTGCCTCATGCTCGCATCCAATCGCCTTGACCTGGATTGCAGAATACGTCCAGATTGACGTGTGCGACATGACCCATTGGGGCCATCTGGTAGATGCGCACAGCGTAGACCGAGATCGGTGCAGCGAACCGTAACGGCCGCAAGGTTGCGGTGATCGCGATCCAGAGTTAAGCCTGATGAGGCTATTGACGAGAGCGGCGAGCGTGAGGATCCTCGAAGTAAAGGTAAGAGGGTGTGCGCGGAGATGGGCATGCCGCCGGAGGTGCTGCGGAGGCGTGCGCAGCAGGGTACGCGCGCGAGCATGGTGGCTGCACGGATTCGGCCTTGGTTGGCGACGGATGCCCGGACGGCCAGCCGGGCAGCACCAGCTCTGAACAAGGAGTGGGCCATGAACGAGTCGACCACGACGGTTCACGATATCCCGCGACAGGAAACGCTGAAGTTGGCAGCACACACAGAAGGATCCCCGCCGAGCCTGTCCGCCTTCCTGGGCAGCGCCGGCAACCTCACGCTCGATCAAAGAAAGCTGATCGTGGAGCAGGCAGTGGTCCTGTTCGAGCAGAACTACGTGCACCTTCCCCTCAAGGTGGCCATGCACGCGGTCAATCCCCTGCAACGACTCCGAGTCCTCCGTGCCCGGCTCGAACGTCAGAGCGCGGCAACCATGGAGCCAGAGTGGCTCTTTCACGCCAAGGTCACCAGCACGTTCTTGTCAGTGCGTGACCTCCATACCAACTATCTCTTGCCGGCCCCGTTTGCGGGCAAGATTGCCTACCTGCCCTTCATGATCGAGAAGTCCCATGACTCGGGCGTCGACCATTACCTCGTCACGCGGACGGTGCAGGAATTCCTGGCTCCGCAGTTCGGTCCCGGTGTGGAGGTGACGCATTGGAGCGGTACGCCGATCGCTCGGGCCGTTGAGCTCAACGGCGCGAAGTTTGCTGGCAGCAACGCTGCCGCCAACCTGGCTCGTGGCCTGGATTCGCTCACCCTGCGCCCACTCGTCATGCAGCTGCCACCTGACGAGGAGTGGGTGGACGTGACGTACGTCGGCCTCGACGGCGAGGTCGACCAGCTCAGGGCGCACTGGCAGGTCACTACGAACCTCCCGACGATGACTGACTCCGATGCACTGACCACTACCGCAACGTCGCTCGGTCTGGATCTCGACTCAGACGAGAAGTCACGGGCTAAGAAGCTGCTCTACGTGCCCGCTGTTGTAGAACTCGAGGACGGTCGGAGCTCAGCCGAGCTTTCCGCGCCCGCCGCCGTCCATGCTGACGATCTCGCCACCACGATGCCAGGCGTGTTCCGTGCCCGGCCGGTTCAGACCTCGCACGGATCCTTCGGCCACATGCGCATCTTCACCTTCAGTGTCGAGAACCCAGTCGCGTTCCGCGACGAGTTCGTGCGGCTGGCCGGACTGCTTCCGCAGCACGGCCTCATCGTCGATGTCCGGGACAACGGCGGCGGGCACATCCACGCCAGCGAGTTCACCTTGCAGACCCTGACGCCCCGTCCGATCCAGCCGGAGCCCGTGCAGTTCATCAGCACTGCACTCAACCTGAGTCTGTGCCGCCGACACCGGAGCAACCCAACAGGACAGATCGACCTCGGACCTTGGTTCGACTCCTTGGACCAGGCGACCGAGACAGGGGCCGTGTTCTCTGGAGCGCACTCGATCACGCCGGTCGACGGCGCCAATGACATCGGCCAGACCTACCTCGGGCCGGTCGTGCTGGTCACAGATGCTCGCTGCTACTCGGCCACCGATATCTTCGCCGCAGGTTTTGCCGACCACGAGATCGGACCCATCCTGGGCGTGGACGACAACACCGGGGCCGGTGGAGCGAACGTGTGGACCCATGGGTTGCTCTCGACCCTGATGCAGGTGCCAGAACCCGATCCCGGATCGCCGTACCAATCACTGCCGAATGGCGCGAACATGCGCGTGTCCATCCGTCGCACCCTCCGCGTCGCCCAAGAGACGGGCACACCGGTCGAGGACCTCGGCGTTGTGCCCGACCGGGTCCACTCGCTGACGCGGGATGATCTGCTCTTGGGCAACGTCGACCTTCTCGACGCAGCGGGCCAGATGCTCGCGGGCATGCCGGTACACCGTCTCGACGCAACGACGTCGCTGGACGGGGACACGCTCAGCGTCGACATCACTGTGGCCGAGATGGACCGGGTGGACCTCTACCTAGACAAGCGTCCCCAGCGTTCCCTCGACGTCAGCGGTGCCACGGCGCATCTCACCATCGAAGGCGCGCAGCCCGGACAACGTCTGCGGGTCGACGGGTTTGCCGCCGGCGCACTGGTGGCGTCCCGATCAGTCAAAGTCTGACGAGAGAAGGTGAGAGGTGGCATCACTCGAGGTCCTCATCGTGGGAAGCGGGCTCGCCAGCGACACTTCGCAGATGCGGATCATCGCGCAGTCTCCGCCCCACGTCTTCGTCGCAGATGTGGACGTCGCAGACCTTGCGGAGATCGCGGAGATCGCACCTCACGCAGAGCTCGTCATGACACGCACCGCCAACGGCGGTCTCCGCCTCGAGGGTGACCAGACCGCGCTGGACTTCCTCGACGAGGGATCCCGCCTGTTCGTGGAGGCATGGCGGACGAGACCCCTCACCAAACCCGACCGGGTCGGCGACAAGCTGGCTTGGGACACCCCGGGATTCCAACCTCCTGACAAAAGTCAGTAGGCCCGACCCGAAGGACAAGGAGCAGGACAATGGCTGGTGACTTGCCGTACGAAGAAGTTCTCGTCATCCACGACGACAGCTCGACTGAAGGGCTGGCCCCCCTTGGCGAAGCCGGCGAAGCGCCGACCGAACCCCAGGCACGAGTGCTGCAGCGATTCGGTGATCGCGTAGAGATTCGGATGGGAAGTGCCTCCCGGGGTGGGGCGCAGCTTCCCGAGGTCTCTGACAACGTGTTGGCGGGTTTCACGCTGACTGAGCGACTTGGTGTCGAGGCCCTCCAGCTCCGTGCGTCAGATGATTACATCTCAGTCAAGGCCAATCGTCCGCGCGACGGCGAGCTGTGGGACATGCCAGGTTGCTCGGGCGCGTCCGCGCCGCGATCCAGTGCAGTCTTTCCTGGCCCGACCGAGTCCGCGGAAGGCCCGGACGCCGGCGCCCCAGGGACGAGCGACTTCCTCGCGGGATCGGTCGCGGTCGGGGTGGTCATAGTCAACGGCCCCACCGCTGCGACCCAGTTCACCGCCGACGAACGGACAAAGGTCGTCGCCGAGGTGCAGGCAGGTCTGGGTTGGCTTGGCGGCTTCAACCCTTGGGCCGGTGTGTCCTTCAACTACGACATCCGGTCGGTCGACATCGCCACGCAGCCCAACGCCACGGCCTCCGACAACGAAAGCAGATGGCGGGACCCGGCAGTTGGTCAACTGGGTTTTCAACAGAACTGGGACGGCGTCTGGGACTACGTCCGGTGGCTCCGAGATGATCGACGAACCAACTGGGCCTACTGCGTGTTCTTCGTGAAGGGCTACCCCTTGGACCACTTCGGTTACGCAGGCATTGGTGGCCCGCGGATCGTCATGGACTACGCCAACAACGGTTGGGGGCCGGACAACATCGACCGGGTCTTCGCTCATGAGACCGGTCACATCTTCGGGTGCCCTGACGAGTATGCGTCCAGCGGGTGCTCGTGCGGCGGGGCCTGGGGACGATTCGGTGAGCCAAACTCGAACTGTGAGAACTGCGCGGGGGCAGCCGGGGCCGATTGCCTGATGAGGGCGAACACCTGGCTGATGTGCGGGGCCACGAAGCGTCACCTCGGGTGGGGACTGACGTCCCTACGCACAACGCAGCCATCGGCCTGCCATGTCGTCACCCGGGGCACTGACTACCTCGATGTGTTCGTCACTGACGGTGGCGGCGGCACCTCCACCGCAGCCTGGGAACCCGCCATGGTGGACTGGTGGGAAGGGTGGTGGAACCTTCTGGGTGGCCGAGCCGCGCCTGGCGCCCACGTCACGGCCGTGTCTCGTCGCGCGAACTTCTTGGACGTGTTCGTAGTCGGTACCGACGGTTGCGCGTACACATGCGCCTGGACGCCGACCACCGGATGGCAGGGATGGTGGCGGATCGGCAACGCGGTCTTCCCCCAGGGTTCGATGATCAGTGCAGTGTCCCGCAACCAGGATCAGCTCGACGTGTTCGCCACCGACACCAGTGGTCGAGTGTTGACGGCGGCTTGGGAACCGGGCTTCAGCGATGGGTGGCACGGGTGGTGGGACCTCAAAGGAGGACGGGCGCGTCCCGGTGCGCCGGTGTCGGCTGTCGTGCGGAGTGCGGACCATCTCGATGTCTTCGTCGTGGGAACGGACGGCGGGTGCTACTCCGCAGCCTGGGAACCGGGGTTCACTGACTGGTGGCACGGTTGGTGGCGGATTGGCAACCCGATCTTCCCGCAGGGCGCCTACATCGGAGGAGTTTCGCGTAGTACCGACAAGCTCGACATCTTCGGCACTGACGTCAACGGAAACACGCTTTCCGCAGCGTGGGAGCCAGCCTTCACCGACGGCTGGCACGGCTGGTGGCACATCCTTGGGGGACGGGCGCAACCTGGTGCTCCGGTCACGGCAGTTTCTCGAAGCGCAGACCAACTCGACATATTCGTCATCGGCACCGACAACGTGACCTACACAGCAGCGTGGGAGCCAGCCTTCACCGACGGCTGGCACGGCTGGTGGAATCTCAACGGAGGTCGAGCCGCACATGGGTCTTTCGTCACCTGCGTCAGTCGCCGACGCGACTTCCTTGACGTGTTCGTGACCGGGCTCGACGGTCGTGTGTACTCAGCAGCCTGGAGTCCCGGCAACTCGTGGGCTGGTTGGTGGCCGATGGGCAAATAGGAGGGCTACGAGTGCCATCAACGCGGCGGCGTCGAGCTGCCGCCAGGCTGGCCACTTCCACCAGCAACGTCATGTCCCATCAACCCCTCGTCGAGGAGACACGGATGCCAACTGAACAGAATGTCCCACGCCCGCACTGCGACGTCCGTCCACAGACGCTCCCGGTGCTGTCGCCGGACCTGACGCCCGGCCGGACGAGCGCGATACGCCTGCTGCGTGCCAGATGGGTAAACGGGACAGTACTTCACTACAACTTTCTCGGAGGACCGAAGCCCCAGCAGCAGGCGGTTCGCGATTGCTTCGAGGGTTGGAAGCAGGTCGGAATCGGCCTTGAGTTCGTGGAGGTGGCCGACCGCAGCGAGGCGGAAGTGCGCATCGCCTTCGACCAGAACGACGGCTCATGGTCCTACGTCGGGCGCGATGTCCTCGGCATCAGTGCCGCGGAACCGACGATGAACTTCGGGTGGGATCTGACCGATGACTACGGACAGACGACGGCCCTACACGAGATCGGCCACACGCTCGGGCTTCCCCACGAGCACCAGAACCCTTTTGCCGGGATCATCTGGGACGAAGACGCCGTCTACACATACTTCGCCGGCTCACCCAACAACTGGCCTCAACAGCAGACATTCCATAACGTCCTGCGCAAGCTGGACCGTGGTGAGGTCGAGGGCTCCAAATGGGACCCCAACTCGGTCATGGAGTACTGGTTCCCGTCCGGTCTCATCAAAGAACCCGCCAAGTACTCCGGGGGACTGAACCCAGCCGGGGGGCTTTCTCGCACCGACAAGAGCTGGGTGAAGCGGTGGTTCCCGGCACTCAAGGCCACGCTACCGACTCTGAAACCGTTCGTCTCCGTCCCCCTGTCCCTCGAACCGGGCCAGCAGGTCAACTATGGGATCGACCCGAGTGCAAGCAGAGAATATGAAGTCAACACATTCGGAACAGCAGACACCGTGATGGTGCTATTTGAGGAAGTGGACGGCGAACTGCGCTTCGTCTCCGGTGATGACGACAGCGGAACCGATCGCAACGCCCGCATCAAGGCCAAACTCTTCAAGGGCCGGCGGTACGTCCTACGCCTACGCCTTTACTGGACGGGCGAATCCGGGCAGACCGCAGTCATGTACTGGTGAAGTCATCGGCGGCGGTTCAAGCGAATGCATACTCGGGCCCCTTCAGTGGAGCTCGTCCTCGTTGAAGTAGATCTCCGTCACTGCCTCGATCTGCAGGTCACGGTGGAAATGTGACCCCGCGCTGCTTCGCGCGGCTACAACCTCGCGGGTCATGACACGGTGGCGATACGCGTCCGTTCTGCCGGTGATGGCTACTGTCGGATGGCCCTGTCTCTCGATTTCGGTCGCCGTGAAACGAACACCCGTGGCTGTGACCCGCAGGATCTGGTCGAAACTTGGCCTGCGCCAGATCCGATGGGCAAGGAAAAGGTCACGATCCACGTCGCCGAAAAGGAGGTACTCCAGATCCCTGGCCGTTTCGTCAGGGTGGGCAACGCTGACATCGAGCTCCTGGAAATATGCCACCTTGTCGACCTGAATTGATGTTGCTTCAGCCAGGGTTTCACCATCGTGCTCGAAGTGGCCTTGAACAATGTCGGCGCGGAACTCGGTCAGAGCTGGCCGGTCGGCATCAAGGGGATTCAGGTCGGTGAGCGTAAACGGCTCCGGCCTCACTGTGACCAACATGTCGCCACCGAAGCGAGCCCGGAAGTCCCCGAGTTTGCGAACCGCGTCGTCCTCGAGCGTCACCTGCAGGATGAACTGATAGTTGTGCGGGGCCATAAACATCGGCAAGTGCGAGAGATACATGGGGCCCGCGCCGACCAACAGCATGCCGTGCAGCCCCCACGTTTCACCCGGGTCGGCCGAGACGTCATGGTGGTGCAGATGGTGGTTGGTCACGGCGTCACCTTCGTGCGATCGATGAGCGCTCGGCCGATTATGCCTACGCACGCTGCGTCACCGTGGCAGCGTCTCGCCCAAGCATGCGAAGGCGCCGGGCAGACCAAATATGCTCTGATGTTGTTGATCCGGTCAACTGGGCGCGGTCACCGACTTGCAAGGGTGCCCATCCGGGCGCTCGTCGTTCCTGCCACGCCCGGCGCTTCCGCCCGAGCGGTCACCTAGTTCAGGCGCTCGCCGACCTGCCGCTGCGCATGCGGTTGCGGTTGCGTTTCGGTTTCGTGGACGCGTCACCTTCGACGCGTGACTGCGAGGCGTCCGCCGTACCCCCAGATGCCGAGGCCGACTGGCCGCCACGGGTACGCGAGCGGTTGCGGTCGCGCCGGGGCCGGGACTCACGGTCCTCCCGTGGCTTCGAGCCACCGCTGCTCGAAGGCGTGTCCGGGACAGGGACCAGGCGCCCCTTCGTTCCTGGAGCGATGCCCTGCTCATGGAAGAAGTGCTCCGAGGTCGAGTAGGTCTCGAGCGGCTCGTCGAACGGAAGCCCGAGGGTCTTGTTGATCGTCTTCCACCGGGTCACGTCGGCCCAGTCGACGAGAGTGATCGCGATCCCGGTCGCGCCGGCCCGGCCGGTGCGACCGATGCGGTGCACGTAGTTCTTATCGTCCTCAGGACAGCTGTAGTTGATCACGTGGGTCACGTCCGCGACGTCGATGCCACGGGCGGCCACGTCGGTGGCCACGAGAACCTTGAGCTTTCCGCCACGAAAGTTGGCCAACGCTTTCTCGCGCGCGACCTGCTGCATGTCGCCGTGCAAGGGGCTACTGGGAAACCCGCGCTCGGCAAAGTCGTCGGCTACGCGCTGTGCCTGGCGCTTGGTGCGCGTAAATACGATCGTGATCCCGGAGTTCTCCGACTGCAGGATCCGGGCGATCATCTCCGGCTTGTCCAGGTCGTGCACCTGGTAGATGAACTGCGCGGTGGCAGGCACGGTCTGCTGGTCGCTCGTGGACTCGGCCCGGATGTTCATCGGGTGCCGCATGTGGGTGCGTGCCAGGCTCACTATCGCCGCGGGCATCGTGGCAGAGAAGAGCATCGTCTGGCGTGTCTCGGGAGTCTTGGCGAGCAGCTTCTGCACATCGGGCAGGAAGCCGAGGTCGAGCATCTCGTCGGCCTCGTCGAGAACGAGCACCTTGACATGCGAGAGGTCGAGCGCCCTGCGGTTGACGAGGTCGAGGAGGCGGCCCGGGGTGCCCACCACGACGTCGACGCCGGAGGCGAGGGTATCGAGCTGGGTGTCGTAGCCGACGCCGCCGTAGACGGTGAGGATACGGGTGCCGCGGTCGGCGCCGGCCAGCTTGAGGTCACCGGAGACCTGGAGTGCGAGCTCACGCGTCGGGGCGACCACGAGCGCCTGTGGCTTGCCGGGAGCCGCCAGGTCGGCATAGTCGGAGTCGTGCGGGGAGACGGTGCGCTGCAGCACCGGGATGCCGAAGGCGAGCGTCTTTCCGGTGCCCGTGCGTGCTTGACCGATGAGGTCGGTGCCCATCAGGGCGACGGAGAGGGTCATCTCCTGGATGGGGAACGGGGTGGTTATTCCGCCGCGCTCGAGGGCGCCGGCGATCTCGGGGAGGACCCCGAGGTCTTTGAAGGTGGTCAGGGTTTTACCTGTTCGTCGAACGTGGGCTCATGAGAGCAATGACACCTCAGTCTATCGGTAGGGTGCCCTTGTGACAGACATGCCGCCCGAGCAGGTGCCCGTCGCCTTCTCCGATCCGACGTACGTCGCCGCGATCGTGGACCTCCTCGGCGCCATCGCCTACGGTGAGATGTCGGCGTTCGAGCGCCTCGCCGAGGACGCCAAGATGGCCCCGGGGCTCGAGGACAAGATGGAGCTCGCTGCGATGGCCTCCGCCGAGTTCGGCCATTTCTGCGGCCTGCGGGACCGGCTCACGCAGCTCGGTGCGGACCCCTTCGTGGCGATGCTGCCGTTCCAGGCACCCATCGACGCCTTCCACGCTCACACCGCACCGAGCGACTGGCTCGAGGGCCTGGTGAAGGCGTACGTCGGCGACGGTCTCGCAGCCGACTTCTACCGGGAGATCGCCGCCTTCGTCGACGCCGACACCCGAGCATTGATCATCGCCAGCCTCGAGGACTCAGGTCATTCGGCGTTCGCCGTGAACCGGGTGCGCAGGGCCATCGCGGCCGACCCTAGGCTCGGTGGTCGACTCGCGCTGTGGGGGCGTCGGCTGATGGGGGAGGCGTTGTCGCAGGCGCAACGGGTGGCGGCCGAGCGGGACGCGCTGTCGGCGCTGCTCGCTGGAGGCGTGGACCGTCCCGGCATGGACCTGGCAGCGATCGGCAGGATGTTCACCCGGCTCACCGAGAACCATGCACGACGGATGGACACACTCGGCCTGGCCTCCTGAGTGCTGCATGGACGAAGGGGCCGCAGCCGCCGGCTGCGGCCCCTTCGTCGTGATGGAGGTCGTCGGGACTGCGGTCCCGCGGTCCTCAGGTCCGGGTGCGGTTGGTGTTACGGCCGGTGAGCGTGGATGCGATCACCACGAGGATGGCCGCGACGATGATCGCGACGATCCAGCGCACCCAGTCGACGCCGCCGGTATCGCCGGAGCCACCGAAGGCCACGTAGACGTACCAGCCGAGAATGACTCCACCGATCCCGCACAGGATCGTGAGCCAGATCGGGATGTTGTCCTTGTCGCCGGGGGCGGCGAACTTGCCGAGCAGGCCGATGATGATGCCCGCAATGATTACTCCGATGATCTCCACTTGGTGTGCCTTCCTCGAGGTTCCGGAATGCTTGCTGCTTCCGGCTCTGCGGGATACCCGTTCACATCATTGTCCAACCGAGTGTCCAGGTCACCGTCAACGCCACGCGGGTCGGCATGTCACAAGATGACACGGTGATCTGCGCTGTGCAGCACGACTCAGGAGCGGAAGCCGACCTGGCCGATCGCCGGTGAGCCCACCTCGACGTAGGCGAGCTTGTCGCTGGGCACGATCACCTTTCGGCCCTTGGAGTCGGTCAGCACGAGCACCCCGGCGGTCCCGCTCAGTGCCTCGGACACCGTCGTCTCGAGATCTTCGCCGGACTGGGTCGAGTCGATGACCAACTCGCGACTTGCGTTCTGGACGCCGATCTTTACCTCCACCGGAGGTACCTCCTCATGTGAGTGCGCTCGGGCGGATGGCCCCGGGTCCTGGATGGGTTGACGTGCGGATGAGCCGACCCTAGCCCCAGGTCTCAAGCCGCCCGTCCTGGCGGTCAGAGTTGGTCATCGGTGCGGGGAAACCCGCGGACCCCGCGCCACGCGAGGCTCGAGACCAGGGTGGCTGCCTCAGACTGGGCGATCCCGCGTTGGTCGTCGAGCCAGAACCTCGCGCTGACCTGGGCCATACCGACCAGCGACACCGCGAGGAGCCTCGACTGTCGATCTGGAAGACCGGTGTCCTCGTGGATGACCGAGGCGATCATCACCGAGCACTGGCTGGTGACCCGTTCCAGCCGCTCCCTGACAGCGGGCTCGTTGGTGAGGTCGGACTCGAACACCAGACGAAACGCGCCGTGCGCGTTGGCGACGTAGTCGTAGAAGACCTGCATGGTGGCTTCGACCCGCTGCTTATTGTCCTCGGTCGAATCCAGCGCTTCGCGGGTCGCGTCGATGATCGTGTCACAGGACTGGTCGAGCAGGGCCAGGTAAAGGTCGAGCTTTCCCGGGAAGTGCTGGTAGAGGACTGGTTTGGAGACGCCGGCCCGGTCGGCGATGTCGTCCATGGCAGCGGCGTGGTAGCCCTGCGCCACGAAGACGCCGAGCGCCGACTCGAGGAGCTGCGCACGGCGAGCGTCGCGTGACATGCGCGCGCCACGTGGCCTGTGATCGTCCGTCGTCGTCAACCTTGCTGTCCTCCGCACGTGGTGCCGGTCGGCGAGAACACTACCCGGGGTGGGGGGCAGGCTCTTCGTCCCCGACCTCCCGCTCGTTCCAGGATCCGGACCTGCGCCGATGTTCCAGATGGTCCGGGGAACATGGATGTCGAAATCGTTGTTGCAACGCAACGTTCGACAACCTTTGATACAAGCCCGAGGAGAACCCTGTGTCCCTTCCCCCCCTGGTGGAGCCGGCCGACGAGCTCACGATGGATGAGGTGCGCCGCTACAGCCGCCATCTGATCATTCCGGATGTGGGCATGGCGGGGCAGAAGCGACTGAAGAATGCCAGGGTGCTCGTCATCGGTGCCGGCGGGCTCGGCAGCCCGGCGCTGCTCTACCTCGCTGCCGCTGGAGTCGGGACACTGGGCATCGCGGAGTTCGACGAGGTGGACGAGTCCAACCTTCAACGCCAGGTGATCCACGGGCAGAGCGACATCGGCAAGCCCAAGGCCATCTCAGCGAAGGAGTCGATCGCCGAGATCAACCCGCTGGTCGAGGTCGTGGTGCACAACGAGCGCCTCGACAACGACAACGTGCTGGGAATCTTCGAGAGCTACCACCTCATCGTCGACGGCACGGACAACTTCGCCACCCGCTACATGGTCAACGACGCCGCGGTGCTGCTTGGCAAGCCCTACGTGTGGGGCTCCATCTACCGCTTCGACGGCCAGGCCTCGGTGTTCTGGGCTGAGAACGGCCCCTGCTACCGCTGCCTGTACCCGGAGCCGCCGCCGCCGGGCATGGTGCCCTCATGTGCCGAGGGCGGCGTGCTGGGTGTGCTCTGCGCGTCCATCGGGTCGATCCAGGTGAACGAAGCCATCAAGCTGCTCACCGGTATCGGCGAGCCCCTGCTCGGCAAGCTGATGATCTACGACGCCCTGGAGATGGAGTACCGCAAGCTGGGTGTCCGCAAGGACCCGAACTGCGCGGTGTGCGGGGAGCACCCGACGGTCACCGAGCTCATCGACTACGACGCGTTCTGCGGCGCGATCTCGGAGGAGGCGGCCAACGCCGCTTCAGGCTCGACGATCTCGGTCACCCAGCTCGAGCACATGCTCAAGGAGCGGGGAAACGGTGAGCGCGACTTCGTGCTGGTCGACGTGCGCGAGGAGAACGAGTTCGAGATCAACCGGATTCCCGGCTCGGTGCTGATCCCCAAGGGTGAGTTCCTCAACGGCAACGCGCTCTCCGACCTGCCCGGTGACAAGCAGGTCGTGCTGCACTGCAAGTCCGGCGTCCGGTCGGCGGAAGCTCTCGCGGTCGTCCAGGGCGCCGGCTTCGCGGACGCCGTGCATGTCGGCGGCGGTGTCGTGGCGTGGGTGAACCAGATCGATCCGTCGCAGCCGTCGTACTGAGTCGCGTCTGCGCTTTGGTGTGACGCGCGGATAGCGTGGAGGCCGTGAACGAGGAGTACGTCGAGCGGGTGCTCTCCTACGTCGAGCAGGTGCCGGCGGGACGTGTCACGACGTACGGCGCTGTCGCGGACGCCGTACGCATCGGTGGCCCTCGGCAGGTCGGCCGGGTGATGTCGTTCTACGGCGGATCGGTTCCTTGGTGGCGCGTGGTGCGCGCGGACGGTGGCCTGCCGTCGTGCCACGGCGGCGAGGCTCGTGGGCACCTCGCACAGGAGGGGACCGCGCTGCGGCCCTCCGGTCGGGTGGACCTGGGGGTGGCGATGTGGCGGCCCGAGGAGCGCTGCCCATGTGTCGGTGGCCTCTGATGGAATGGGGTTCATGACGAGGTACCAGCTGGCCTATCCGCGCGCGGACAAGGCCGCTGCCCCTTCCCTCGACGAGTTCCAGCAGCGGGTTGTGGACCATGAGGGCGGACCCCTTCTTGTGCTGGCGGGTCCGGGAACGGGGAAGACGACCACCCTCGTGGAGGCGGTCGTCGACCGGATCGAGTGCCGGGGGGCCTTGCCGGAGTCGGTGCTGGCGCTGACGTTCAGCCGGAAGGCGGCCGAGCAGCTCAGGGACCGGGTTACCGCACGTCTGGGTCGCACGATGACAACCGCACTCAGCTCGACGTTCCACTCCTTCGCCTACGGCATGCTCCGTGCGCATGCTCCCGAGGAGCTGTACGCCGCTCCGCTGCGGCTGCTGAGTGCACCGCAGCAGGACGTGGTCCTGCGCGACCTGCTGCGCGAGCAGACCGGTTCGCCGACCTGGCCGGACGGCCTGACCCAGGCGCTGGAGACCCGTGGGTTCGCCGTCGAGGTGCATGCCGTGCTGGCGCGAGCCCGGGAGAAGGGGCTCGACCCCGAGGACCTGGTCCGCATCGGACTGGAGGCCCACCAGCCCGAGTGGGTGGCCGCGGGTCACTTCATGGAGGAATACCTCCGCAACCTCGACTTTCAGAGCGCGGTGGACTACCCCAACCTCATCTACCGCGCCGTGCTGATGGCCGAGAGCCCGGCGATGACCGCGCTGCTGCGCCAGCAGTTCTCCCATGTCTTCGTCGACGAGTACCAGGACACCGACCCCAGCCAGGTGCGACTGCTGAAGGCGATCGCCGGGGACGGGCGGGACTTGGTGGCGGTCGGTGACCCCGACCAGTCCATCTACGCGTTTCGCGGCGCGGAGATACGCGGGATCCTCGACTTCCCTGACCAGTTCCGTCGACCCGACGGCGCGCGTGCCGACGTCGTGCCCCTGCGCACCACGCGGCGCTTCGGCTCCCGGCTGCTCACCGTCTCACGCCACGTGGCGGGTCTGATCCCGACCAAGGGCGCGATCGACGCGGAGATGTTCCAGACTTTCCGCACCCCCGCGCCCGCCGAGAACGAGTTCGGCCCGGGGCGCGTGGAGGTGCGGCTCTTCGACTCCGACCGGGCCGAGGCGGAGCACCTTGCCGACATGCTCCGCCGGGCGCACCTGGAGGACGACATCCCGTGGTCGGAGATGGCGGTGCTGGTGCGGTCAGGAAAGTCGACGATCCCCGGTCTGCGCCGGTCACTGATGGCATCTGGAGTTCCGGTCGAGGTGGCTGGAGACGAGCTACCCCTGGTGCGAGAGCCTGCGGTCCTCCCCCTGCTACACGCACTCGAAGCCGTCGTGCGCCTCGAGATCGACACCGATGCGGCGATCTCATTGCTGATGTCACCTCTCGGTGGCTTGGACGCCGCGGAGGTCCGAAGGCTGGCGCGTGACCTACGCACCGAGGAGAAGGAGAGCGCCCTCGCCGAGGACCGTGCCCCGCTGACGTCGCACGAGCTGCTCCGCGACGCCCTGATCACCCCGGGGCATCTCCTGTTGCGCCCCGGGCGCCCCGCGGCCAAGGCCGCCCGACTTGGCCGGCTTCTCGCGCGGGCTCACGCACAGCTGGCCGAGGGTGCCACTGCGGAGGAGGTGCTCTGGACCCTGTGGGACGGCACCGGCTGGCCGAGATATCTTCGTGCTGTCGTGGAGAAGGGCGGTCCCGGTGCCCGGACGGCCCATCGAGACCTCGACTCGCTGTGCGCACTGTTCGACGTGGCGGCGCGCGCGGAGGAACAACGCGGCCACACCAGCGTGCGGACCTTCCTAGACGAGCTGACCGCGCAGGAGATCCCCGCCGACACTCTCGCCGAGCGCGGCGTGCGCGGTGACTCGGTCCGGCTGCTCACCGCCCACCGTTCCAAAGGCCTCGAGTGGCGGCTGGTCGTGGTGGCCGGGGTGCAGGAGGGCGCCTGGCCGGACCTGCGCCGCCGTGCCACGCTGTTGCAGGCCGACCGCCTCGGATCTGGGGGGATGCTTCCACCGACGACCACCTCGTCACTGGTCGCCGACGAGCGCCGCTTGTTCTACGTCGCCTGCACCCGGGCCAAGCAGCGGCTCGTGGTCACAGCGGTGCGCTCACCCGAGGAGGACGGCGAGCAGCCCTCGCGCTTCCTCGACGACCTCGCCGTGCCGGCGTCCATGTCGCGGGGTCGTCCGCGACGGCCCCTGTCCCTGGCCGGGCTGGTCGCCGACCTCCGCCGGACGGTGAGCGACCCGACGACGCCGGAAGGCTTGAGGCGAGCCGCGGCGCGCCGGCTCGCCAGGCTGGCTAAGGAGGGCTCCCACGGCGCGCGGCTGGTGCCTGCGGCGGACCCTGTGAACTGGTGGGGCACCCGGAGCCGCAGCCGGTCGGACCGGCCGGTCCGGACCGCGCAGGAACCGTTGACCCTCTCGGCCAGTGCTCTGGACGGGCTGCTGACCTGCCCCGTCCGCTGGTTCCTCGAACGAGAGGCTGGTGGTGCCAGCGTTTCCACGGTCTCCCAGGGCTTCGGGCTGGTGGTGCACGCGCTCGCCGACCGGGTGGGCAAGGGGGAGGTCACCGACGTGGAGGATCTGCTCGGCTACGTCGACAAGGTGTGGGACCAGCTGGTTTTCGACACCCCATGGGCGCGCGAGAAGCAACGAGTCGAGGTGGAGAAGGTGATCCGGCGGTTCGTGGGGTGGCACAACCGGCCCGGCGCCCGCACCGTCGTCGCCACGGAGCAGCGGCTACGGGCTACGGTCCAGCTTCCCGACGGGGAGACGGTGGCGCTCTACGGTTTCGCCGACCGGCTCGAGCTCGACGAGCGCGGGGACGTGGTGGTGGTCGACTTCAAGACCGGCAAGACCAAACCCGCCGAACAGAGCCTTCCGGAGAATCCGCAGCTCGGGCTTTACCAGCTCGCGGTCGACAATGGAGCGGTCGACGAGCTGGTCCAAGCTGGCACGCGGTCGGGCGGCGCTGAGCTCGTCCAGCTGCGACACGACGCCAAGGGTCTTCCGAAGGTGCAGCAGCAGAAGCCGCAACCTAGGGACGAGCAAGGGCGCACACCTGTGGAGCTTCAGCTGATGTCGGCTACCGACGTGGTGCGTAGCGAGGCGTTCGTGGCCCGCGAGAATGCCTACTGCGAGCGCTGCGACTTCGCGACCATCTGCCCGGTCAAGGGTTCGGGGACGGTGTTGTCGTGAACAGGCCGGCGATGACGATCGAGTCCCCGCAGCAGCTGCGGGCGGTGATGGGCACCGACTTCGAGTTCAGCGAGCAGCAGTTCGCCGCGATCTCAGCGCCGCTCGAGCCGGCGGTCGTGGTCGCCGGAGCCGGTTCGGGCAAGACTGCGGTGATGGCGGCCCGAGTGGTGTGGTTGGTCGCCACCGGGCGCGTCGATTCTTCGCAGGTGCTCGGTCTCACCTTCACGACCAAGGCCGCCAACGAGCTCTCCACCAGGATCCGCGGGGCGCTCGTCCAGGCGAAATTGTTGCCCGGACCGGAGCAGCCGTTGCGCCAAGGCGAGGAGGACGTGGTCGAGCCGACCGTGGCGACATACAACGCCTACGCCGCCGCACTTCTCACCGAGCACGGCCTCCGGATCGGTCACGAGCCGGACACCCGGGTCGTCGCGGACGCGTCGCGCTATCAGCTGGCCGCGCGCGCGCTTCGGCGCCATCGGGGAAGCGTCGAGCTGCTCACCGACCATCTCAAGACCGCGATCAACTACGTCCTCGCCATGGACTCCCAGCTCAGCGAGCACCTGCTCACCCCACAGGAGGTGCGGGACTGGCAGCGGGTCGAGCGGCCTCTGTGGCTGGCCGCCGAAGGAGGTCCACGCGGCGGTCGGGCGGGAGTGGAGGCGGTGGTCAGGGCGATGGACGCGCGCGAGGAGCTGCTCGAGCTGGTGGAGAGCTACCGGGTGCTGAAGCGGGAGCTCGGCCTGATGGACTTCTCGGATCAGATCGAGCTGGGCGCCAGGCTCGCGATCCAACGTCGCGAGGTCGGCAGGTCCGAGCGGGAGAAGTTCACGGTGGTGCTGCTCGACGAATACCAGGACACCTCGGTGGCGCAGGCGCTGATGTTGAGCAGACTGTTCTCGGGTGGTCCCGACGAGGGCCTGGGTCACCCGGTGACCGCGGTCGGTGACCCGAACCAGGCCATCTACGGGTGGCGTGGCGCGTCGGTCTCGAACATCTTGAACTTCGGCAGGGACTTCCCGGTCGCGGATCCCTGCGCTGTCCCGGGCTCGAGTCGTGCGTACTCCCTCACGGTCAACCGCCGCTCCGACCGGCGGATCCTCGAGGTGGCCAACGAGCTCGCGCAGCCGCTCTACGCACTCAGCGGTGACTCAGCCGCCTTGGAGCCGACCGCGAAGGCGGAGAAGGGCACGGTCCGGGCCGCAGTGCTGGAGACCTACGACGACGAGCTGGCGTTCCTGGCCAGGGAGGTGACCCAGGCACACGCCGCCATGCCCGTCCCGCGGTGGTCGGAGATCGGCGTGCTCACCCGTGACAACGACCACGCGGGTGACGTCTACGACGTGCTCACCCTCGCCGGTGTCCCGGTCGAGATCGTCGGCCTCAAGGGACTACTGAGGTTGCCCGAGGTCGCCGAGGTCGTCGCCACGCTGGAGCTGCTGCACGACCTCACCGCGAACGCCTCCCTGCTGACCCTGCTCGTCGGGCCTCGGTGGGCGATCGGTCCCCGCGACCTCGCCCTGCTCGGCAGGCGCGCCTCAAGGCTCGCCAGGCAGTCCGGCGCCGACCAGGCCGAGGCCGACCTCTCCATCGACGAGGAGCTCGCCGCCGCGGTCGAGGGAAGCGACCCGGCCGACCTGACCTCGCTCAGCGACGCGGTCGACGACCCGGGTGGGGACGACTACTCCGCGGAGGCGCGGGAGCGGTTCGCTCTGCTCTCCGGGGAGCTGCGCACGCTGCGCGGACACGTCGGCGAGCCGCTGCTCGACCTCGTCCGCAGGATCATCGACACCATGGGCATCGACATCGAGCTTGCCTCCTCGGTGAACCCGACCGCACAGTCACGCCGGGAGAACCTGGACCTGTTCGTCAAGGCGGTCGCCGACTTCCAGGCGATCGACGGTGACGTCTCGCTGGCCGCTCTGCTCGCCTACCTCACTGCCGAGGACGAGTATGGCAACGGTCTCGACGCGGCCACGCCCACCGAGGCCGACTCGGTGAAGCTGTTGACCGTGCACCGCGCCAAGGGACTGGAGTGGGACGTCGTCTTCCTGGTCGGCGTGTGTGACAGCCGGTTTCCCAACACGAGCGGACGCAGCCAGTGGCTCAAGGCACCTTCGATCCTGCCGATCCCGCTGCGCGGTGACCGCATGGATCTTCCGCAGGTCTCCGAGCACAGCGAGTCCGCAGTCCAGGCCTTTCCCGGCAAGGCGCGTGACCACGAGCAGCGCGAGGAGCTCCGCCTCGGGTACGTCGCCTTCACCCGCGCGAGGCACGTCGTGGTGATGTCGGCGCACTGTTGGAGACCGGGCCGCAAGTCTCCGCTTGGGGGCTCGCCCTACCTGTTCACCGTCCGCGAGCTCATCGAGTCGTGGGGTGAGCAGGCTCTGCCATGGACTCCTACGCCGGACAAGGCAGAGGCCAACCCCGTCCTGAGCGACACCGCGCCGCACCCGTGGCCGGTCGAGCCGCACGGAAACGAGCTGGCGCTGCGACGTGCGGCGGCCGACCTCGTGCTCGATGAGATGTCGCAGGGTCTCGACCCCGTCGAGGAGGACGGGCTCGACATGGTCGAGCTTGCTTACGTCTCTGAGTGGGACGAGGAGATCGAGCGGCTTCTCGAGGAGGCCCGCGCGAGCCGTGCGGATACCGTCGACGTACCCCTCCCGTCCAGCCTCTCCGCGACCGTGTTGACGCAGCTGCGCGACGACCCGCAGCGGCTGGCCTCGACTCTTGCTCGGCCCATGCCTCGCAAGCCTTCGCCCTCCGCGCGCTTCGGGACGCGGTTCCACGCCTGGGTCGAGGCCCGGTTTGGGCAACAGCAGATCCTGGACCCCGATGACCTTCCAGGGCGCGGTGACGCCGAGATCGACGACGACACCGAACTCCAGGACCTGGTCGACCGGTTCAACGCAGGTCCGTTCGCCGACCGCACCCCCTTCGCCATCGAGCCACCCTTCTCGCTCGTGCTCGGGGGACAGGTGGTTCGGGGGCGCATCGACGCCGTCTATGAGACCGAGAACGGCTACCTCGTCGTCGACTGGAAGACCAACCGCGCCAAGACCGCGGATCCGTTGCAACTGGCCATCTACCGGGTCGCGTGGGCGGAAGTCCGGGGTGTCGCGTTGGAGCAGGTGGAGGCGGCGTTCTACTACGTGCGGACTGGTGAGCTGGAGCGTTACTCCGACCATGACCTCGCCGACCGGGCGCAGCTCGAGGACTTGGTCAACCCTGCCATTCGTCTGGGGACCCTACAGAAAACGCAAGGGCTGCTTATGCATCTACGAAATGACTAACGCGGCGACAGGCTTATGGACTCGGCGCCGCGGCCGCGCCCGAGGACGCAATCCATGCCGCATTACTTGAGCTCGTCATCGAGGAGGGAGCCGCTGGCGCGATCTGGCACCACGACACACTGCGCCTACCCGTCCGACGGTCAGTGATGTCATCGCGGGACCACTCACCGGACATCGCGGACGTATTCCAGACGGACGTCGTCTTCGTCGTCTATGACGATGACAACGCCGTATTGCGGTGTCCAGTCGTCGGAGACCAAGAAATGTCGACCACCCGTGCGCTCTAGAAGGCGCAGGCCGGTGTATCGAATACGGATGTTAGACCCGCTTCCGAGCGTTTCCCAGCGGATTCCAGGGGCTTCAATATATAGCGGTTCGGCGCTATAAACTACGACGCGGGGTAGCTCGGGAATCTGGCGCGGAAAGCCCTTTGCCAACTCAGTACCTTCGACCGTGGCGTAGTTGGCGGCCGCCGTAAAGAGCGCCACGCCGACAATGGCAGCTGCGCACGCACGAAGCAGCGACTCTCGTGACGCCTGCATACGAACGGCGCCGGGTAGGACCTGCCGCATAGCGAAGGCGTAGAGAAGTATGAGGAGAGCCCCTGCGCAGGTCAGGGGAAACAATATGTATGCCGCCGTCGGCCACGGGAACCCAGACAGCCATCCGAGGACCGGCAGACCAAGGGCTGCGGCTGGAAGGGAACGGAGAACGTAGCGGAAGAGTCGGTCGTCGGCACCCTTACGGATGAGGCGCAGGCTGAGCCAACGGTCGAGCGCTACCCACAGGAGGCCGGACAGCGCCACAACGATCAACAGGACGAGGACCGGCCGTACGCTCCGTAGGAGGTAGTCGCGTGTGGACATTCCGAGGATGCTTTCATCGATTCCCAGCAACCTCGCCTGGACCTCGCTGCGGACCCAGCCGAAGTAGACGAGGAGCGCAGTGAGAATCGCAACATTGCCGAGCGCTGCAGCCACCTGCCGGGTCACGCTATTCCGATCGACTTCACGCTCGGCCACACGGAGACCGGGACTGCCGTTGCCTGGACGAGACGCCGTATCCGCGTCAGGGGCGGCTTGGCCGTCGTCGTGATCGGGGCTGTTCGCTCTGGCCGCCTGGGAATCCTTCACCGTTTCAACAGGGTCCATCAGGCTTCACTTCAACGACCACTGCGACGTGGCTCCCACTGTGCACATCAATCTCTCTGCCCCATAAAACGTTGCAGTCTCAATCCGTTGTGCTTCGCGCTTCGGCATCCGCACGATGACGACGAATCCCGGCTTATTGCGTTGTCGTCTCCTCAGGAGTCTCGGGGATGGGTTCCGCGGGCGTGTCGGGGGCGGGTTCCGCGGGCGTCTCCGTGGAACCGGCGCTCTCGTCGATGGCAAACGTTAGGGGGTTATCTTTGCGGGAATCTGGTCCTGTCTTCCACGGCGGCGCCGATCCAGCAGGACAAGGAAAGTCACTGCGAGGCTGCTGCTCTAGCACGCTTCGTACCGACTTATAGACGTCGCACTCCGCCCGGCCCTCGGGCTGCAGACCTCCAAACCCATAGACCGTTGCGGCATGCTGGAAGTACGCGCGACCTCCCTCCACGTCACCGCGACATATCTTCACTCCCGCAGCGAACAGAACGACATTGCGTGGGCTTCGAAAGCCTTCCCATGCCTCGTTGAGGAAATCCTCGCCCTCCTGACAACTCTGTTGGAGGGAGGCGTACATCGGTCCGTCGTTCCCGGTGACGCTGATATCGCTCGGCGGGAGACCCCAGACGTAAGTCTCTACGACGGACCCGCCGCCGCTGTTGGTGGAGCCGCCGTTGTTGGTGGAGCCGCCGTTGGTGGTGGAGCCGCCGTTGGTGTCACGTTCACCACCGGCCTCGGCCATGGACCCATCCGGAGCCGTCACCGCGCCACTGTCGCAGGCGCTTAAGATGACGGTTGCCCCAACAGCCGCGATCACGGCACGAATCCGGCGTTCGGGCCGATCCGAGGTGATCCACTGCATGCGCCACACCTCCCAGCGTGAACACCAGGGCGCCGGTCAATATTGACCCTCGACAGTTCTCACGCTAGACCCGGGCGTGAAGGCAGCACCAGGGTTTTCAGGCTTTTGTTGTCAGACCCGATATACGATCTTGCCGCGGTGGTTCCTCAGGTCCCGCATCGTCACCTCGCTCATCGCCACAAACGTAGACATGCGGCGATCGACGAACGATGCTCACGGTCGCAAGGTGGACTGGCGCGATCGTCAGCTCCGCAAGTAGGACGCGCCGTTCACGTCGAGGATCGTGCCGCTGGCGAAGCGGGCCTTCTCGGAGGCGAGCCAGAGCACGGCGGCCGCGACCTCCTCGGGGCGTGCGACTCGCCCGAACGGTGACTGGTCGCGCACCGCGTCCCCATCCGGCCCATCGAGCACCTCACGCGCCATCTCGGTCTGCACGAATCCCGGCGCCACCGTTCCGACGGTGATGTCGTGCGGCGCCAGAACGAGGGCCATCGACTGCCCGAAGGCGTTGAGCCCCGCCTTGGAGGCGCCGTACGCAGGGTTTCGCGGCTCGCCGCGGAAAGCCCCCCTGCTCGAGACGTTCACGATCGCGCCACCGCCCGCCGCGATCAGGTGCGGGACGGCGCAGAACGTGGCGTTGGCCGCCCCGGTCAGGTTCACCGCGAGGGTCCGGCTCCAGGCGGCCTGCCAGTCGGCATAGGACGTCTCCAATGGTGGATGCGCGAGGAAAACGCCCGCGTTGTTCACCAGGACGTCGAGCCCTCCCAGTGCCTCGGCTGCCTCGTTGACCGCTCCGCGCACCGCCTCGCTGTCGGCGATGTCCGCCTGCACGACCAGGTGCCCCTCGCCGCGAAGACCGCGAACCGCCGCGTCGGCGTCCGACGTCGAACTGCCGTGGTGCACGGCCACACGGTCACCGGCTTCGGCGAAGGCGGTTGCGATCGCCCGGCCGATCCCGCGGGACGCGCCGGTCACCAGTACCGCCCGACTCATCGGGCGAGCTCCGAGACACCCGAGACGAGCCGGTCGATGTCGTCGGCATCGGTGTACGGCGCCAGCCCGGCACGGACCGCGCCGGAGTCCCCGAGGCCCATCCACCGGGCCGCCTCGAGGGCGTAGAAGCTGCTGGCCGGAGCGTTGACGCCCAGCCGAGCCAGATGCTCGTACACCTGCTGTCCAGAATGGCCGTCCACGGAGAAGAGCGCAGTGGGCGTCCGTTGCTTCGGCGACCCGTGCACGGTGACCCCGTCGATCCGTTCCAGCGCGTCGAGCAGGTGGATGAAGAGTCGGTCCTCGTACTCCTCGACGACTCGCATCGACTCGACGACCCGGCTGCGGCGGTCGGGGGCAGACGATGCCAGGTCGGCGATGAAGTCAACTGCTGCCGTGGTGCCGGCCAGCAGCTCATACGGCAGCGTGCCGAGCTCGAACCGCTCGGGGACCGCGCCCGAGGAGGGGAGCAGCTTGTCAGGGTGCAGCGACTCGAGCAGCGCCGGTTCCGCGGCGAGCACCCCGAGGTGCGGACCGAAGAACTTGTAGGGCGAGCACGCGAAGAAGTCGGCACCCAGCTCGTCGAGGAGGATGGGCGCGTGGGGGGTCAGATGCACCCCGTCGACGTACACCTGTGCTCCTGTTTCGTGTGCGGCTTCGATGATCGCGGGGAGGTCGGGCCTGGTGCCGAGCAGGTTCGACGCGCCGGTCACCGCGACCAGGCGTGTGCGTTGCGACAGCTGCGCGCGGATGTCCTCGACGGAGAGCTCGCCGCTGAACCGGTCGAACCCGGCCCAGCGGACCTTGGCGTCCGCGGAACGCGCGGCGGTGACCCAGGGCCGGATGTTCGCGTCGTGGTCGAGCCGGGTCACGACCACCTCGTCACCCGGTCGCCACTGCTTGGCCAGGGCGCGGGAGAAGTCGTACGTCGCCTGGGTCATCGACCTCGCGAACACCACCCCGTCCGGACGAGCACCGAGCAGGTCCCCGATTGCCGCTCTGGCCTCGCCTACGACTCGGTCGGCCCGCTGTTCCGCCTCGGTGACCGTGCCTCGGTTGGAGATGCCCGCGCCCATCGTGTCCGCCATTGCCTGCGCCACGGCGCGCGGGACCTGACTGCCACCCGGGCCGTCGAAGTAGGCGACTCCCTGGTCGAGAGCCGGGAACGAGGCGCGCACCCGCGCCAGATCGAGGTCCATGCGCCCCATCCTGCCTCGTTCGTTCGTCGGCTCGTCGCTCGGTGCAGGCAAGGCAGGGTAGGCCGGTCTCTGCTTGTCCGCGCCGTAGAGTCAGGACGTGACGTCGAGAACAACTGACCGAGGCAACCAAGACATCGCGCTCTCCGTCCGTGCTCACGACAGGGTGGGCCGTCGCCGTACCGACGAGAATTGGCTCAATGAGACGTGGGCGGCGTCGACCACGCGGGTGTTGCAGATGGTGGGTTCCAGGTTCCCCTCGACGTCCGGAGCGGTGGACTGGTCAACCTCGGACGGACTCTCGGCCGGCCAGCGCGTGTTCCTGGGCGAGCAGGCGGGAAGAGCACACTTCGCGCTGCTGCTGGAGGACAGTTCCGCCTTCGAGCACTGGACCACTTTTCGCGAGGTCGGTCCGAAGCTCAGCCCGGGTGACGCAGGTCTCGTCGTACACGCCCTCGCGCTCGCGGAGTGGCATCGGGCGCACCGGCACTGTCCGCACTGCGGAGGGCTCCTCGAGGTCAATCACGCAGGGCACGTGCGGACCTGCCCCGACTGTGGCAAGCAGCAGTTTCCCAGGACCGATCCAGCGGTGATCATGGTCGTTACCGACGGTGAGCGATGCCTGCTCGGCAGGCAGCCACGGTGGCCCGAGGGCAGGTTCTCCACTCTCGCCGGCTTCGTGGACCCCGGAGAGTCGTTGGAGGAGGCCGTTCGCCGTGAGGTGGCCGAGGAGGTCGGCGTCGAGGTAGGCAGGGTCACCTACTTCGGCAACCAGCCCTGGCCGTTTCCTGCGAGCCTGATGGTCGGGTTCTTCGCGGAGGCGGTGAGCACGGAGATCAGCGTGGACGGCGAGGAGATCAGCGATGCCCGCTGGTTCACCCGGGAAGAGATGAAGGCGGAGACTGAGGCCGGAACGCTGCATCTGCCCGGCGGCATCTCGATCTCGCGGTCACTCGTGGAGGAGTGGTACGGCGGGCCGCTGCCCGGTCAGTGGTGACCGAACGAGGCACGGCTCAACGGGGAGGGCCTAGTTGAGCGTGGCGAGCTTGGCCCTGACCTGGGCCGCCGAGGGGTTCGTCTGAGCGGTGCCGTCCACGTAGACCAACGTGGGGACGGTCCGGTTGCCGTTGTTGACCCGCTCAACGCGTGTGGCTGCGTCCGGCACCTGCTCGATGTCCACGACCTCGTAGGCGATGCCCTCACGGTCGAGCTGGCTCCGCAGGCGGTGGCAGTAACCACACCACTGGGTGGAGTACATCGTCACTTCTGCGCCGGATGCGGTCGTAACGTCGGTCGTACTGTCAGGCATTTCTGTCCTCGTCCACGTCTAGGCTGTTCGTTCCGGACCGGGCACGTCAGGCTGAGAACCCGTCACTGGACATAACAACACTGTTGAGGAGTTTGTTTCCGCGATGCAGGCACCGGGGGTCGCCGTCGACCAGTTGCTCGAGGCGCTCGACCCCGAGCAGCGTGAGGTCGCACTCGCCCTGCGGGGGCCGGTTCGTGTGCTCGCCGGCGCAGGCACCGGCAAGACCCGGGCCATCACGCACCGGATGGCCTACGGCGTGGCGACCGGTGTGTACAACCCGCGCGAGGTTCTGGCGGTCACCTTCACCACGCGTGCTGCCGGGGAGATGCGAGCACGGCTGCGCGCGCTCGGCGCGGGAGAGGTCCAGGCGCGCACCTTCCACTCCGCCGCCCTGCGGCAGGCGCGTTGGTTCTGGCCCCGGGTGTACGGCGGTGAGCTTCCTGTCCTCACGGAATCGAAGCTGTCCATGATCGCGAATGCGGCTCGCCGGAACCGGCTGGAGGTGGATCAGGCGACCCTTCGCGACCTCGCGAGCGAGGTGGAGTGGGCCAAGGTCAGCAACGTCCGCCCGGACGACTATCCCTCCGTCGCGGAAGCTCGTGGCCGTTCGGTGGCAGGCCACGACGCCCCGACCGTGGCCCGGGTCTTCGCCGCGTACGAGGACGTCAAACGAAGCCAGGGTCGGATGGACATGGAGGACGTGCTCCTCTGTGCGGCGGCGTTGCTCGCCGAGGACGAGCGGGTCGCAGCGGAGGTCCGCCGGCAGTACAAGTGGTTCGTCGTCGACGAGTTCCAGGACGTCAGCCCGATCCAGGCCGCGCTGCTCGACCTGTGGCTCGGTGGGCGCGGTGACCTGTGTGTGGTCGGAGATCCGGCACAGACGATCTACTCCTTCGCGGGTGCCAGCGCCGAGTACCTCAAGAGCTTCCCCAGGCGCTACCCCGGAACGGCGTCGATGGAGCTGTTCCGCAACTACCGCTCCACCCCACAGGTGGTGGCGAGCGCCAACAAGCTGTTGGCCGACACGGCGAGCGCCGGAGTGGATCTTCGCTCCCAGCGCGATGCCGGTCCCGAGGTGAGCTACGCCGAGCACTCAGACGAGGTGGCCGAGGCGGACGCGGTCGCGGCACAGATCCTTGCGTTACGTGCAGGCGGTCTGCCGCTGCGGGAAGCCGCCGTCCTGTTCCGGGTCAACGCGCAGTCGGAGGCGTTAGAGGAGGCGATGGTGGCCAGGGGAGTCGCCTACGTCATCCGCGGCGCGGCCCGCTTCTTCGACCGCGCGGAGGTGCGACAGGCGGTCACCCTGCTGCGTGGCAACGCCCGGGGTGACGCCGGTTCCGGCGACGGGCTAGTGGCCGACGTGAGGGCGGTCCTGGCCGGCATGGGATGGGCGTCGACGGCACCCACCGGCCGGGGCACTGTGCGCGATCGCTGGGAGTCGCTCCAGGCGATCGTGTCGCAGGCCGAGGACTTTGCTGCCAACCGGCCTGAAGCGGCCGACGCGACCCTGCCCGCGTTCGTCGCGGAGCTCGACCGGCGGGCCACCGAGCAGCATGCGCCGGTCGCCGAAGGCGTGACTTTGTCGACCCTGCACGCTGCCAAGGGGCTGGAGTGGACAGCGGTCTTCCTCTGTGGGATGCACGAGGGGACGATGCCGATCGTCTATGCCGACGGCCCGGCCGCGGTGGAGGAGGAACGCCGTCTGCTCTACGTCGGCATGACCCGAGCCCGGGAGCGGCTCGCGATCTCGTGGGCTCAGGCCCGCTCGCCCGGTGGCCGAGCGACGCGCAAGCCCTCCCGGTTCCTGGCCGACCTGCGCCCAGCGGTCGACCCCAGCAGCCGGGTCGCCGACGCCTCGGCGCGGGGGCGCAAGAAGAAGGGCGTGGTGGTGTGCCGGTCCTGCAACCGGCCGCTCGGCTCGACCGCGGAGCGCAAGGTGGGCCGTTGCGCCGACTGTCCCGCGACCTATGACGAGGAGCTCTTCGAGGAGCTTCGCCGGTGGCGGGTCGAGCGTGCCTCGCAGGAGAAGGTGCCTGCCTACGTCGTCTTCACCGACCTCACGTTGCAGACGATCGCAGAAGCAAAGCCCGCGGACTCCCGAGCGCTGCTGAGAATCTCCGGTGTCGGCCCGGCCAAGATCGAGAAGTACGGCGACGACGTCCTCCGGGTCTGCCTCGCAGCTGCGGAGCCGATCCGGGACGTTATCGGGGCCGACGAAGGTTCGTGAAGAAATGCCCAGAAAATGGTTTGCCGCTTACACACGTGAGGCGGTACCTTTCTCCTACGCCACACACGACGACGCGCATCACGGCTCTGACAACGCCCGCGCCCGAAGCATCGAAGGAGGTGCTCGCAGTGATCAGCTACAACACGACCCCAAGCCAGCTGGCTGAGTTTGGCATGCCCGTTTGCGGACGCGTTCGCGTCGCGTCTGTGCGAGCGCTCGGCGATGCCACGCACACGGCTGCCATCAAGGGCGTCTTCCCGGGTCCCTACGCCTGGAGTCCACCGAATTAGAGGTCACTTCTCTACTCGGCGCACCTCCAGGCCGCGGAACCCGACATCCGGGAACCGCGGTTTTTTGTTTTCCCAGTCGTCACGAGCAACCAGGTCACAAGGAGGTGACACATGAGTATCAGCGTCCTCGACACGCCCGCAGTCGTCAGCGGTGACGGCGGGGAGGAGCGACTGCCCTGCCATCGGGAGGACCCCGAGCTGTTCTTCGCCGAGACCCCCTCGGACGTGGAGCTGGCGAAGGCCCTTTGCGTGAGCTGTCCCGTCCGCGCCGAGTGCCTTTCCGGTGCCTTGGAGCGCCGGGAGCCGTGGGGAGTGTGGGGTGGCGAGCTGTTCCTCCAAGGCGTGGTGATCCCACGCAAGCGTCCCCGTGGACGCCCGCGCAAGGACGAGGTCGCCGCCTAGCCGGAGGGGCGTCAGCCCAGCACAACCGAGAAACATGACAGAAGAGACCGAACCGAACCGAACCGGAGCACTGCGATCTACCCATGAACACCACACCGAACAGGAGCGAGACAATGAACTTGATGTATGAAGATCTGGCGCGTGCACATATGTCCGCGCGCCTGGGAGAGGCGCAGAAGCTGCGACGTGGGCGCCAGCTCGCCCATGCCCGCCGCCTGTCCCGTCGGGCCGAGCGCGCGGCTCAACAGGCGCGTCTCGTGTACGCCCGCGCGCTGTGATCCACCGTGCCCGGGCCTGCGACACCGGAGATATTCCGCTGTCCCAGGCCCGGGCCTGGTGTAGACAATCGTGCAAACTGTGCCCCGCAGAGCCGGCCTTCTCCCTAGTCTGA
>JALZKI010000038.1 GCA_030859325.1 Actinomycetota bacterium
CACCCGGCCCAGCCCAATCTTGTGCGCGAACGGCGCGACCTGTCCATCCACCCACGCCGCACCCTCGGCCGGAAGACCACGGGTGCGTTCGGCGACCTTCCGTCCCCGCCACGCCTGCACGGTGCCGTCCACGACCCGGCCCCACAACCGCGGCAGCCGGTGCCGCAGCTCCAACGCATCCCCCACCAGCGCCTGCCCCGCGAACGTAGAGACACCCAACGCGGCAGCCAGCTCCGCGGGCGCGAACTCCGCGACCTCCGGCGCACCCGGCCCCGCCAACGCCACCAGGGCCTCCATCCCCGACACCGGCACCCGGTCCTGATCATCACCGAGGACCGCATGCAGATCCGGCCAATGCGCCGCCACCGCAAGCAACCGTGCCTCCGCAGCATCGGCATCCCTGCGCTGCCGGACAGCAAAACGCATCGCCGCCCCAGCATCCAGATCTGCGACGTCACCAGCGGCATCGCAGCTACAACGGTCCCAGGACGCCTCGACCAGCAGAGCATCGGAACCATCCCGACCGGGAACCGAGACACTGAATCGTTCGAACATGTGTTCGAGTCTAGATGCTGCCACCGACACCTCCACCCTCATCCACAAGGCAGTTCCACAAGCCAGTTCTGTAGGTCGTTCCGCGCGGGCACGAAGGTCTCGACAGGCTCGACCATCGCAAGCTCGACCAGCACCCGGCTCGACAAGCCGCAAGCGGCGGTCAGGCGGTTCGGGCGCCCGCGAACTGGGTCTCGTACAGGTCGGCGTACAACCCGCCCTCCCCCAGCAGAGCGGCGTGCGTTCCGGACTGCACAACCCGACCGTCCTCAACGACAAGAATCAGGTCCGCGTTGCGGATCGTGGAGAGCCGGTGGGCAATCACCAGCGATGTGCGTCCCTCCAACGCCCGGTCCAGAGCCCGCTGGACCGCCACCTCGGACTCAGAGTCAAGGTGCGCGGTCGCCTCGTCGAGGACGACAATCGCGGGTGCCTTCAGCAGAAGCCGCGCGATCGCCAGACGCTGACGCTCGCCTCCGGACAGCCGGTAGCCACGGTCCCCCACCACCGTGTCGAGGCCGTCGGGCAGGCCGCTGACCAGCGTCTTGATCTGCGCCGAGTCGAGCGCGTGCCAGATCTGTTGCTCAGTGGCGCCTGGCTCGGCGTACTGCAGGTTCGCCCGGATGGTGTCATGGAACATGTGCGCGTCCTGGGTGACGTAGCCGACCGCGTCTTCGAGTGACTGGAGTGTGAGATCGCGGACATCGTGGCCGCCGACCCGTACGGCGCCGGAGGAGACGTCGTACAACCTCGCCACCAGATGGGTGATCGTGGTCTTCCCCGCACCCGACGGTCCGACCAGGGCCGCCATCTGACCGGGTTCGACGACGAAGGTGACGTCTTTGAGCACCTCGTCGTTGTCACGTGACTCCGCGCGCGCCACCGACTCCAGGCTCGCGAGGGACACCTCGTCGGCGCGGGGATAGGTGAACGCGACGTGGTCGAACTCCACGGTGGCCGTGCTGCGCGGCAGGGGTACGGCGTCCGGCTTCTCCTGGATCGTCGACGGCAGGTCGAGCACCTCGAAGACGCGCTCGAAGCTGACAAGGGCCGTCATCACGTCGATGCGCACGTTGGACAGTCCCTGCAAGGGGCCGAGCAGGCGAAGCAGCAGGGTGGCCAGGGCGACAAGCGTGCCGACGGTCAGCGTCCCGTCGATGGCCAGATGCCCGCCGACGCCGTACACCAGCGCGGTCGCCAATGCCGGGATGAGCATCAGGCTGGCGCCAAAGACGCGGGTGATCAGCGCTATCCGGATCCCGAGGTCGCGGACCAGCCCGGCCTTCACTGCGAACACCTGGTCCTCTTCCGCGCGGCGCCCGAAGAGCTTGAGCAGCATGGCCCCGCCCACGTTGAAACGCTCGGTCATGTTGTTGCCGAGGTCCGCGTTGCCCTCCATCTGCTCACGGGTCAGACCGGAGAGCTGGTTGCCCACCCAGCGCGAGGACAGGAGCAGGAAGGGGAAGAGCAACAGGCACACGAGGGTGACCCGCCAGCTTAGGGCGAGCATTGCGATCCCGACGACGACCACGCCGATCGAGTTCGCGACAGTGCTGGACAGCGTCGAGGTGAACGCTCGTTGGGCACCGATCACGTCGTTGTTGAGCCGGGAGACCAGGGCTCCCGTCTGGGTCCTGGTGAAGAACGCCACCGACATCCGTTGAACGTGCCCGAACACCTGGGTTCGCAGGTCGTAGATCAGTCCCTCACCGATACGGGAGGACAGGTAACCCTGCCCCAGCGAGAGGATCGCATTCACAATGGCGACCCCTGCTACGGCGAGGGCCAGCCAGGTCACCAAGGACGGATTCTCCTTGACGATCCCGTCGTCGACGATCTTCCTGATCAGCAGCGGGGTGGCCACGACCATCGACGCGTCGAGGACCACCAACGCGAGAAAGGCACCGATCACCTTCTTGTGCGGGCGAGCGAACCCGAACACCCGGCGAACGGTGTCGCGGGCGAGCTTCTTCCCTGCGACGCTTCGGTCGGTGCGCAGGTTGCGCCAGGCAGGTCCCATGCCGGAGTGCATCGACACAGGGTCCTCCTATCTCCACCCGGCCATGTCGCACGGCCGGAGCTTCACTCGCCCATCAACGCAGCCAGCTCGCGGAACCGTCGTACCTGCGCCTCGCGCTCTGCGCGACGCTGCTCCTCGAGGCCCAGCACCGCCGCACTCTGCAGCAACGCCTTCGTCTCCGACACCGCGCCGGGCACCGGCGCCGTCAGTGCGGCCACCAGGTCCGCCACGGCGGATCGAAGCTCTGCACGCGGGACGACTGCGGTGGCCAGACCGATCTCGCGGGCCTCCTCGGCCTCCACCCATCTGGCTGTGCCGCAGATCTCCAGCGCACGTGAGTAGCCAACCAGGTCCACCAGCGGTTTTGTTCCCGTCAGGTCCGGAACGAGCCCGAGCAGCGACTCACGCATCGAGAACTTGGCGTCGTCGGCCAGCACCCGAAGGTCACACGCGAGGGCGAGCTGGAAGCCGGCGCCGATGGCATGGCCCTGCACAGCCGCCACCGTGACGATGTCCGTGCGCCGCAGCCAGGTGAAGCCCTCCTGGTAACCGGCGATGGTGTCCGCAAGCTCCCCGTCGGGCAGGTCGAGCATCTGGAGCAGGGATGCCTCGCCGCTGACGCCCTCGAGAGTCAGCATGCGGCGGTCCAGGCCGGAGGAGAACGAGCTCCCCTCTCCCTGGATCACCACCACGCGCACGGCGGGGTCCAGGGCGTCACCGACGGCCCTCAGCGCCAGCCACGTCGCCGGAGTCTGCGAGTTCATGGTCTCCGGTCGGTCAAGGGTGATCGTCGCGACGAGACCGTTGACGTCGAGCCTCAAACCGGCACTCGTGAGCACTCCGGGGTCCAGGCGGGCGGAGGTCAAGCCGAGTCCGTGCGCGCACGGGTGCGGTTCACAGAGGTCATGGTCACGCAGCCTAGGCGAGGGCGACCAGCTCGGCGTACTCCTCGTTCCAGAGGTCCTCGACCCCGTCGGGCAGGATCAGCACCCGGTCCGGCTCGAGTGCGGTGACCGCTCCCTCGTCGTGGGTGACCAGGATGATCGCGCCCTCATAGGTGCGGATCGCGCCGAGAACCTCTTCTCGCGATGCCGGGTCGAGGTTGTTGGTGGGCTCGTCGAGCAGGAGCACGTTGGCGCTCGAGACCACCAGGATCGCCAACGCGAGACGGGTCTTCTCGCCGCCCGAGAGCACGCCCGCCGGCTTGTTCGCGTCGTCGCCGCTGAACAGGAACGAGCCGAGCACGCTGCGCGCCTCGGTGTCCGCCAGCTGGGGTGCGGCATGTCGCATGTTCTCCAGCACCGTGCTTTCGGTGTCCAGGGTCTCGTGCTCCTGCGCGTAATAGCCGAGTTTGAGACCGAACCCGGGGTTCACCTGCCCGGTGTCAGACTCGTCGACACCGGCCAGGATACGCAGCAAGGTCGTCTTGCCTGCGCCGTTCAGCCCGAGAATGACGACCCGGCTCCCCTTGTCGATCGCGAGGTCCACGTCCGTGAAGACCTCCAGGGAGCCGTAGGACTTCGACAGCTCGCCGGCCGTGAGCGGCGTCTTGCCGCACGGCGCCGGCGCGGGGAACTTGATCCGTGCCACCCGGTCCGCCCGGCGTTCCCCCTCGACGCCCGCTCGCAGCTTCTCGGCGCGCTTGAGCATCGACTGTGCAGCCTGCGCCTTGCTCGCCTTCGCCCGCATCCGGTTGGCCTGGTCGGTCAACGTGTTGGCCTTGCGCTCGGCGTTCAGCCGCTCACGCTTGCGGCGTCGCTCGTCGGTCTCGCGCTGGGTGAGATAGGCCTTCCAGCCCACGTTGTAGACGTCGATCTCGGCCCGGTTGGCGTCGAGGTGCAGGACCTTGTTCACACACGCTTCGAGCAGTCCCACATCGTGACTGATCACAATCAGCCCACCATTGTGGGACTTCAGGAAATCGCGCAGCCACACGATCGAATCGGCGTCGAGGTGGTTGGTCGGCTCGTCGAGAAGCAAGGTCTCGGCGCCCGAGAAGAGGATTCGCGCCAGCTCGACGCGGCGCCGCTGTCCGCCGGAGAGGGTGCGCAGCGGTTGCTCGAGGATCCGGTCCTCGATCCCCAGGCTGGAGGCGATCTGCGCTGCCTCGGACTCCGCGGCGTAGCCGCCGCCGGCATGCAGATCCGCATCCGCCCGTTCGTAACGCCGCATGCCGCGTTCGCGACGGTCGGGCTCGTCGGCGGCCATGTCCTGCTCGGCCTCGCGGAGCCGCGTGACAACCTCGTCGAGGCCTCTCGCGGAGAGAATGCGGGCCTTGGCCAGTACCTCCGGGTCACCGGTGCGGGGGTCCTGCGGCAAATAGCCGACGTTCCCACTCAGCGTGACCTTGCCTCCTGCCGGCTGCGCGTCCCCCGCCAGAACTCTGGTGAGCGTCGTCTTGCCTGCGCCGTTGCGTCCGACGAGACCGATCTTGTCGCCGGAGGCGACGCGGAAGCTGACGTTCTCCATCAGCAGGCGCGCACCCGCGCGTACTTCGAGCTGGTGTGCGGTGATCATGGTGGAAGAGTTCCTCGAAGCTGACGGTCAGGAAGCGGCCGCGGTCGTGTGCGGCGCCCAGCTGCCCGCGGCATAGGATCCACGGGAGCATCTGCTTGCGTCGCTCAGTCCGGCATCAGCCTCAGCAGACCAGTCTACGTGCCGAGTCCGGACCTGTTCGACACGTCCTCAACGGGCGAGCCTCGGTAGGTCACAGGAAGGAGAACCAGGATGCGCTTCAACTCCAAGGCACGCCTCGACCGGAGCCAGATCCAGAACCGGCGCGGGCGCAGCAGTGCGGGCGGCTCGCGCAGTGGCCTGGGTGGCCTGGGCGGCGGGCGCACGGGTGGCGGGGGCATGGGCCTGCCGGTCGGTGGTGGCATCGGTGGGGTCGTCCTGCTCATCATCCTGGCCGTGTTCGTCGGGCCCCAGATCCTCGGCGACACCACAGCCGGTCCCTCGGGGAGCACCGGTTCTCCCAACGGCACAGATCCGGTCTCCACCGCAGGCGAGGACCTCACGCACTGCAGGAGCGGGGCCGATGCCAACCGGGACCCCGACTGCGCGAGGCTGGCTGTCGTCAACTCGATCCAGTCGTTCTGGTCCCAAGCCCTGCCCCAGCAGTCGGACAGGGGCTACAGACAGGCGGACACCGTGATCTTCTCCGACCAGGTGGACACCGCTTGTGGGGGCGCCACCTCAGAGGTCGGGCCGTTCTACTGTCCTTCCGACGAGCAGGTCTATCTCGACACGACCTTCTTCGATGACATGCTCGAGGGCCAGCTCGGAGGCCGTGGTGGTGACTTCGCGGAGGCCTACGTCCTCGCCCACGAGTACGGACACCACGTGCAGAACCTGCTGGGCACGATGGGCCGGGTGCGCACCCAGCAGGGGGCCGAAAGCGACGCCGTGCGTCTGGAGCTACAGGCCGACTGCTACGCCGGGATGTGGACCAAGTTCGCCACCCAGGCCGAGGA
Organism: Actinomycetota bacterium; assembly: GCA_030859325.1. Taxonomy (GTDB): domain Bacteria; phylum Actinomycetota; class Actinomycetes; order Propionibacteriales; family Nocardioidaceae; genus Nocardioides_C. The sequence continues at coordinate 6,046 of JALZKI010000038.1, forward strand.
CGCGCAGGGCCGTGTGCTGATCGAGCAGCTGACGCAGCAGGACATCGCGGAGGCGCTCGACTCGGCGCGTGCGGTGGGCGACGACCGGATCCAGCAGAGGTCCTCCGGCCGGATCAACCCAGACCAGTGGACCCACGGTTCGGCTCAGCAGCGGATGGGCTGGTTCACGACCGGCCGGGAGCAGGGAACCCTGCGGGCCTGCGACACCTTCGCCGCCCGGGAGCTCTAGACTCGCTCGCGATTCACCTGAAAGGTCACCGTGCCCGTCGCTCAACAGTCGTCTCCGCCTCCGGCCAGTCCCGCCCGAGACCTGGCTCTGGTCGCGATCTTCGCGGGCATCATCGCGGTGCTCGGCCTGCTTCCTGCTTTCTACTCGTTCGGTGGGTTGGTGCCGATCACCGCCCAGTCCATGGGTGTGATGCTCGCAGGCGGGATCCTGGGTGGCCGCCGCGGTGCACTCGCGGTGATCCTGTTCCTCGCCCTGGTGGCCGTCGGGCTGCCGCTGTTGTCCGGCGGCCGTGGCGGGCTCGGACCCTTTTTCGGTCCCAGCGTCGGTTACCTGATCGGCTTCCCGTTCGGAGCGTTCGTCACCGGTGTGGTCACACATCGCGGCGGTCCGTCGTACCGCCTGCTCCGAGGCCTCGCCGCGAACATCGCCGGGGGGGTCGTGGTGATCTACGCCTTCGGAATCCCCGGAGCCGCACTGGTCGCCGACATCTCGCTTCCGGCCGCGGCACTGGGCGCACTGGCCTTCGTGCCCGGTGACCTGGCCAAGGCGGTGCTCGCCGCACTCGTCGCACGCGGGGTGCACCGCTCGTACCCGGGCCTGATCGTGTCCCGGTCGCGCCGTGCCGAGGAGTCCTCGCCTGTCTGACTCCCCCTTCGACGTTCTCGCTGCCCGGGATCCGGTCGCGGCGTTCTTCGAGGCGCACGAGCGGGGCGGGCTCGTCAAGCTGGGCACCTCCGGCACGTTGGTGGCACCACGCTCGGTGGTGCGTACGACGCACTCGTGGTGGGCCTCGTTCCCGACCGTGACCCGCCTGCTGTCCATGGACTCCTCGTCGCGGGTGTGGGTGCCCGGGCCCATGTCGTCCACGATGAACCTGTTCGCGGCCGTGCACGCGCGGTCAGTGGGGGCTCGGGTCGTGACCGGGCCGGAGTTCGCCACACACAGCCACCTGACTCCCTCGGCGCTGAGCCGGACACTGAAGGCGGGTCCGGATCTGCGTGGGATGCACGTCGTCGTGGCCGGCGACCTGCTCAGCCGCAAGCTTTCCGCTCGGGCGACAGCCGCCGGGATGCGGATCAGCCACTACTACGGTGCCGCCGAGCTGTCCTTCGTGGCGTGGGGATCTCACGAGGCAGACCTCCGGCCCCTACCCGAGGTCGAGATCTCCGTGCGTGAGGACGTGGTCTGGGTGCGGTCGCCGTTCCTGTGTCAGGGGTACGACGGCGCGCCCGATGATGCGCCCAGTGATCAGCCCAGTGATCAGCCCAGTGATCAGCCCGGTGCAATGCGGACCGACGACGACGGGTTCGCCACGGTAGGTGACCGCGGGTCGTACTCAGATGGTCGTCTCATCGTTGGCGGACGAGGAACCGCAGCGGTGACCACCGGCGGGGCGACCGTCCACGTGGCCGACGTGGAGCACGTGCTCCGGTCGGTGACCGACGACGAGGTGATCGTGCTCGGCCTTCCCCATGCCGGACTCGGTGAGGTGGTGGCCGCCGTGCTCGCGGACCCAGCAGCGTTTCCCCGCGCGAGGGACACTGCCCGGTCGGCGCTGGCATCGGCCCAACGGCCTCGGCTCTGGTTTACGGTCGCCGAGCCACCGCTCACCGTTGCCGGCAAGGTTGACCGAGCGGCACTGGCACAGCTGTTGGACCCGCCCGGAACGGGTGTGCGTCGGCTGAGCTGAGCGCGCGGATAGGTTGTGCAGCGATGAGGCCGACACCCGATGACGCGCTCCGCGTCGATGACCACCCTGTCGTCGTGGCCGCCTCGAGGTCCGCGATCGGCACGGCCGGACACGCACTCAGCTCGGTCACGGCAGCTGATCTCGCCGCACCGGTGCTTGCTGCTGTGGCCACGGATGTCGACGTCTCAGCTCTCGTCGAGGTGGTGCTCGGCAACTGCATGGGCCCCGGTGGCGACGTCGCCCGAGTGGCGGCCCTGACGGCCGGACTTCCCGACCGCGTGCCCGGCCTGACAGTGGACCGCCAGTGCGGCAGCGGCCTCACCGCCATCTCGGTAGCCACGTCGATGCTGCGAGCCGAGACAGGAGTGGTCCTCGCAGGTGGCGTGGAGTCCGCATCGACTGCGCCGTGGCGTTTCTGGCCTCCGGCGCCGGGCCGCGAGCCGGAGCGCTACGCACGCGCCCCCTTCTCCCCCGCCGCACTCGGTGACCCCGACATGGGGCTGTCGGCCGACCTGCTCGCCGAGGAGCACTCGGTGTCGCGCTCGCGTCAGGACGACTACGCGGCCCGCTCGCACGCGCTGGCCGTGCGGACCCAGCAGGCCGGCGGCTTCGAGGCGGAGATCGTCCCGGTCGCCGGAGTCTCCCGCGACGACCGACCGCGTCCAGGCCTGACCATCCACCGCCTGAGCAGGCTGCGACCGGCATTCCGTGAGGGTGGCAGCGTCACGGCGGGCAACTCCTGCGGCGTCAACGACGGTGCTGCGGTGGTCGCGATGGTCGACGCAGCCCTTTACCGTGACCTCGATGTGCCGGGGCTGCGGGTGCTTGCCACGGCCACCGCCGGGGTGGACCCGAGGCGCCCCGGGATGGGCATCGTCCCGGCCACCAGGCTTGCCCTCGAGCGCGCGGATCTACGGCTCGAGGACATCGACGTCGTCGAGATCAACGAGGCGTTCGCCGGCCAGGTGCTCGCGTGCTGCGACGAGCTCTCGCTCTCGCCGGACCGCGTGTGCGTGGAAGGTGGCGCCCTGGGCTTGGGCCACCCGTGGGGCGCTTCGGGTGCGGTGCTCGTCGTGCGCCTGTTCTCCCAGATGGTGCGAGCCTCCCGCGGTCGGTACGGCTTGGCTGCCATCGCCGTCGGCGGAGGACAGGGAGTCGCGATGGTGGTCCAACGATGCCCCTGATCGAGGTCGAGGGCGTGAGCCACGTGTACGGCGAGCACAGCACTGCCCGCGTCGTACTGGCCGACGTCTCGGTGCGACTGAGCGAGCGCCGCATCGGAGTGATCGGTGCGAACGGGTCGGGCAAGTCGACGTTCGTCCGCCTGTTGAACGGCCTCGTGATCCCCACGCGCGGGACCGTGCGCGTCGATGGGCTGGACCTCCGCCGAGATGCCCGCGAGGTGCGCCGACGGGTCGGCTTCTGCTTCACCGACCCGGACGCCCAGATCGTGATGCCGACGGTGCGCGAGGACGTCGCTTTCGGCCTGCGCCGGGGAGGACTCACGAAGGACGAGATTGAGTCGCGGGTGGCCTCGGTGCTGTCGAAGTATGGGCTGCAGAACCACGCAGACCATCCGGCCCACCTGCTCTCGGGCGGCCAGAAGCAGCTGCTCGCGCTGTCCTCGGTGCTGGTGACCGAGCCTTCCATCCTGGTGCTCGACGAGCCCACGACGCTGCTCGACCTTCGCAACACGGCGCACGTCACCGGAGTCGTCGCGCAGCTCGAGCATCAGGTCGTGCTCGTCACCCACGACCTCGGGCTGCTCGAGGGCTTCGACCGGGTGCTCGTGTTCGACGATGCGCGTCTGGTCCACGACGGCACACCCGATGAGGCCGCCGCGTACTACCGGAAGCTGATGTCGTGAGCCTGCTGGGGATCTACCGGCCGGGAACATCCTTGCTGCATACGGCTCCGCCCGGCGCCAAGCTCGCTGCGATGGTGCTCGCGGGTGTCGGCTCCCTGTTACTCGACAAGGGTTGGCAGGTCGGTGTCGCGCTCCTGGCAGTCCTGGCTTTGTATCTCGTCGCGGGCATCTCGGTCCCGGCTGGAGTGGCGCAGACCCGTCCGCTGCTCTGGGTCGCCGCGTTCGTCGGCGCCTTTCACGTGATCGTGAGCGGCTGGGAGCGTGCGTTCGTGGTGGTTGGTGTGCTCGCCGCACTCGTCCTGCTCGCCGGGCTCGTCACGTTGACCACCCGGACCACCGACATGGTCGATGCCGTGGTCACTGCCTGCCGGCCGCTCCGGTACGTCGGGGCCAACCCGGAACGGATCGGTCTGCTGCTGGCGCTGGGGGTCCGCTCGGTTCCGGTGGTCGTCGCGTTGGCCGAGCAGGTCCGTGACGCACAACGTGCTCGGGGCCTCACCGCAAGCCCCCGGGCGTTCGCCGTACCCCTCATCGTCCGGTCACTGCGCCATGCCGATGCGCTCGGCGAGGCACTGGTGGCCCGTGGAGTCGACGACTGACCCCGCCCCACCAGCACGTCGAGGTCAGCCTCGTGCCGACTCCGGTCACCGCTCGTCTGGGACCACCAGCCGCGCAGACCGCGCGTTGACAACCGCATGTTCGAGGATCGATCGCCGTGGGTCAGCGACCGCCAGCCAGGGGCCGGTGCGTACGTCGGCCAGTGTTCGCAACCGCGTGTTCGCGAGCACTTCCTCGATAGCGGTCCGGTCGCCCCCGCAGACCAGCGCTGCGATGCGTCCGCTCCCCCCGAGGAGAATCCGGTGTGCGTGGTCGGCTGCGGCGGCGAACGCCTCGCGTGCCTGGTTCTCACGTCGGCGTGCGAACCTCTGCTGACTCTGGCCTCCGGCCTTGGACCTGCCCTGCACATGGCGCTGCCCGACCTTCGAGGCGACCATCTCTCTGCCGTCGAGGCGGGCCACGGCGAAGCCGCCCTTACGCACGAGGAGGACGCCCCAGTCCAGAGGCACTTGTGCAGCCTCGGCGAACGCGGACACATCGGGTGGCCCGTCGTACGTCCGTGCGAACGGCAGTTCACCGATGACCCTGGTCCCGTCTTCAGCGCTCGCCTGCACGAGCCCATCCGCGCTCTCGAGCGTGTAATCGCCGTGACGGACAGCGAAGTTGTCGAACCAGCGAGTCAGGCGCTCCGGCGGGACGAATACCACGCGATCGGAAGCCATGGACGCGAACTGCGAACGAGAGGTCGAGAGAGGGGGGTCAGACGTTGAAGCCCAGGGCGCGGAGCATCTCGCGGCCGTCGTCGGTGATCTTGTCCGGCCCCCAGGGCGGCATCCAGACCCAGTTGATCGCGACATCGTTGACGAGCCCCTCGAGAGCCTGGTTCGTCTGGTCGGTGATCACGTCGGTCAGCGGGCACGCAGCCGAGGTGAGGGTCATGTCGAGCACCACGTCGCTGGACTCGTCGAGGTGCACGTCGTACACCAGGCCAAGGTCGACGACGTTGATCCCCAGCTCGGGGTCCACAACATCCTTCATCGCCTCGAACACGTCGTCCTTGCTCACTGGCGACGGTCCGACGAGGTTCACCTCGGGGAGGTCGGTGGTGCTCTGGTCCTGGGTGGTGTTGCCAGTGGTCATGGTTGCTCCTTCATATCTGCGTCCGGATCCGCCTCGCCGTCGGTGGTGACAATCTGAACTGTCGCGTCCTTCCAGGCCATCCACGACAGTAGCGCGCACTTCACGCGCGCCGGGAACTTCGCGACCCCGGCGAAGGCGATGCCGTCCTCGAGGACGTCCTCATCCGGTTCCACGCTCCCCCGCCCCTGCATCAGGGTCAAGAACTCCTCGTGGATGGCGAGCGCCTCCGGCACGGTTCGGCCGATGACGAGATCGGTCATCACCGAGGCCGCGGCCTGGCTGATCGAGCAGCCCTCGGCGTCGTAGGAGACGTCTTCGACAACTGCGCTGTTGCCTGCCCCGGACACACGCACCCGCAGGGTGACCTCGTCGCCGCACGTCGGGTTCACGTGATGCACTTCGGCGCCGTACGGCTCCCGAAGGCCGGCATGGTGGGGGCTCTTGTAGTGGTCCAGGATGATCTCCTGGTAGAGCGAGTCGAGTTTCTGAGTCGTCATCTGGTCACCCGATCCGGAAGTACTTCTTGGTGTACTCCAACCCTTCCACGAGGGCGTCGATCTCGGCCGGAGTGGTGTAGAGGTACGACGAGGCGCGCGTCGAGCTCTGCACGCCGTACCTCTTGTGCGCCGGCTTCGCGCAGTGGTGGCCTGCCCGCACCGCGATGCCGCGGGAGTCGAGCACCTGGCTGACGTCGTGCGGGTGGACTCCGCGCATCTCGAACGAGATGGCGCCGCCGCGGTTGAGCGGGCTCGTCGGTCCGAGAACCCTCAGACCACCGACGGTGGCGAGGCCCTCGAGCGCGTAACCGGTGATGGCCTCCTCGTGGGCCTTCACGTCGGCCATGCCGATCGCCGTGAGGTAGTCCACCGCAGCACCCAGGCCGACCGCCTCGACGATCGGCGGGGTGCCCGCCTCGAACTTGTGCGGGATGCCGGCGTACGTCGACCGCTCCATCTTCACCGTCGCGATCATCTCGCCACCGCCGAGGAAGGGCGGCAGCTGCTCGAGCAGCTCCCGACGACCCCACAGCACGCCGATGCCGGTGGGACCGGTGATCTTGTGACCGGTGAAGACCAGAAAGTCCGCCCCGGACCCGACGACGTCGACAGGCATCTGCGGGGCGGCCTGTGAGGCGTCCACAACCACGATCGCGCCAACCTCGTGCGCACGGCGGGCGATCTCGGCGATCGGGTTGACCGTGCCGAGCATGTTCGACACCCAGGTCAGCGAGACCACCTTGGTCCGCTCGGTGATCAGCTCGTCGATGTCGGAGAAGTCCAGCTGGCCATCGTCGGTCAGACCGAACCAGCGGAGCGTGGCACCCTTGCGCTCGGTGAGCAGCTGCCACGGCACGATGTTGGAGTGGTGCTCCATCTCGGTGATGACCACCTCGTCACCAGCCGCGACCTCCAGCGGGCCGCGCGCCCACGCCAGGGTGTTGGCCACCAGGTTCAGTGCCTCCGAGGCGTTCTTGGTGAAGATCACCTCGTCGCGCGACGGGGCGTTGACGAACGCGGCCACCTTGTCCCGCGCCTCCTCGAACGCTGCGGAGGACTCTGCGCCGATCTGGTGCATCGCCCTTGCCACGTTGGCGTTATGCCGCTCGAGGTGGTCGACCATCGCATCGATGACCACCTGCGGCTTCTGCGAGGTGTTGGCGCTGTCGAGGTAGACCAGCGGGAAACCGTCGGCGAGCTGCCGGGTCAGGATCGGGAAGTCGGCCCGGATCAGGCCGAGCCCGTCGAGCAGTCCGGGCAGCTGTGCCGTGTCGACGGTCATCTCAGACCCCGGCGCGGATGTACTTGTCATACCCCTCGGCCTCGAGCTGGTCGGCCAGCTCCGGACCGCCCTCCTCGGCGATCTTGCCGTCGACGAACACGTGCACGAAGTCAGGGGTGATGTAACGCAGGATGCGGGTGTAGTGCGTGATCAGCAGAACTCCACGGTCGCCCCGGGCGCGGTAGCGGTTGACGCCCTCGGAGACGGTCTTCAGTGCGTCGATGTCCAGCCCGGAGTCGGTCTCGTCGAGTACGGCGACCAAGGGATCGAGCAGCTCGAGCTGAAGAATCTCGTGACGCTTCTTCTCGCCTCCAGAGAAGCCCTCGTTGACCGAACGGGTGGCGAAGGCAGGGTCCATCTTCATCGCGCCCATGGCGGCGTTGACGTCCTTGACCCAGGTGCGCAGCTTCGGCGCCTCACCGTCGACCGCGGTCTTCGCGGTACGCAGGAAGTTCGAGACCGAGACACCGGGGACCTCGACGGGGTACTGCATCGCCAGGAACATCCCGGCACGGGCCCGCTCGTCGACCGACATCGCCAGGACATCCTGGCCGTCGAGGGTCACGGTGCCGCTGGTGACGGTGTACTTCGGGTGCCCCGCGATCGAGTAGGCCAGTGTCGACTTGCCGGAGCCGTTCGGCCCCATGATCGCGTGCGTCTCACCCTCCTTGATGACAAGGTCGACGCCCTTCAGGATCTCCTTCGGGCCGTCCCCGTCACTGCCAGTTTCGACGGTGACATGCAGGTCGCGAATCTCCAGGGTTGCCATGATTGTCTCTTCCTCAGCTCTTTCGTGACGAGTCAGTTGTCGTTCAGCGTGTTCTCGACGTCGACGAGCACGTCGTCACCGTCGACCTGCACGGCGTAGACCGCGACCGGCTCTGTGGCCGGCGGGCCGCTCGGCTTGCCCGTGCGCAGGTCGAAGCGCGATCCGTGCAGCCAGCACTCGATCTCGCAGCCCTCGACGTCGCCCTCCGAGAGCGGGATCGCCGCATGGGAGCATTCGTTCGCGACGGCGTACCAGTCCTCGTCGTCTCGGACGACGGCCACCCCGACACCGTCGAGATCGACCCCGAGCACCGAGCCGGACGCCACGTCGGAGGCGCCACAGGCGCGCACGAAGCTCATGACGCCGCCTTGACGACGTTCTTCGCCAGCTCCGCCTCGACCGTCGCGAGGAGCTTCTCCTCGATGTTCGGCACCCCGATCTTGTGGATGATGTCGGCGAAGAAGCCGTGCACGACAAGGCGCCGGGCCTCCTCCTCGGGGATGCCGCGTGACTGCAGGTAGAACAGCTGCTGGTCGTCGAAGCGTCCGGTGGTGGAGGCGTGGCCCGCGCCCTCGATCTCACCGGTCTCGATCTCCAGGTTCGGCACGGAGTCTGCCTGGCACCCGTCGGTGAGCACAAGGTTCCGGTTCGACTCATAGGTCTCGATGCCTTCGGCGACCTTGCGGATCAGCACGTCACCGATCCACACCGCGTGGGCCCCCTGGCCTTGCAGTGCGCCCTTGTAGTCGACGTTGCTGCGGGTCTTCGGCGCATTGTGGTCCACGAACAACCGGTGCTCGAGGTGCTGCCCGGCATCGGCGAAGTACAACCCGAGCATCTCGGCCTCGCCTCCCGGTCCGTCGTAGCGCACGTTCGAGTTGAGCCGGACGACGTTCCCCCCGAAAGAGATGCACACATGCCGGTACGTCGCCGCCCGGCCCACGAGGGCCTCGTGCTGCCCCACGTGCACTGCGTCGTCGTCCCAGTCCTGGATGCTGATCACCGACACGTTCGCGCCGTCGCCCACGAGGACCTCGAGGTTGCCGGCATGGATGCCGGAGCCCCTGTGCTCGAGGACGAACGTGACGTTCGCGTGGGTTCCCACCTCGAGCACGTGGTGGGCGTTGCTGCGACGGTCCGCGCTGCCCTGCACGACCACGTGCACCGGCTCGATGACCACCGCGTCCGACGGCACCTTGAGGTGCAGCGCTTTCTCGGTGTTCTTCGACGCCACGGCTGCGGCCCGGTCACCGGGGGTCAACGCGGTGCCACGCGGCGCCTCACCCGGCGCGAGCGTGCCCAGAAGAACATCGCCGGACGCCTTCACGTCGTAGTCCGCCGCGCCATCGTCGGTCGCAGCGTCGTCCAGCGCTCCGCGCAGTCGCTTGAGCGGCGTGAAACGCCAGACCTCCTCGCGACCGGTCGGCATCAGGTGGTCGGCGAGGTCGAAGGACGCCACCGGGTGCAGATGGCTGGCCACCGTGTCGGTGGTCTCCACAGCACCCGCGGCAGCGGGGCTCTCGATAACAGTCACTACTTCGCTTTCCTTGTACGGCGAGCGGGTGGGCCGGTTCGGATCAGCCGACCGCGCCCTCCATCTGCAGCTCGATGAGACGGTTCAGCTCGAGGGCGTACTCCATCGGCAGCTCACGCGCGATCGGCTCGACGAACCCGCGCACGATCATCGCCATCGCCTCGTCCTCCTCCATGCCGCGGCTCATCAGGTAGAAGAGCTGGTCGTCGCTGACCTTCGACACGGTGGCCTCGTGGGCCATGGACACGTCGTCCTCGCGCACGTCGACGTAGGGATAGGTGTCGGAGCGGCTGATCTGGTCGACCAGGAGCGCATCACACTTGACGATGCTGCGGGAGTGCTCGGCTCCCTCGTTGACCTGGATCAGCCCGCGGTACGACGTACGACCGCCGCCTCGCGCCACGGACTTGGAGATGATCGAGCTCGAGGTGTTGGGCGCCGCGTGCACCATCTTCGCGCCCGCGTCCTGGTGCTGGCCCTCGCCAGCGAACGCGATGGACAGGGTCTCGCCCCGGGCATGCTCGCCCATCAGGTAGACCGCGGGGTACTTCATGGTGAGCTTGGAGCCGATGTTCCCGTCAACCCACTCCATGGTCGCGCCGGCCTCACAGGTGGCGCGCTTGGTGACCAGGTTGTAGACGTTGTTCGACCAGTTCTGGATGGTCGTGTAGCGGCAGCGGGCACCCTTCTTCACGATAATCTCCACCACCGCCGAGTGTAGCGAGTCCGAGGTGTAGATCGGCGCGGTGCAACCCTCGACGTAGTGCACATAGGCGTCCTCGTCGACAATGATCAGCGTGCGCTCGAACTGGCCCATGTTCTCGGTGTTGATCCGGAAGTAGGCCTGTAGCGGGATGTCAACGTGGACACCCTTGGGCACGTAGATGAACGAGCCGCCGGACCACACCGAGGTGTTCAGCGCGGAGAACTTGTTGTCACCGACGGGGATGACGGTGCCGAAGTACTCCTGGAAGAGCTCGGGCTGCTCCTTGAGCGCGGTGTCGGTGTCCAGGAAAAGGACACCCTGCTCCTCGAGGTCCTCACGAATCTTGTGGTAGACGACCTCGGACTCGTACTGCGCAGCGACACCGGAGACCAGGCGCTGCTTCTCGGCCTCGGGGATGCCGAGCCGGTCGTAGGTGTTCTTGATGTCCTCGGGCAGGTCATCCCAGGAGGCCGCCTGCTTCTCGGTGGAGCGGACGAAGTACTTGATGTTGTCGAAGTCGATCGTGTCGAGCTCGCCACCCCACGTTGGCATCGGCTTGCGGTCGAAGAGCTTGAGCCCCTTCAGGCGCAGGTCCAGCATCCACTGCGGCTCGCTCTTCTTCGCCGAGATATCGCGCACGACGGCCTCGTTCAAGCCGCGGGTGGCACTGGCGCCGGCCACGTCGGAGTCGGACCAGCCGAACTGGTACTTGCCGATGCCCTCGAGCTCGGGGTTGCGCTGGTCGATCGTGGGCTGGTCGATGGTGGTCATGAGCTGAACCTCTCGGTTGAGGACGGAGCAGTGGTCGTCGTGTCCGGAATGCATGTGGTGCACACACCGTCGCCGTGGGCGATGGTGGCAAGTCGTTGCACGTGCCGGCCGAGCAGCTTGCCGATCACCTCGGTCTCCGCCTCGCACAGTTGCGGGAACTCGTGGGCGACGTGCGAGACGGGGCAGTGCTGTTGGCACAGCTGGTCGCCGACAGGGCCCTTCCTGACCGAGGCGGCATATCCACCCTGGGTCAGTGCCTTCGCCAACGCCTCCGCCGGGGACAGGTCGCTCTCAGCGGCGAGAGTCTCCTGGTAGTGCGTCTCGAGGTCCGCCACGCGACGGCGTGCGAACTCCATGACTGCGTCGTTCCCGCCGGTCTCGGCCAGGAAACGCAGGGCCTGCGCGGCGAGGTCGTCGTACTGCTGGTCGAAGGTGTCCCGCCCGGCCGGGGTGAGCGCGAAGACCTTGGCCGGGCGTCCGCGTCCACGCGTGCCGTAGACCCGTGGCTCCCGCGCCTCGACGACTCCGACCGCGGTCATGTGGTCGAGGTGTCGGCGCACCGCGGCGGCGGTGAGGTCGAGCCGGTCGGCGAGCACTGCGGCCGTGCTGGGGCCGTTCTCGAGGACCGACCGAGCAACCCGCTCACGCGTGGGAGCGTCGCCCACGGGGACGGTGCTCGGTAGCTGGTCTATTTCCACAACACAAGTGTGCCGTTAATAGTGGACGTGTTTCAAATAAGGTCACCCTAAGTTGAGTTGCGCTGCATGCGAGGAGTGCCGACGCGGGCGATACGCCGGACACTTCCTAGACTTCGGGGGTGCCGACCCTGCCCGCCTCCGACGCGAGCATCCCTGCAGTCGTGATCGAGAGCCTCTCGATGAGGTACGGCGACAAGACCGCGCTGGACCACCTCGACCTCGTGGTGACGCGGAACACGATCACCGCTGTCTTGGGGCCCAACGGCGCCGGGAAGACCACCACGCTGGAGACGTGTGAGGGCTACCGCTCCCCGCAGCAGGGCACCGTCCGCGTCCTCGGGCTGGACCCGACTACCCAGCGACGTGAGCTGCTCCCCCGGATCGGTGTGATGCTCCAGTCGGGCGGCGCGTGGTCGGGAGTGCGCGCGGTGGAGATGCTCACCCACGTGGCCTCCCTGCACGCACATCCGCTCCCGGTGTCCATGCTGGTCGAGCGGCTCGGTCTCGGCGACTGCGGGCGTACGCCGTACCGGCGACTGTCGGGTGGACAGCAGCAGCGACTGGCGCTCGCGATGGCCGTCGTGGGTCGCCCGGAGCTGGTGTTCGTCGACGAGCCCACCGCGGGCATGGATCCCCAGGGGCGACGTACGACATGGGCGCTTCTCGAGGAGCTGCGTGGGGACGGGGTCACGATCGTGCTCACCACTCACTACATGGACGAGGCGGAGCGTCTGGCCGACCAGATACACGTGATCGACCACGGGCGGTTGATCGCGTCTGGAAGTCCCTCCGACCTGACCCGTGCCGGCGGAAGCTCCACGATCCGCCTGGTCGTCACCGAGCCGTTCCCGCCCCGGGCGCCGGAGTCACTGCAGCACGCGCTCGGGCCAGAGACGCAGGTGCAGCCCATCAACGAGCGCAGCCTCCTCGTCACCGGGCCCGCGGACGCGCGGACACTCGCGACTGTGAGCGCTTGGTGTGAACGCAACAACGTCCTGCCGGAGTCGCTGTCTCTCGGCCAGCGGACTCTCGAGGACGTGTTCCTGCAGATTACCGGGCGAGAGCTGACCTCATGACGCCCGCCCCGCACGGCACGTTCACCCCCAACCCCGGCGCAGCGCCACTGGGGCGACAGGTGCTCGCGCAGTCGCGAATGGAGACCAAGCTGCTGCTCCGCAACGGTGAGCAGCTCCTGCTCGCCGTCGGCATCCCGCTGATCGTCCTGGTTGGCGGCACCCTGGCCGCAGAGAGGGTCGGGCTGGACTTCGCTCACCGCGCCATCGACACCCTCACGCCGGGCGTTCTGGCGCTGGCGATCATGTCGACCAGCTTCACCTCGCTCGCGATCACCACCGGGTTCGAGCGGAGGTACGGCGTGCTCAAGCGCCTGGGTACCTCTCCCCTGCCTCGCTCCGGACTGCTCACCGGCAAGCTGGGCGCCCTGCTCTTGGTGGAGCTGCTGCAGGTGCTGGTGATCGGGTTGGTCGCCTTCCTGCTCGGATGGTCACCCGTGGTGACGCTCGCCGGCCTTGTCGGTGTGCTCGGGTACGTCGTCCTCGGCACCGCGGCGTTCGCCTCCCTCGGGTTGCTCGTTGCCGGGTCGCTGCGCGCCGAGGCCACGCTGGCGGCCGCGAACCTCATCTACCTGCTCCTGCTTGCCGGGGGCGCCGTCGTGTTTCCGCTCTCGACGTACGGCGACTTCGGCGAGGTGCTGGCCTGGCTGCCCTCTGGTGCGCTCGGGACCGGCATGCGCGCCGCGCTCAGTGACGGTTCCGTCGCTCTGTCACCTCTTCTCGTGCTTCTTGGGTGGACCGTGCTCGGCACTGTGGCCACGTCCCGGACCTTCAAGTGGGAATGAGCAGCCCACTCTTCAGCGACCGGAGAGGACGCGGACCTGGTCAGCCTTCACGTAGCCGAAGCGATGTCCCACCCAGACCTGGTAGTACTTCTGCTCGCCCCGGATCACGGTCTTGTCGCCGGGATCGAGTTGTCGAAGGACTTGGCGTAGTAGTAGTCGGTCGGCACGCTCTTGTCGCCGATGACGTACTGCTGGCCGGGCTGGAGCGTGATCGACTCCATCGTGGGCTGCCCCCGGTAGGGCACCGGGGTCCCGGCGTACGCAGCCTCCTCCGGGTGGGCCCGGGCGTAGACGGTGACCGGCGCTGTGCCGGCGGCCTGGACCACGTCACCCTGCGCGGGCACGACGACCGGGTCGGCCTTCGGGTTGTGCAGCCATGCGGCCGCGCCATCCCACCAGACCTGGAGCCAATTGCCCTGACGGTCGGCGCGGTGCGCAGGTTGACGAAGTTGGTGCCCGACGGCGGGCACGGCTCACCGGCGGCGTAGCACCGGTCATCGGGTTCAGGTTGTCCGCAAACCCTGGCTCCACCGTGATGACCCAGCTCTTGCTTCGACGGTCGGGCTTGATCGGCGAGCCCAGGAGCTTCATGTAGCGCTCCCAGTCCCAATAGGGGCCTGGGTCCCACTTTACCTGAGAGGTCTGGAACTCCTCGTGACCGGCGACGTGCGCGCGGTCGAGGTCGATTTCGTACTTCTCAGCCAGGTGCTTGGCGAGCTCGGCTGGACCGGTAGAGAGCCTCGGCGTACCAACGACCACGTTCAGCGGCGAAGCCCTCGTGCTCGAAACCGATGGAGTGCATGTTGAGGTACCAGTTGCCGGCGTGTGCGGCGACGTTGCGGTTGGCGACGTGCTGCGCGACGTGCCCGTCGTCCGAGCGAATCGTGTAGTGCCAGGACACGAACCGGTCGGGTGTCTGGATGTACCGGACGCAGTCGTCGTACTCGCACTCGATGGTCGACGGGCACTCGAGCTGCTGCACGCCAGGCATCAGCACGCGCGAGTCCTCGACCGCCGCGGTGTCGACAGTCGCACCGGGACGGGCGGCGAGCGTGACGGTGTCACCGGTGTCAGTGCTCTCGCGGGCCCCGCTGCCCAGCACGTCGAAGACCATGTCGGCGTACTCCAGGGCCTCGTCCTCGGCGGGGCTGCCGGCGTAGAGCGCCACCGCCTTGCTCCAGGCTGCGGGCTGCTGGGCAGTGGTGGCCGGCTGGTACGACGCGAGCACCGCCGCACCGCCACAGATGTTCGCTACGTGGTCCCCCTTGAGACGGTCGGCCGAGTAGCCGGTCACCTCGGCGGCGACCCGCAACGTGCCGGCCCGCTCGGGCAGACCACGGTTGGAGTCACCCTTGGCGGGGCTGGGAGACGGCGTCACCGCCAGGTCGCTCAGGTGCATCACGCCGTAGCCCCCGACGTGCTGGGAACACCAGCGTGCTGGTCCCAGCGCGAGCTGAGATACCCGACGCCGAGCAGGACGTCCGCCGGGACGCCGCCGATCCATTGCCGCGCCCTTTCCGAGTGTGAGCCCGAAGGCCGGAACCATCCAGACAACTTCGGTTCTGGAGCCGAGTCAAGCGCGCCGGGCACCTCGAGGGTGGTTGAGGACGCTAGAACGTGTCCTAGGCTCGGCGTACGATCTCGCCCAGATGTCCTGACAGGACCCGCTGGAAGAAAACGCTAGAAAGGAATACGTCCGAATGAGCGTCCTCGCGTGTTAAGTGCGAGCACGCTGCGGATCGCCTACGCACCGCTCGGTGGCGAGGACCCCGTCCCGTTGCTCGACACGACGCTGGAGACGCCCTTCGACGGCTTGGAGCAGCTACCCCACCCCCTCCGTGAGGGCGCGTCGTTCGGAACCCCGCGGTCACTTCACCCGTATCTTCTGCAGAACCGCTACGACCGCAACCGGCTGGCAGCTGACCTGGACTGTCTGGTGCTCCAGAACGAGCATCTACGTGCCACCTTCCTGCCCCAGCTCGGTGGGAGGCTGTGGTCCTTGCTCGACCTCGCAACCGACCGAGAGCTGCTCTACCGAAACGCGGTCATCCAACCGGCGAACCTTGCCCTGCGTAACGCCTGGTTCGCCGGTGGCGTGGAGTGGAACATCGCGACCAAGGGGCATTCACCCCACACCATGGCACCGCTTCATGCAGGGCGCGTGGACGGAGCAGACGGTGTGCCGACGTTGCGGATGTGGGAGTTCGAACGGCTGCGAGGCGTGGTGTTCCAGGTAGACGCCTGCTTGCCGCCCGGTTCTCGAGCGCTGTTCATCCACGTGCGCATTCGCAACCCGAACGCCCAAGCGGTTCCCATGTACTGGTGGTCCAACGCCGCGGTTCCCGAGCGCGACGACGTGCGCGTGGTCACACCGGCGCGTAGCGCCTACTCCACGTCGGGCGGTCTGACGATGCGGGAGGTAGCGTTTCCTCGCCACGGCGCGATCGACCAGAGCTGGCCAGCCCGCACCGAGCACGCGGTGGACTACTTCTTCGACCTTTCCGAGGGGTCGAGGCGGTGGATCGCCGCCGTCGACTCCTCGGGACACGGCCTCGGGCAGGTGTCCACCGGCCGTCTGACCGGCCGGAAGATGTTCTGCTGGGGCACCGCTGCTGGCGGCCGCCGGTGGCAGCGCTGGCTGTCCCCAAGAGGTGGCGCCTACCTGGAGATCCAAGCCGGACTCGCCACGACCCAGTTGGAACACCTCTGGATGGGAGGCGGCGCGAGCTGGTCGTGGTTGGAGGCCTATGGCGACGTCGCCGCAGATCCGAGGACCGCTCACGACGATGACTGGGACATGGTGACTGGTCACCTTGCCGAATGCGTGGATCGGCTCGCATCGGAGCAGGTCGTGGAGTCGGCGTTCGCACAGGCCACTGCTCTGGCCGACGTCTCTCCCTCCGTCATGCTTTTCTCCGCCAGCGGCTGGGGTGCTCTGGAGCGGAAGGCTCGCACGATGACCGGGCGGGGCTGGCTCGATGAGACCGGCACCCCGTTCCCAGAACACACCATGGGGCCGGACCAGCACTCGTGGCGCGCCTTGCTCGAGGACCGGTCCGAGCCTGCAGCGGTCCTCTCGTATGCCGATCCGCAGGTGGCGCCTACCTCGTACGTGGTCGGCGAGCCGTGGGAACGTCTGCTGTCCGGGTGCCCGCCATCATGGCTGCGCAGCTACCACCTTGGCGTGCTGGCTCATGCTGCGGGAGATCTGGACGCAGCCCGCGATCATTACTCCGCCTCCCTGATCAGGCAGCCGACAGCCTGGGCGTTTCACGGCCTGGGGCGGCTCGCAAGCGAACGCGAAAACTTCGCTTCTGCCGCGGATCTGCTGAGGGCTGCAGTTGCCCTGGCCCCGGAGGAACCGTCGATCCGGTTCGAGGCCGTCACCGCTGCCCTTGAGTCAGGTAAGAGCTCGGCTGCCTTGGAGCTTGTCGACTCGGCGCCGCCTCACACCCGGGCCATGGGCCGGCTACACCTCATCGAGGCGCTTGCCGCCCTCGCCTGCGGCGACTTGGAGCGCGTTCGGCGCATCCTGAGAGCCGGCGTCGTACTTCCGGATGTGCGAGAAGGCGAAACAGCACTCAGTGACCTGTGGACCCAGGTGTTTCCGGACACGCCCGTTCCGAGCGACTACGACTTCCGGATGCGCTGAAGCATCAGGTCGCTCCGAGAACGTGAAGAAGGTGCGACACCTCTGCGGCGACAGCCTCGCGTCCGGGTCCGAGATACCGGCGTGGGTCGACGAGCTGGTCGTCGGCGCCGAGCGCCTCGCGCACGGCCGCCGTCATCACCTTGTTGAGCTGGGTCGCCATGTTGATCTTGACCATCCCATGGGCAACCGCGGCGATGATCCCCGGCTCGGGCACACCTGACGAGCCATGCAGCACGAGCGGCACACGCACCGAGGCGGCAATCGCCGCGATCAACTCGTTGTCGAGCTCGGCGACGCGGCTCAGCATCGCGTGCGAGGAACCGACGGCGACCGCCAACGCGTCGACATTCGTGGCGTGGACGTATGCGGCAGCCTCTCCGGGGTCGGTTCGGGCTCCGGCAGCGTGAACACCGTCCTTACCACCGACCTCACCGAGCTCGGCCTCCACCCACACGGAACGCGCGTGGCACCAACGAGTGACCTCGGCCGTTGACTCGACGTTGGCGTGATGAGGCATTGCCGAGGCGTCATACATGACCGATCGGACACCGAGCCCGACCGCCTGTTCAACCAGCTCAACCCGGGTCGCGTGGTCGAGGTGGACGACGACATCAGCGCTGC
This sequence comes from Actinomycetota bacterium, assembly GCA_030859325.1. Classification (GTDB taxonomy): domain Bacteria; phylum Actinomycetota; class Actinomycetes; order Propionibacteriales; family Nocardioidaceae; genus Nocardioides_C. The sequence goes on from JALZKI010000038.1 coordinate 23,918, forward strand.
TCTCCTCGGCGATGCGTTGACACGCGGCTGTCAACGGTGCGAGGGATCGGTGGTAGGCGACTGTGTTCTCTGAGATCTGCAGCACGACTGGTCGCCGGGCCGCCTCTGCCCCGGTGACGATGGCCTCGGCGTGCTCGATCTGGATCACGTTGAAGGCGCCCAGCCCTCCCGGTCTGGCCGAGATGACCGCAGCCGACATCGCCACCAGAGTCATAACCACTCCCCCCGCCGCATCACCCGCACGGGTCGAAGCTCCGCATCGGTGACGAGGAGGTCGGCCGTTCCGCCCGGCATCAGAGCCCCCCGCTCGTCGGCCACTCCGAGAATGCGCGCAGGCGTCTGGCTCGCAGCCCGCACCGCATCAACGAGCGGGACACCTGAACGGTGGACGGCTCCGGCGACGACCTCAACGAGGTGGCTGGTGCCGCCGGCGATGGTGGAAGCTGTGGCATCAGCCTGGGAAGCAGTCGTCAGCCTCGCCACTCCGTGACGGACAGTGACCTGCTGGGAACCCAGCACGTAGTCCCCGTCCGGCATGCCGGCCGCTGCCATGGCATCGGTGACCAGCACGACGCAGCCCGATGCTGCCGTGGCGAACGCCAGCGCCACGAAGCCCTCATCGACGTGCACACCGTCGCCGATGAGCTCGACGGCGGCCCGCCCCGCGGCAGCCTCCGCCAGGGCGGCACCCACCGGGCCGACGGCGCGATGGTGGAAGGGGGGCATTCCGTTGCCGAGATGGGTGACGAGGCCTTCGCCGTCGAGCGCGCGCAAGGCGGAGCGGAAGACCTGGTACGACGCGTCGCTGTGACCTAGGGCCACAGTCACGCCCGCAGCTCGCAGCCGGGTCGCCACCTCCCCTGCACCGGAAAGCTCGGGGGCGATAGTCATCACCTTGAGGGCACCGTCCGCAGCGGCGAGCAAGTCCTCGACCAGGTCGAGGTCCGGTTCCAGCAGGAACTCCGGAGCCTGTGCACCGCAGCGGGCATGAGACAGGAACGGACCCTCCAGATGAAGCCCGCAGAGCTCGCTGCCGGTGACGAGGGGGGCGAGGGCACGGATCTGGGCGAGCAGTGCGTCAGGTGCCGTCGTCACCAGACTCGCGACGAGGCTGGTGCTGCCGTGGAGCGCGTGGTGAGCAGCCACGGCCCGGGCTTCGGCGACATCGGAGGTGGTCATTCTCTTGCCGCCACCCCCATGACAGTGGATGTCGACGAGCCCCGGGAGCACCGTGCCCACCGGATCGGGAACGGTGCCCTGGGGATGCGCCTGTGTCCACTCCTCGACCGTTCCCACGAAAGCGATCGTCGGTGCCTGGACGGCGACCACGCCGTCCGCAATCTCAGCGACCGGGGTGACCAGCCGACCTCGCACGAGCACCGGTTCACTCATCGGTGCCCGTCCCACCGCGTCGGGCCAGCAAGCCTGCACCCACCACGCCAGCGCGGCGCCCGAACCGGGCGGGAACGATCTCCGGTATCGGTACGACGTTGACTCTTTCGGCGACAGCGTGACGCAGCGGCTCGACCAGAGCGTCCCCAGACGCCGCGAGCCCACCGCCGAGCACGATGCGCGCGGGTGACAGCAGGTTCACGACGCCGACGAGGCCGTCCGCGAGAGCTGACAGCGCTTCCTCCCAGACCCGCACAGCCACGGGGTCGGCGGTCATCGCATCGAGTACGTCGGCTGCCCCCTCGACCGGCTGCCCCGACGAAGCGGTGTAGGCACGAGCGATCGCGCTTGCCGATGACACGGCCTCCAGGCAGCCCGAGCCGCCGCAGCTGCAGACAGGGCCACCGGGCCGGACGACGACGTGGCCGAACTCGCCGCCCTGACTGAGTCCGCCCCGCAGCAGGCGACCGCCGGCGACGATCGCCGCAGCGACCCCGGTGCCGAGGGCGACGAAGAACATGTCGTCGCATTCGCGTCCGGCCCCTACCTGCCACTCGGCCCAGCCGGCAATGGTCACGTCGTGGTCCAACAGCACCGGCACGTCCCAGGCACTCTGCAACGTGGGCCGGAAGTCGAGCTGCCGCCATCCGACGTTGCCGCTGTAGACGCCCCTGCCTCGCTCGCGGTCGACGATGCCGGGGATGACCAGGCCGGCACGGGACACGTGGCCACCGCCTTCGGCCTCGACCTGGTCGATGAGATGGCGACCCAGTCGGGCAATGGTGTCGACGGCGTTCTTAGCCGGCGGAGTCGGCCAGGCGGCTGACGACAGGATTCCGGCCTGCTCGTCGACGAGCTCCCCTTTGATCGTGCCGCCGCCGACGTCGACGGCGAGGACCCGAGCGTCGTCGGGCAAAGGAGAGAACCTCACGCGTCCAGGATGACCGAACGCGCGAGGTTGCGGGGATGATCGGGATCGATGCCCAGGTCCGCAGCCTTCAGCAAGCACAACCGCTGCACCCGGACGAGGTCGGCCATGGGGTCGACGTGACGGTGTTCGAGGTGGGCGCCGGTGGCGGCCACGTCTCGCTCGAAGTTGGGCAACAGCGGACCGAGCCCCCACACCACCCGGCCCGGCGCTGCGATGCTGATCGGACCGTGGCGGTACTCTGTGGCCAGGTAGGACTCAGACCACGACCCGGTGGACTCGCGCAGCTTGAGCGCTGCCTCCTCGGCGATCGCGGCACCGAGCCCCATGCCGACGAACGTGATCTGCTCAGCCCCGCGTACCGCGGCATATGCCTCGTCCGGCTCGGCCAGCGCGTCGCGGCCCTCGCGGATGACGCCGTCGAGGTCCTGTCCCAAGTGCGCGCGCAACAGAGCCAGGATCGAGGTGGCAAACCTGCTCTGGACGACCGACCGCTCGTCGAACTGCGGGAGGAGGATCGGGCTGCCGTGGTCCAGGACGGGGGTGTTCTCGCTGGAGGTGATCACCGTAACGGGGCTCGCGCCGCCATGCTCGGAAAGCGCTTCGAGAACCTCGCTCGTCGTACCCGAGCGAGTGATCGCGACAACCCGGTCGTACGGCCTGCTCAGCCGGACGGCGCTGGCGGGCCAGGCGTCTGTCTCTCCAAGACCGCCGGACTCCCGCAATGTCGCGTAGGCGCGTGCCATCGAGAGCGACGTCCCGCAACCGATCACCGCGACCCGCTCGCCCGGTTCGGGGAGCACGTCCGCGTAGGTGTCAGCAAGGGCGAAGGCCTCCGCCCATCTGTCGGGCTGGGACCAGATTTCGGCTGCGAGGTAGGGCTCATGCATCGGTGTTACTTCAGCGTTCCGCCGGTGAGACCGGCCTGGACCTGGCGGTAGAAGACGAGGTAGACGACGACCACCGGGACCATCGCGACCGTCAGCGCCGCAAACAAGGCACCCCAATCGCCCTCGTAGCGTTGGCTCGCGAGAAGCGTTGCGATTCCTTGCGCCAACACCGGCTTCTCCGGCGACAAGAACGAGGGCAGCACGAACTGGTTCCACTGCCCCAGCACGTTGAAGATTCCGATGCTGAGCAGCCCGGGCTTGGCCATCGGCAACATGACCCGGAAGAACACCGCGGCGTGAGATGCGCCGTCCATCACGGCCGCCTCAGCGATCTCGGTGGGCAGGGTGCGGAAGAACGAGTGCATGAAGAACACGGTGAACGGCAAGGAGTAGGCGACGTACACCAGGATCAGCCCCTGGTAAGTCGACAGCATGCCGAGGTTCTGCACCACGAAGAAGAGGGGCACGATCGCCAGGAAGACCGGAAACATCATTCCGGCGGCGAAGAGGTAGTAGACGAAGCGATTTCCTCTGAACTCGTACCGAGCGAGCACATAGGCAGTCATCGAGCCGAGCAACATGGTCAGGAGCACACCGCCGGTCACGACGATGATGCTGTTGACCAGATAGTCGCCGACACCCTTGTCCCAGGCACTGGAGAAGTTCTCCCACCTCGGGGTCGCCGGCAGTGACCACGGGCTGCCGAAGATCTCCCGTGAGTTCTTCGTGGAAGCGACCAGCGCCCATATGAACGGCACCAGGACAAGGACCGCCCAGCCGATGAGAATGGTGTGAGAGAACGCGTTGACGGCAGCGTCACCGCTTGCACGGCTGCCTTTCGGACCGGATCGAGCTGACCGCTCGGTGGTCCTTTCCTCGACGCCAGGTTCCATCGCGACCGGCACGGCAAGCCTCTCAGAACTCGATCCGGTCACGCCGGGTGATTCGCAGCATGACCGCGGCGATGACCAGCGTGAAGACGAACAGTACTACGCCCATGGCCGAGGCGTACCCAGCACGCCCGAACTGGAAGCCGTTCTGAGCGATCTGGAGTGAGATGACCTGGGTGGAGTTTGCGGGACCGCCAGGTCCCGCTGTCATCACCGCCACCAGGGCGTAGACGTCCAGGGCCAAGATCGCGAGATAGACCCACGATGTCTGGATCGTGTCCCACAGCAGCGGCATGGTCACCCGCACGAAAGTCGGAAGTCTCCCTGCTCCGTCGAGGAGAGCGGCCTCGAAGATGTCACGGGGGATCGACGACATGGCGGCGTTGAACAGCACGAGATAGAACCCAACGTTGCCCCAGATCAGCACCCACAGCACGCAGTAGAGAGCAAGGCTCGGCTCTGCCAACCACCCGACTGGTCCGGCTCCGAACCAGCCGAACACCGAGTTCGCGAGGCCCGTGGGCGTCGGGTCCATGATCACCGCCCAGATCACCGCGATGACCGGGACGGACAGGACCTGAGGCAGGAAGAACGCCAGCTTGTAGAAACCGTTGCCCCGGATCCCCTTCACGCCAGCGCCGCGGGAGCTCCCGCCGACGTTGAGGAGGAACGCAAAGAAGAGCGCCAAGAGGACCGTGATGAGTGGGAGACCCACCAACAGCACGGCGTTGTTTCGAAGGGCCCTGAGGAACACCGAGTCATTCAGCAGCTGCTCGAAGTTCACCAGTCCTACATAGCTAAACTGCGGCGCGACCCCACTCCAGTCCGTGAGCGAGTAGTGGAAAGCCTGCACGAACGGCGAGATCACGAAGACCGCGTACAACGCCAGGGGCAGGATCAAGAAGCTCGCAATGAACCCGTAGTTGCCTCTCTGCAAGGCGTCTCCTCCTGCTCCGCCAGAGCGGGACTAGGCGCGTGTGCGCTTCTGGGTGGCGGGGTCGCTGGCGGTTTCGTCAGCGATCTTCTGGCACTGGCTGCTGAAGTCCGCTGCCGAGATGCGGCCGGCAGCAAGCTCTGCGACGGCGGACTGGATCTTCGGGTCCATGGGCGAGTACCAGATCGCGTAGTAGTAGTTCCAGTTGTCCTCACCGCCGGAGTCGATCAAGGCGATCGACGAGGCCGCACCGGGTGTGAGGTCCAGCCCCTCGGTCGCCCCCTCCACAATGGTGGGAGCCGCGGTGAGCTTGGTGAACTCCGCCGCGCCCTTCTTGGACAGCATGATCCGCAGGTACTCGAGACCACCGGCCTGGTTCGCTGCCTTCGACGGCACGATGAAAGCCTCGGCCGCCTCGACGCGGGTGCATTCGAACGGGAGGGCGGCGCCGTCGAGCAGCGGCGTGGGGGCCACCGTGGTCTCGAAGCCTGCTGGCGCGATGCTCTTCTGCTCGTTCTCCAACCACGACCCACACGGGATGAAGGCTGCCTTGTGCTCGTTCCAGCGAGTCTGCGACTGAATGTGGTCGAGACCCTCGGTCCCCTCGAGCATGTAGCCCTTCGACTTGATCTCCAGCAGCGCCTCCGCGGCGAGCACGACCGACTCGTTCTTCCAGGCGTCTGGTTCGAGTGAGTCGATCGCGTAGACGACCTCGGGGCCGCCGTGCTTGACGGCCAGGTCCATGAGCACCTGCTGGATGTAGTACGGGTACTTGCCCTGGTGCGCCATCGGCGCCATGCCGGCACCCTTGATCTCCTCGCACAGCGCCAGAAAGTCGTCCCATGTCTCGGCCGGCTCCCAACCCTTCTCGTCGAAAAGAGCCCGGTCGTACCAGAGGCCGTACACCTGCAGTGCGTAGTTCAGCACCATGGGCTTGCCATCGTACTCGGCGGACTCAATGGCCACCGGGTTCAGGGTGTCTCGGACCTTCGTGCCCTCCATGTCGATCGCGTCGGCCTCGAAGAGCTGGGTGAGATCGGTCACCTGACCGGTCTCAGCCAGCGTCGAGATCGGCATTGCCTCAGCACCGGCGTTGTCGAGGACGTCCGGTGGGCTTCCGGCGTTGAACAGTGGCTGCATCTGCTGCCGGATGTCTGTGATGGCTTTGTGCTTGATGGACGCTTCGGAGAACCTGTCGGCGTACAGGTCCTCGTGGAACTTCGCATACTCGTCGCCGTACCCCCCGTTGAAGATGACGACTGACAGCGGCGACGCGGCATCCACGCCGAACGGGTTGTCCGCGCTCTTCTCAGCACCGCCTCCGCTGACCGTGTCCTTTCCGTCGCCACCACTGGCGCATGCCGCCAGGACGGACGATCCAGCGACCGCCATTGCGGCGAGGCCCGCTCGTTGCAGGAAGACCCGGCGGGAGTACTTGTTCGGAGTGTTCATGTCTGTCTGTCTCCTTCGCGTTGACTTCGGCTTTTCACGCGGTGCGCCGGATCCGGCCTGCGTACCGTTCTTCGAGGGCGTGGTTGTGCTCGTCGCCGTCCGGGATGTTCGCGGACAGGTAGACAGGTGGTGTTTCTCCGGCTGCGAGCAGTCGACGCACGACTTCCGCGGTGAGCATCTGCGCCAGCAGCGCTGCGGTGATGGACGACGTCGCGCAAACCTTGCCACCGCCGGGCAGGTCGAGGACCGCATCGCCGTACGGCGCACCGTTGTCGTGCAGTACGTCGGCATGGTCGGCGAGTCTTGTGCCCGAG
>JALZKI010000022.1 GCA_030859325.1 Actinomycetota bacterium
GGCGGAGGCGGGGTACGGCGTCGGCAGCCATCGTGACTCGAAGTCGGTGCTGGTCTCGAGCGCGTAAGACACCTCTGCGCGCGGAACACCGGGGTCGAGACCCGGCGGGCGGGGGAGACGACCACGCGCGCGCTGAACCACCGGGATGTCGCGCCCCGAGGGCTTCCAGGTGTCGCCGTCGAAGTAGTCCAGCACCGAGATTCGCAGGTACGACGGGTCGGGTTCGCGTGTCCCCACCTGGATGAGCTCGACGTCCTCACCCCTGGTCAGGTCACGTTTCAGGTCCACGATGGGGTTGGAGATGGACACGGCGCCACCGTCCGAGCCGCCCCCTGGCCCGCCTCCGCCGAACAGGTTCGAGGTGAGGGTCGGGACGAAGATCGGGACGATCACGGCCAGACCGGTGGCGGTGAGTCCGATCTTGCGGGCTGACTCCCGAACGCTGGCCGTGCTCACGGGGATGCTCAGGGCGTCGAATATCTCTCCACCACCGGACAGATGGCGACCCCAGCTGGACAGGCGCCGCGCCTCGTCGCTGGAGAGCAGGAACAAGAAGCTGAGTGCGCATGCGGCGAAGGCCCACCAGGACACCCCGTCGTCGAGGATGCCCAGCGGCGCCGTGTAGACGGCGAGAAGCGGAAGGCCGGCCAGAGGCACTCGTCGCAGGCCACAGGCGAGGAAGTCGATGAGCACTGCGGCCCCTGCCCCGGCGATGACCAGGAGTGCGTAGATCTGCGGCGCACTCTCAGGCACCGGAGCGCTGTAGGCCTGTGAGACCTGCACACCTGATGCGATGCGTTGGCCGACTCGGCTCATCGAGTCAGGACTCGGTATCCACCCGCCGTACATCTGCTCGGCCGCCCAGGTCCAGTTGAGCCACACCAGCAGCAGTGTCATCTGGGAAAGGACCACCAGGATGCTCGGCGCCCTTGTCGAGCGCAGGAGCATCCCGCTCCCCGCCACGATCAGGCAGACCGCTGCGGCTGGGAGAAGGTAGCCGCTCGCTCTCTCCACGAACCCGGCCCAACCCCACAACGCGACCCAGGTGGTGAGGGCGGCCAGCAGGGAGCTCACTGCGCTCGCCGGCCATCGAAGACTGTCGAAGCTCATCGCGTTCTTCCGGTCGGCATTCGTGGCGTGACTGTCGCCTGGCCACGACTGGCCTTACCGAGCTCCTGCCAGATCGCGGGAATCGGGTCCCCGGGTCCTGCGCCGACTGCCTTCCATCCTCGTGCTTTGAGCCAGAGCTCACCGGCACCGGAATCGACGCCCGAGCCGCCTGTCCAGGCGGACACGTCCAGAACCAACGCCATCGCGCTCGCCGCCGAGTGGCGCATACGGGAGTAGGCGGGCTTGTCTCCACCGGCCACATCTCCGAGCACGGCGATCAACAGGCCGGAATGGCCGGCCTCCTGGAGCCACCGGGTGTCCAGGTGGGAGTGGGCGACCTCTCGCACCACCGACAACGACTCCAGCAGGGGACCGGTGTCGGCAGAGACCGCACCGCGCTCGTGCCACGAACCGCCACTCTCCTCGCCGGCCGCGGTGACCAGGCGAACGACGAACCCGCGCTGGACCAGGTGGACCGCGATGGAGGCAGTGATCGAGACGGCATGCTCGAGGGAGGAGGTCGCGCCGGCACCCCGGTGGGAGGATCTGCGGTTGTCGAGGAACAGCGTGGCCCGGGACTGCCACGGCTGCTCCTCACGACGCACCATGAGCTCGCCGACGCGGGCGCTGCTCCTCCAGTGGACACGGCGCAAGTCATCACCGTGGCGGTACTCCCGGACGGTGACGTCCTCGGCGCTCCCGATGGCGAATGCCCGTGGCCTGTTGTCACCTGATCCTGTCCAGGCCCCCGAGAGTGGGATGGCCGGCAGGGTCGTCACCTGTGGCGTGACGACAAGCGACGCAGTGGTCTGGAATGCGCGGCTCAGTGCAACGAGCCCGAACGGGTCGGAGAGCCGCACCGTCATCGGTCCGACCAGGAACCGTCCACGGATGTCGGAGCGCACGGTGTAGGTGACCGTGCGCCGCCACTTCGGACCCATCCGGTCCACCACGAACCGTGGCCGAGATCCAAGCGCGAGCGGAAGCTGGTCCTCGAGCAGCAGCAGTCCGGTGGGCATCCGTCCGTCGTTGGTGAGTGCGAGCTGCACGTGGGTCTGTTGGCCCACCTCGACCTGAGCCAGGGACACCGAGCGGACAAGCCCCAGTCGGTAGCGGCTACGTCCAAGGAAGAAGGCGGTCACCAGAGGAAGGAGCATCAGAAGGGCGCCGACCCTTAGCAGGTCGCTCTGGCCGAGCAGCACGGCACAGAAGCCGGCGGCGACCCCGGCGGCCAGGAATGCGCGGCCCCGAGTGGTCATCGCGGTCAGTGCCTCGCGCATATCTGAGCTACCTCGGCTTGTGGGGCGACTAGGTGGTGGTGCGCCGGCTCTCGGGCATCGCGACGCGTGCTACGAGATGCTCCAGCGCCGACTCCGTGGTCCGACCGCTCATCGACGCCTCGACCGTGGGCAGCAGCCGGTGCGCGAGGACCTGTCCGGTCAGGGCTTGCACGTCGTCTGGGATCACATAGTCGCGGCCGACCAGAGCAGCTGCTGCTTTCGCGGCACGCACCAGGTGCAGCGTCGCACGGGGTGAGGCTCCGAGCATCAGCTCTGGTGACCTGCGGGTGGCAGTGGTGATGGCCACGGCATACCGCTGCACCGACTCCGCGACGTGGACCGAGCTGGCGATCTCGACGAGTGTGCGGATCTCTGCCGCATCGGTGACCGGCTCGAGATTCTCGAGCGGGCTGAACCGGGTGTGGGATCCGAGCATCGCAATCTCGGCCGACTCGACCGGATAACCCATCGAGACCCTTGCCATGAACCGGTCACGTTGCGCCTCTGGAAGGGCATAGGTTCCCTCCATCTCGATCGGGTTCTGCGTGGCGATCACCATGAAGGGGGAGTCAAGGAAGTACGTCGTCCCGTCGACCGTCACCTGGCGCTCCTCCATGCACTCCAGCAGCGCTGACTGGGTCTTGGGGGAGGCACGGTTGATCTCGTCACCCACCACGATGTTGGCGAAGATGCCTCCTGGCCGGAACTCGAACTCCCGGGTGTCCTGGTTGAACACAGAGACGCCGGTGACGTCGGAGGGCAGTAGGTCCGGAGTGAACTGGATGCGGCGGACCGAGCAGTCGATCGAACGGGCCAGTGTCTTGCTGAGCATCGTCTTGCCGACGCCGGGCACGTCCTCGATCAGGAGGTGTCCCTCGGCGAGCAGCACCACGAGAGCGAGCCGAGCCACTTCCGGTTTGCCCTCGATGACCGTCTCGATACTGGCACGGATCCGTCCCGCGACGCGGGCCAGCATGTCGAGGTCGACGTCGCCGGGTGTCTGCGAGGCGACTGCTCCGCGCGAGTCGGTTGGGGCTTGGTCCAGTGAGGTCACACTCGTCCCTTCCTCGTTTTGCTGGCGCCCGGGCTGTGCCTAGTCAACCTCATTGACCAAACACCTGTCTGCGGATGCGTCGGCGCGCGCATACGACACCGGCTCGTGATTGATCCTCCGCGTCGCACCACGGATCGTGTCGCACGGTCAGCCCACCCCGCTGGCCTTGACACCTTCTTGCCCACGACGCGTGAGACGAACCATCCCAAAAGCCTCCGAAAGGCGTGGAATGTGGTTGACCGTGGAGGGAAGTGGAGTAGAGTGGGGCGTAGTGGAGGAGGGAGTCCCTTTCCTCAGCGCGGAAAGAGAGGTGTCGGGGTGTATTTCGGCACCTACACGCCCAGGCTCGACGACAAGGGCCGACTGTTTCTTCCGGCCAAGTTCAGGGACGAGCTCGCGGAGGGTCTTGTGGTCACACGAGGGCAGGAGCGCTGCTTGTACGTGTGGTCCGAGGAGGAGTTCGGCAAGCTGACCGAGCGACTCCGACAGGCACCGGTCACGAACAAGCACGCGCGCGACTACGTCCGGATGCTGTTCGCAGGAGCTTCGAACGAGACCCCCGACAAGCAAGGGCGGCTCACGGTTGCTCCCACGCTTCGCGACTATGCCTCACTGTCCAGGGACTGTGTCGTGATCGGCGCGATGAACCGCATCGAGATCTGGGACGCCGGGTCGTGGCAGGCCTACTCCGACCAGCAGGAGCAGGTTTTCGCGGACCTCACCGAGGAGGTGTTCCCAGGCGTGATCTGACAGGCACCACTCGTAGGACCAGGCCCACGTCCGCTCGCTCTCGTCGTCTGGCGCAACTTCCCCGGCGCCAGAAGACAACGTCCCCAGGAGTCGAGCGGGCGGGGACCTGGTCAGGCGAAGCTGGTCAGGAAAGAGAACAGACTCACCAAAGATCAGAAGGGTTTGCGCAATGAGCCTCACTTCCGAACGGGTGTCGGGCCACCCGATGAGGCGGGTGCGCGAAGAGGTCAAGGACGGCTTGGCGGTGGTCGCGTTCTCGGCTGTCGCATCGTCGGCGCTCGCGGTGGCACTCATGCTCGCTGTCTCGTTGGTCGGTTGAGGCGTCGACAACGATGACGACCCCGGTTGGCGGCACAGTCGAGGGCCCGGAGGACGGTCCGGGCATGCGTCACAGCAGACCCGGCGCTGGTCACGTGCCGGTGCTCCTGGACAGGGTCGTCGCCCTGCTGGCGCCCTCACTTCGGGACTCGGACTCGGTGCTGGTCGACGCGACCCTGGGTCTCGGCGGCCACACCGAGGCGGTGCTTTCACGCTGTCCCCACGCACACGTCGTCGGCGTCGACCGCGACGCGCACGCCCTGGAACAGAGCCGGCGGAGGCTCCGGAGCCACGCTGGAAGGCTGAGCCTGGTGCATGCGGTGTTCGACGAGATCGGGACCGTGCTCGCTGACCTCGGTTACCGCGAGGTGAACGGGATCCTCTTCGACCTTGGCGTCTCCTCCATGCAGCTCGACGTGCGTGAGCGTGGTTTCGCCTATGCCGAGGACGCACCGCTCGACATGCGCATGGACGACACCGCCGGGCTGAGTGCCGCCGACGTGCTCAACACGTACTCCGGACCGGAGCTGACCCGGATCCTGAGGTCCTATGGCGAGGAGCGGTTCGCGCGCCGGATCGCGGAGTCGATCGTGCGTGAGCGGAAGCGGGAGCCGTTCGACCGCTCGGGTCGGCTTGTCGAGCTCATCCGGGCCGCGATCCCTGCTGCGGCCCGTCGTACCGGAGGCCACCCTGCCAAGCGCACCTTCCAGGCGCTGCGGATCGAGGTCAACGACGAGCTCTCGGTCCTGCGCCGCGCGCTGCCGGCCGCGATCGCCGCGATCGCTGTGGGCGGCCGTGTCGTGGTGATGTCCTACCACTCGTTGGAGGACCGCTTGGTCAAGGCGGCGTTTGTCGAACAGACCCGCAGTGACCTTCCGCCCGATCTGCCGTTCGTTCCGCCCGGTCACGAGCCACAGCTGCGGTTGCTCACCCGAGGCGCCGAGAAGGCGTCGGGGCAGGAGATCCAGCAGAACCCACGCGCCGCCTCCGTGCGCCTGCGTGCGGTAGAACGAGTCCGCCCTCACACAGGAGCAGCATGAGCATTCTGATGACCCGGGCCCGCAACCGGGCCCCGCGGATCGCCGGGGCCGCGGTCGAACGCGCGCGTCTGACGGTTGTGCCGCGCCGAGCACCGAAGGTCGCAAGGGTGCCGTTCGTGAGCCTGGTATCGCTGCTCCTCATCGCCGGCGTGGCCGGCCTTCTGCTGTTCAACACCTCCATGCAGCAGGCGTCGTTCACCGCAACGGCGCTCGAGGACCGCGCGTCGCTGCTCGACGCGAAGGAGCAGTCGTTGAAGATGGAGCTCGACGTGCTCCGTGACCCGCAGAAGGTCGCGGCTCGTGCCAAACAGCTCGGTCTGGTTCCTACGACCAGCCCCGCATTTCTCCGACTCGCCGACGGGAAGGTGCTGGGCAGTCCTGCCGTTGCCGTGGCGACCCGGTCGATGCGACTCTCCCCGCTGCCCACCAGAAAGCCGAGGAGCCTGACTCCGAGAGCGGTGGTCCTGGACAGCACCGACAGGATGCGCGACACGGCCTCTGCTTCGCAGGCGTTGGGCCTCGCCGAGGGTACAAAGAAGAACCGGAACCGCTAGCACGCGCGAGGAGAGGCAGCCTTGGCCAGAGGCATGCGCCCGTCCCCGAAGGGGCGGGCACAGCGGAGACGGCTCCGCGACCGCCGACGAAAGTCGTTGCGGGGCGCCTCCCTGGTACGCCTCCGGGTGGGTTTCGTGGTGATCGCGATGGTCGTCTCCATCTTCGGAGCGCGGTTGTTCCAGCTTCAGGGAATCGACGCGAAGGCGTATGCCGCGAAGGCCGAGGCCGCGGGGCTGGTCACCGTGACCCTTCCGGCCACTCGTGGGGCGATCACCGACCGCACAGGCACGCCGCTGGCCGAGTCGGTGGACGGGCTGATGATCGTTGCCGATCCGACGAAGACTCGGAGGAACGCGGGCGCGATCGCCCAGATTCTCGCGGGGCGACTCGGTCTGGACTACTTCGAGGTGCTCGAACGACTGCGCAAGCCGCGCACCCAGTTCCAGTACATCGCCCGACGCGTCCCGTCGACCACCGCTCGGGCAGTGGTTGAGGAGATCGACGCGAAGGAGTTCAAGGGGATCGACGTTCGCCGGGACCCCGTCCGCGACTACCCCGCCAAGGATGTCGCCGCGAACATTCTCGGGTTCATGGGCTCGGAGGGCCAGGCGATGGACGGTTTCGAGCTGCTCTTCGACGACATCCTCGACGGTATCGACGGTTCGACGACCTACGAGCAGGGTGGTGGCAACCGCATCCCGCTCGGGGACAACAGCGTCGTGGAGCCGGAGAGTGGTGAGGACCTCGTGCTCACCATTGATCGAGACGTGCAGTGGTACACCCAACGTGTGCTGCGCCAGGCCGTCCAGGCCTCCGGCGGTGATTCGGGAGCGGCCGTGGTGATGGACACTCGGACCGGAGAGCTGCTCGCCCTCGCGGACTACCCGACGTTCGACGCCAACAACCCACAGATGTCCCTGAAGAAGGACCTGGGCGCCCGCTCCCTGTTCGACGTCTACGAGCCCGGCTCGGTCGAGAAGGTGCTGACCGCTGCGGCTCTGATCGACGACGGCAAGGTCACCCCCGACACCCGGATAAGCGTGCCGAACCAGATATCACGCCAGGACCGGGTGATCAACGACTACTGGGACCATGGTCGGCTGAGGCTCACGCTGACGGGCGTGATCGCGAAGTCCTCGAACATCGGCACGGTCCTCGCCGCCGACGAGTTCACGCCGCGGCAGCTGCACAGGTACCTCAGCAGCTTCGGCCTCGGCGACAAGACTGACATCGGTCTCGCCGGCGAGGCGCCAGGGATTCTGCCGCCCTGGCAGAGCTGGCAGCAGATCAACCAGGACACCATCGCATTCGGCCAGGGAGTCTCGGTCACCGCCCTGCAGATGGCCGCCGCCGTGAACGCGATAGCCAACGGCGGCGTGCTGGTGGAGCCCAGCCTGGTCAAGGGCACGGCCACAACCGCCAACGGCGAGACCGTGGGCAGCGATACGGTCAGCACACGCCGGGTCGTCAGCAAGCGAGCCGCACGCCTGACCAGCGAGATGATGGAAGCGGTGACCGACCCCGAGGAGGGTACGGCGCCCGCTGCCGCGATCGAGGGCTACCGGGTGGCGGGTAAGACCGGAACGGCGCAACGTGTCGGCGAGGACGGACTCGGCTACGACGGGACGTTCACGGTCTCCTTCGCCGGTTTCGCCCCTGCCGATGACCCGCGCTTCCTCGTCTACGTCGTCGTCCAGGACCCCAAGAACGGGGGAGGTGGCGGCACGATCGGTGGCCCGGTCTTCAACCAGATCATGACCTACCTGCTGCGGAAGTACGCCGTGCCGCCCACCGGCGCGCAGGCACCCGACAACCCGCTCGAATGGTGAACGCGAGTAGCCTGCCCGCGTGTCAGACGTGATCCCAGGTCGCCCGTGCGCACCTGTGCGGACGCCACTGAGCACCTTGGTCCGGTGGCTCGGCGAGCGACTCGTCACGACGGCCAACCTCTCCCAGGACACCGTCGTCACCGGCCTGACGCTCAGCTCGCAGCGGACCTGTGTCGGTGACCTCTACGTCGCCCTCCCCGGGGCAAGGGCACACGGAGCCACCCATGCGAGGAGTGCTGTGGAATCCGGAGCCGTCGCGATCCTCACCGATCCCGACGGTCTCGACCTCTGCGCCGGGCTGGGGCCGAGCGTGCTGGTGGTCGAAGAGCCGCGCGGACTGCTCGGCACGCTCGCAGCCGGCATCTACGGCAGGCCGGCCGAAGCGCTTCGGCTGGTCGCGGTCACCGGCACGCAGGGCAAGACCACGGTGACCCGGCTGGCCGAGGGTGCCCTGCAGTCCGCCGGCATACCGGCGGCCGTGGTGGGGACTGTCGGAACCCGGATCAACGGCGTCGACCTCAAGACCACGCTGACCACCCCGGAGGCACCCGATCTGCACGCGTTGTTCGCGGTGATGCGGGAGCAGGGAGTGCAGGGCTGTGCCATGGAGGTCTCGAGCCACGCCCTGGTGATGGGGCGCGTCGACGGGGTGGTCTTCGACGTGGCCGTCTTCACCAACCTCGGTCGTGACCACCTCGACTTCCACGCCGATGTCGAGGACTACTTCCGCGCGAAGGCCACACTTTTCACCCCCGCCATGGCACGGCTCGGCCTGGTCAACATCGATGACGAGTACGGCGACCGCCTTCGGCGCGAGGTGTCGATTCCCCTTCGCACGTTCTCGCCTACAGGTGCGCCTGCGGACTGGCGGGCCCTCGATGTCGACATGAGACCGACGGGCTCGACCTTCATCGTCCAGGCTCCCGACGGCAGCCGGGTCACGGCGAAGGTCTCGATGACCGGAGACTTCAACGTCGCCAACGCACTCACCGCGATCGCCGCGCTCGGCGAAGCCGGTTTCGATCCCGTCGTCGTAGCCGAGGGGATAACCGCTTCCGTGGGGGTGCCTGGCCGACTTGAACAGGTCGACGCCGGCCAGGACTTCCTCGCGATCGTCGACTACGCCCACAAGCCGGACGCGGTCACCGCCGCGCTGCGGGCACTCCGCGCACAGACGGCGGGACGGCTCATCGTCGTGCTCGGCGCTGGAGGCGACCGGGACCCCGGCAAGCGTCCGATCATGGGGGAGATCTCGGCCCGACTCGCTGATACGTTGATCGTCACCGACGACAACCCGCGCACCGAGGATCCGGCGCTCATCCGCGCCGCCGTTCTCGCCGGCGCGGACACCGTCGGGGCGGAGGAGCGCGCCGAGGTCCACCAGGAAGGGGACCGACGGGAGGCGATCCGCCTCGCGGTGTCACTCGCAGGGCCCGGGGACACCGTGGTCGTGGCCGGCAAGGGCCACGAGGTCGGTCAGGAGGTCGCGGGGACGGTGCACCCGTTCGACGACAGGATAGTGCTACGTGAGGCGTTGGGGACGCCATGATCGCGATGACCCTTCCCGAGATCGCGGCGGTGGTGGGCGGCACCGTCCACGGCGACCCCGGCTCGACGCTGGTCACCGGAGCCGCATTCGTGGACAGCCGCGCCGTCGAGCCCGGAGGGCTGTTCGCCGCATTTTCCGGTGAGCGCTCCGACGGCCACGAGTTCGCACGAGCGGCAGTGGAGGCAGGGGCAGCCGCGGTGCTCGGAAGCCGGCACGTCGGTGTGCCCATGGTCCTCGTGAAGGATCCGCTGACCGCGCTGGCCAAGCTCGCTCGCCACGTCGTCGAAAGCCTTCCCGGCCTCACTGTCGTCGCGCTGACCGGGTCGCAGGGCAAGACCGGCACGAAGGACCTCCTGGCGAAGGTCCTCTCCGACGCAGGTACGACGGTCGCGACCACCGGCTCGTTCAACAACGAGCTCGGCCTGCCGCTGACCGTGCTCCGCGCCGCTGTGGCCACTGAGTACCTGGTCCTGGAGATGGGCAGCCGAGGGATCGGCCACCTGGCCCACCTGTGCGAGATCGCACGGCCGGACGTGTCGCTGGTGCTCAACGTCGGCAAGGCCCACATCGGCGAGTTCGGCACCCAGACCGACATTGCGACGGCGAAGGGCGAGGTCGTGGAGGCTCTGAGGCCAGGCGGGACCGCCGTGCTCAACGCCGACGACCCGCTGGTGCGTGCCATGGGCTCGCTGACCGGGGCGAGGGTGCTTACCTACGGCGAGAGCGTCGACGCCGACGTACGCCTCGACGACCTCCATCTCGACGAGCTCGGCCGCTCCCGCTTCGACCTCGTGGCAGCGGGGGATCGCCACCACGTCCGCCTGCAGCTCCTGGGCGAGCACCAGGCCAGCAACGCGGCTGCTGCAGCGACCGTCGCGACGGCGGTCGGCGT
The DNA here is from genome assembly GCA_030859325.1 of Actinomycetota bacterium. Classification (GTDB taxonomy): domain Bacteria; phylum Actinomycetota; class Actinomycetes; order Propionibacteriales; family Nocardioidaceae; genus Nocardioides_C. The sequence goes on from JALZKI010000022.1 coordinate 10,378, forward strand.
ACCTCTCGCCCGGGTCGCATGCTCACTGGGCGAGGCGACGTCGGCGTCGAGCTGGCGGATGGAGCTTTCTGAGCTGCCGAACGGCCTCATCGTGGTCAACGACGCCTACAACGCCAACCCGGACTCAATGCGCGCTGCGCTGAAGACGCTGGCTGCCATCGGCCGGGGTAGGGGAGCACCGTCGCGCACCGTCGCGGTCCTCGGGGAGATGCGGGAGCTGGGCGAGTCGAGCAGGGAGGAGCACGACACCATTGGCAGACTGGCGGTGCGCCTCGATATCAACCAGCTCCTCGTCGTGGGAGAAGCCGCCCGGCCTATGCACCTGGGGGCATGTCTGGAGGGGTCGTGGGCAGAGGAGTCGGTGTTCGTGCGCGACAACGAGGAGGCGCTGGCCTGGCTGCGTCGGCATTTGTCCGCCGGAGATGTGGTGCTGTTCAAAGCCTCGCGCGCTGCCGAGCTCGAGAAGGTTGCCGAGGCGGTCATTGGTGAGGCGACCGGGGAGGCGAAGCGATGAGGGCGATCCTGCTCGCGGGAGGGCTCTCGTTGCTGTTCACCTTGCTGGGCACCCGGGTAGCAATCCGGATCCTGGTCGCGAAGGGGTACGGCCAGCTGATCCGTGACGACGGACCCACCACCCACCACACCAAGCGCGGCACGCCCACCATGGGGGGCCTGGTGATCATCCTCTCCGTGGTGTTCGCGTACTTCGCCGCGAAGCTGATCACTCAGGATTTGCCGTCGGCCTCGAGCCTGCTGCTGCTCTTCCTGTTCGTCGGCCTGGGCACGGTCGGCTTCCTCGACGACTACATCAAGATCGCCAAGCAGCGTTCCCTGGGCCTGCGAACCAAGGCCAAGATCATCGGCCAGACCGTTGTCGCGGTCGTCTTCGGTTGGCTGGCACTGCTTCCGGCGCTGGCCGACGAGCGCGGTGAGACTCCTGCCTCACGAAGCATCTCCTTCAACAGGGAGTTCGACAGCCTCACTCTGCCGCTGGTCCTGGCGATCGCCTTCATGCTCGTCATGATCGCGGGCACCAGCAACGGCGTGAACCTTGCCGACGGGCTCGACGGGCTGGCCACCGGGACGTCGACGATGGTGTTCGCCGCCTACACGCTGGTCAACATCTGGCAGAACAACCAGTCTTGCCAGATCAACCCCGGGCCCACCTGCTACGACGTCCGCGACCCGCTGGATCTCGCGGTCGTCGCCGCCGCGTTGACCGGGGCTTGCTTCGGTTTCCTGTGGTGGAATGCCTCGCCGGCCAAGATCTTCATGGGCGACACCGGCTCGCTCTCGCTCGGCGGGGCGCTGGCCGGTTTCGCGATTCTCACCCGCACCGAGCTGTTGCTCCTGATCATCGGTGGACTTTTCGTCGTGATCACCTTGTCGGTCATTCTCCAGGTCGGCTTCTTCAAGGTCACCAAGGGCAAACGGCTCCTGCGAATGGCCCCGTTGCAGCACCACTTCGAGCTCAAGGGGTGGGCAGAGGTGACGATCGTGATCCGGTTCTGGATCATCTGTGGGCTCAGTGTCGCGGCCGGTCTCGGTGTCTTCTACGCCGAGTGGGTGGCCGGAGTATGAGCCCGAATGCCTCGCCGGCGTCGGCAGAATCGTCCGTACGGACGGAATTCGCGCGAGTTTGCCGCACGACGGCCGCAAAGTCGTCCGTACGGACGATTGTGACGCAGGAGCAGGCGGCGCGAGGGAGCGCATGAGCAACCGACGAGACCTGGCCGCGCTGGGACGCCGCGACTCGTGGGCCGGCGTCCGGGCGGTCGTGGCCGGCATGGGCGTGTCGGGTTTTGCTGCCGCGGACAACCTGACCCACCAGGGGGCACATGTCGTGGCCCTGGACGAGTCGGACTCCGGCGACCGAGCGGAGAAGGCGACGCTCCTGGAGATCCTCGGTGCCGACGTCCGGCTCGGGCCCGGCTCCACCGCGCAGCTGCCCGAGGACGTCGACGTCGTGGTGACCTCTCCCGGCTGGTCCCCTTCGGCCCCTCTGCTGAGGCAGGCGGTGGTGCGGGGAGTTCCCGTCTGGGGCGAGGTCGAGCTCGCCTGGCGCCTGCGCGACCCGGACCATGCGGCTCCGTGGCTGGCCGTCACCGGCACCAACGGCAAGACAACCACCGTGCAGATGCTCGAATCGATACTGCGCGCGCAGGGGTTGCGCAGCGTCGCCTGTGGGAACGTGGGCCTGCCGATGGTCGAGGCGGTGATGGACCCCACGCCGTACGACGTCCTCGCCGTCGAGCTCTCCAGCTTCCAGCTGCACTACGTCTCCTCCATGACTGCGGAGTCGGCGGCTGTGCTCAACGTGGCCGAGGACCACCTCGACTGGTACTCCTCGCTGGAGGACTACGCGGGCGACAAGGGGCGGATCTACCAGGGCGTGCGGCAGGCATGTGTCTACAACGTGAGGGACCCCCGGACCGAGGAGCTGGTGCGTGGTGCCGACGTCGTCGAAGGAGCCCGAGCGATCGGGTTCACCCTCGACACTCCGGGGGTTGGGATGCTCGGCGTGGTCGACGGTGTGCTCGCCGACCGCGCCTTCGTCGAGCAGCGAGAAGACAGTGCGGCAGAGCTGTGCACGGTCGCCGATCTCGCCTCCGACGCGCCGCACGTGGTCGCCAACGCTCTTGCCGCGGCCGCGCTTGCTCGAGCGCACGGCGTGTCCACCACGGCGGTGCGCGACGGGTTGCGGGCCTTCGAGCCCGACGGTCATCGCATCGCCGACGTGGGTCAGATCGGGGGGGTCCGCTACGTCGACGACTCCAAGGCGACCAACCCGCACGCTGCGCAGGCGTCGCTCATGGGCTACGACCCCGTGGTCTGGGTGGCGGGCGGCCTCGCCAAGGGCGCGTCGTTCGACGAGCTGGTCACCGCTGCACGGGCCAGGCTGCGCGGCGTCGTACTACTGGGCCGAGACCGAGGCGTGATCGCCGACGCGCTTTCGCGACACGCGCCTGATGTCCGCGTGATCGAGGTCGAGGGCGGAGAGACTTCACAGATGGACCGCGTAGTCGGGGCTGCTTCTGCACTGGCTCAACCGGGGGACACCGTGCTGTTGGCGCCTGGGTGCGCGTCCATGGACATGTTCGCGAACTATGCGGCGCGCGGTGACGCCTTCGCCGAGGCCGTGCACCGCTTACGCGGGCGGTGACACCCAAGGCACAGACCGACAGCACGGGAGCACGGAAGGACCGGATGTGACGACCACCGCAGAGCGACCGCGTCGAGACAGCGCCGTCGCCGAGTGGCTGGCCTCGACCAAGCGCTCCCTCGGGCACACGCTCGACCGGCCGCTGACCTCCTACTACCTGCTCCTCGGCGCATCCACGCTGCTGTTGACCATCGGTTTGATGATGGTGCTGAGCGCCTCGAGCATCTACTCCTTCGTCAACTACGACGGCAACAGCTACTACATCTTCCTCAAACAGCTCATGTGGGTCGCGCTCGCCCTTCCCGTCGCGTTCGTGGCCTCACGGATGCCTGCACGGTACATACGCTGGCTGGCGTGGCCGGGCCTGATTGTCGCCACGACGCTGGTCGCCCTCACCCAGACCGGTCTCGGCGTCTCGGTCAACGGCAACACCAACTGGCTGGCGATCGGACCGTTGAGAATCCAGCCGTCGGAGATCGCCAAGCTCGCGATGGTGCTGTGGTGCGCGGATGTCTACGCGCGCAAGGAGAAGGTGCTCGAGGACTGGAAGCATGTGTTGATCCCGATGGTCCCTGTGACCGGGTTGATCACCGCGCTGGTCGTCAAAGGTGGTGACCTGGGGACCGCGCTCGTCCTGTTCGCGATCATCCTGGGCATGCTGTGGGTGGTGGGTGCTCCGGCTCGGCTTTTCGTCGGGTCCCTGCTGAGCGTCGGAGTGCTGGCGCTCTATCTCGCGAGCACAAGCAAGGAGCGGCTGGAGCGGATGACGACCTTCGCCGACCCGTTCAAGGACTACCTGGGCAGCGGGTGGCAGCCCGCACACGGCCTTTTCGCGATCTCCAGCGGCGGCTGGTTCGGCAAGGGCATCTCGGCCAGCCAGCAGAAGTGGGGTGACCTCCCGGAGGCGCACACCGACTTCATCTTCGCGGTGCTGGGCGAGGAGCTCGGACTCGTGGGCACGATGCTGGTGCTCGGGCTCTTCCTCACCATCGCCTACGCCGGCGTCCGGGTGGCCGTGCGCACCGACGACCCGTTCATCCGCTACATGTGCGCCGGGATCACGATCTGGCTGATGTCGCAGATGATGATCAATGTCGGCATGGTGCTGGCGATGCTTCCGGTGATCGGCATCCCCCTGCCGCTGGTCTCCTACGGCGGGTCCGCGCTGCTGCCGTCGCTGGTCGCGCTGGGCCTGCTGCTGTCCTTCGCTCGCTCCGAACCCGGTGCGAAGGCCGCCTTGCGGGCCAAGCGGAGGCGTCGCGCGGCGGGGGTCACCGCATGCGGCGGTCTGGCCAGGAGGGAGAACGCGGGCTAGTGCGCATTCTGCTGGCCGGCGGGGGTACGGCGGGACACACGTCCCCGTTGCTGGCCACTGCCGACGCTCTACGACGACTCGAACCAACAGTCGAGGTCGTCGCTCTCGGCACATCCCGTGGACTGGAGACCCGTGTCGTTCCCGATGCCGGCTACCGCCTGGAGCTGGTCCCACCGGTCCCGCTGCCCCGCAAGCCCTCGGTGGACCTGCTCCGGGTGCCCGCCCGCCTGCGGGCCGCGGTCACGGCCGCGCTCGAGGTCGTCGACCGGGTCCGGCCCGACATCGTGGTCGGCTTCGGCGGTTACGTGTGTGTGCCGGCTTACTTCGCCGCGCGTCGACGTGGCCTCCCGCTCGTCGTACACGAGGGAAACGCGCTGCCCGGCATCGCGAACAAGGTCGGCGCTCGGCTGACCCGCCATGTGGCGACGAGCTTTCCGGACACGCCGTTGCGACACGCGCAGTACATCGGCATGCCGATGCGCCAGATGATCTCCACCCTGGACCGCCCGGCGATGCGCTTCCAGGCGCGTCGGGCGTTCGGCCTGGAAACCGAGCGGCCGACTCTGCTCGTCACCGGAGGCTCCCAGGGAGCCCGACGGCTGAACCAGTCGGTGTCCGCGGCCAGAGGGCCTCTGGGCGAAGCCGGCGTCCAGGTGCTCCACGTCGTGGGACCCAGGGGTGAGGCGACCGTGTCCACGGGTCCGGGTGACCCGCCCTATCTCATCGTGTCCTACGTCGACCGGATGGATCTGGCCTACGCAGCCGCCGACGTGGTGGTCTGCCGGGCCGGTGCGAACACGGTCACCGAGGTCTCGGCGGTCGGCCTGCCGGCGGTGTTCGTGCCACTGCCGTTCGGAAACGGTGAGCAGGAGCTCAACGCACGGCCGGTCGTCGAGGCAGGTGGCGGGCTGCTGGTCTCGGACTCGGCCCTCACACCCGAGTGGGTCACCGCGACGTTGCCCGAGCTGCTCAACGACAGCGTGCGACTGGCGACCATGTCGGCTGCGGCCGAGAACCTGATCCCACGGAACGCAGATGAGCGGCTCGCGCACATGGTGCTTCGGGCGGCGGAGGAACGGACGTGATCATCCCCGTGCCGTCCGAGATCGCGCCCGCGGACCAGCTCGGTCGGGTGCACTTCGTCGGCATCGGTGGAGCGGGTCTGTCCGGGATCGCGCGGATCATGCTGGAGCGCGGCATTCCCGTCAGTGGCAGTGACGCCAAGGAGTCCACGACGCTCGAGGCGCTACGCGCGCTCGGTGCCCGCTGCGACGTGGGCCACGACGCCTCCCAGGTCGTCGACGTGGACACGCTGGTCGTCTCGACGGCGGTACGTGTCGACAACCCCGAGGTGGTCGAGGCCGCGCGCCGCGGGCTGCGGCTGCTGCCTCGCTCGGCCGCATTGGAGTCGGTGATGCAGGGACGTCGCGTCGTGGCCGTGGCGGGCACCCATGGCAAGACAACGACCACCTCACTGCTCACCGTAGCCCTGCAGCACTGTGCCGCCGACCCGTCGTTCGCTATCGGGGGTGAGCTGACCGAGTCCGGATCCAACGCACACGACGGCAGCGGCGACCTCTTCGTCGCCGAGGCCGACGAGAGCGACGGCGCGTTCCTTGTCTACTCGCCCTACGCCGCGCTGGTCACCAACGTAGAGGCCGACCACCTCGACAACTACGGCACCGAGGAGGCCTACCGAGCAGCGTTCACAGCATTTCTGGACCGGATCGCTCCCGAGGGTTTCCTGGTTGCCTGCATCGACGACGACGGTGCGGCTGACCTGGCGGGCCAGGCGAGACAGAAGGCGATCACGGTCGTCGGAGTGGGTGAGTCGGCGGCGGCGGACCTGCGCGTGGAGCTCCTGTCCTTTCTCGGATCCACGTCCCGGTTCACCGTGGTCGACCGTGGCCGCACTCTGGGCGTGGTGAACCTACGCATACCCGGCCGGCACTATGTGCTCGACGCAGCGGCCGCGTTGGCCGCCGGACTGCGGCTCGGCTTCTCCTTCACAGATCTCAGGCGTGGTCTAGAGGCATTCACCGGCACGCGGCGGCGAATGGAGCTCAAGGGCGAGGCCGGCGGGGTGCGCGTGTACGACAGCTACGCGCACCATCCCAACGAGATCCGCGGCGACCTGCAGGCCGCCCGCTCACTGGCGGGTCCGGGTCGAGTCGTGGTGGGCTTCCAACCGCATCTCGTGTCGCGGACCCGAATTTTCGGCGCGGCAATGGGAGAGGCCCTCGGCGCGGCCGACGAGGTGGTCGTGATGGACGTGTACGTCGCTCGTGATGATCCTGAGCCGGGAGTGGACGGGCAGCTGGTGGCGAGCAACGTGCCACTTCCTCCGTCGAGCGTGCTGTTCGAGCCTTCATGGTCGCAGACAGCACACCGTCTGGTCAGTCGTGTCCGGCCCGGCGACGTCGTACTCACTCTCGGTGCCGGCGACGTGACGCTCGTCGGCCCCCAGGTGCTCGCACTGCTCACCGAGTCGGCGGGACCGGGGGGAGCGGCCGATGCGTAGGCTGCGGCTGGGCAAGGTCGCAGATGCAGCCCCGCCCGGGCCACCGACGCCGGATGAGAAGTCCGTCCGGCTCGCCCGGAAACGGTTCGCACGCCGGCAGTGGGCCCGCCGTTGGCTGGCCTGGCGACGTGTTCTCGCGGTGGTCCTGGTGCTCGCGCTGGTGGCAGGATCGGTGTGGCTGGTCTTCTTCTCCCCGGTGCTCGCAGTCGACGACGTGCGCGTCGAGGGCGACGAGCTGCTCGAGCCGACGGAGGTACGCCGGGCAGCAGCTGTGCCTGTCGGGGAGCCGCTGGCCACAGTCGACCTGGACGCGATCTCCGCGCGAATCTTGGACCTGGCGCCCGTGAAGGACGTCGACGTCTCGCGAGCCTGGCCGGATGCGGTCCGCATCGCAGTGCAGGAGCGGGTCGCGGTCGCCGTCGTCGAGCGGGACGGAGTGGTTCGAGGGGTGGACGCGGAGGGGGTGGTGTTCCGGGGTTTCCCCACTGCCCCGGACCTGCCGGAGCTACGGATGGGTGTCGAGACCGAGTCCGAGGCACTGACCGAGGCGGCCACTGTCGTGGGCGTACTTCCTCCCGCCCTCGCCGCGCGAGTCGACTTCGTAGATGTGGAAAGCATCGACACGATCGCGCTGTGGTTCGGCGACGGGCGCACGGTCTTCTGGGGAAGCGCAGACGACTCGGCCAACAAGGCGAAGGTGATCGCCGTCCTGCTGAAGCAGAAGGCGACCGTCTACGACGTGAGCGTTCCGGGCCAACCCACGATCAAGCCGTAGCGCCTCGCTCCATCCAGCGCTTCCAAGCGGCACACGCGCGGGGCCACACGCGCGGCCTTCTACCGAGGCGGGGGCGCCGGTTTCGCCCGGTCGCGGGAAATGTGGGTGGTGTCCGCGTGTCGTTTGTTGTGGTCTCGGCCGATCACCTAGGTTGTTCTGCAAGCACGAAGTTGACATAACTATAACTCTCTACTTGAGGGTTAGGGCCGGCTCCAGTGCCACTTCCCCGTGACGTATCCGCGTCTGCCCTGCACCAGTAGGGCAGCAGATCAGCGAGAGGCAAGCCGCCGTGGCAGCAGCGCAGAACTACCTGGCCATTATCAAGGTCGTAGGTATCGGTGGAGGGGGAGTCAACGCCGTCAACCGGATGATCGACGTCGGGCTCAAGGGCGTCGAGTTCATCGCCATCAACACCGACGCACAGGCTCTCCTTATGAGCGATGCCGACGTCAAGCTCGACATCGGTCGCGAGCTGACTCGCGGTCTCGGTGCCGGAGCCAACCCCGAGGTGGGAGGACGAGCCGCCGAGGACCACGCCGAGGAGATCGAGGAGGTGCTCAAGGGCGCCGACATGGTCTTCGTTACCGCCGGCGAAGGTGGCGGCACCGGCACCGGTGGTGCCCCGGTCGTGGCGCGGATCGCCCGCTCCCTGGGTGCATTGACGATCGGCGTGGTGACCCGGCCGTTCTCGTTCGAGGGCCGGCGTCGCGCCAACCAGGCGGAGGAAGGCATCTCCGGTCTGCGCGATGAGGTCGACACCCTCATCGTCATACCGAACGACCGCCTGCTCTCGATCAGCGACCGCAACGTCAGCATGCTCGACGCCTTCAAGCAGGCCGACCAGGTGCTGCTGCAGGGTGTGTCGGGCATCACCGACCTGATCACGACGCCGGGCCTGATCAACCTCGACTTCGCCGACGTCAAGTCCGTGATGTCCAACGCCGGCTCCGCGCTGATGGGAATCGGCTCGGCCCGCGGTGAAGACCGGTCGGTGGCCGCAGCGGAGATGGCCGTGTCCAGTCCGCTGCTGGAAGCCTCCATCGACGGCGCGTACGGTGTCCTGCTCTCGATCGCCGGTGGCTCGGACCTCGGTCTCTTCGAGATCAACGAGGCCGCGGCGCTCGTCTCGCAGGCCGCCCACGCCGAGGCGAACATCATCTTCGGTGCCACCATCGACGACGCCCTCGGTGACGAGGTCCGGGTGACCGTGATCGCCGCGGGGTTCGACGGTGGGATGCCCAAACGTCGCGACAGCGGCACGGTTCTGCGCCGCGAGCCCACCCAGCAGCAGAACTCGAGCGACGGACGCGTGACAGCGTCTGTGGGGGCTGCGCAGAACCAGTCCCGCTTCACTCCCAGCGGTTCCCCCGCCCAGGGTGAAACCATCGTCGCCCAGCGCCAGCCACAGCGGCAGGTCCAGCAAGCCCAGAGCCATGCCCAGAGTCCAGCCCAGAGCCAAGGTCAGAGCCAGTCACCCCGGCCCGGGCAGGCCATTCCCCAGCAGGCAGGGAACCAGGCGGGCCAGCGTCAGCCGCGCGGCATGCAGTTCGACGACGACGACCTCGATGTGCCGGACTTCTTGAAGTAGGCGGGAGCCTTCGCCGCGAGCGGGGTCGCCGCCCGGCCGGGCCGGGCTAGCCCGCTGCGTGACCTGAGCCGAAGGCGTCGCCGACCGAGCCGGAGGAAGGAGCCGGGGATTGTTCGCGTTCCAGGACACGCGCGGCGCGGTCGATGTCGCCTTCACTGACCGCCATGGCGGAATAAGCGCGGGGCCCTACGCGTCGCTGAATCTCGGAGGCAACGGTGAACACCCCCACACCGTTGACGAGAACATCGGCATCGTGGCCTACGCCTTCGCTCGGGGATACCAGACTGTCAGCGACGACTCGATATTCGCCCTGCCGGACGGCACCGCGTTCCCCATGGTCGTTGACATGCGGCAGGTGCACGGCGCCGACGTACACGTCGTCGACGAGCCCTACGTTGCCGCTGCCGCTGCCGCTGCCGGTGCACAGCCAGGCTTCATCGGCGACGCCCTGGTCACGCGCGAGACAGGCATCGTGCTGATGGTCCGGTCCGCCGACTGTGCGCCGGTCATCCTGGCGGACACGGAGCAGGGTGTCGTCGGTGCTGCCCATGCCGGACGTATGGGGCTGGTTGCCGGCGTCGTGCCCGCCACCATCGAGAGGATGCGTGACCTCGGCGCCCGACGGATCAACGCGTGGGTGGGGCCGCATGTGTGCGGACGCTGTTACGAGGTTCCCGAACAGATGCGCGCCGAGATCGCCGCCGCGGTGCCCGAGTCCCACGCCGAGACGTCCTGGGGCTCGCCGGCGGTAGACCTCGGGGCGGGCCTCCGTGCACAGCTGGATGCGTACGGCGTCGAGTCCACCGACGTGGCCGGTTGCACGATGGAGGACGAAGATCTCTACTCATACCGTCGCCAGGGCAAGGCGTCAGGTCGCCAGGCAGGCCTCGTCTGGATCAGGCCATGACAGGTGCTGTGGCCGAGCCCACGGGCGAGCGGCACACGCAGATCGCCGAGAACCTGTCCCGGGTGCGGGACCGGATCGCGTCGGCCTGCGCCGAGTCGGGACGCGACCCGGGTGAGGTCACGCTGACCGTCGTCACGAAGTTCTTTCCCGCCACCGACGTACGCATCCTCGCCGGTCTCGACGTGCACGACATGGGCGAGAACCGTTTCCAGGAGGCGGCGGCCAAGGCAGCCGAGACAGAGGATCTCGGCCTCCGGTGGCACTTCATCGGCAACTTGCAGAGCAACAAGGCCGCGGCCGTGGCCCAGTATGCCGACGTGGTGGAGTCCCTCGACAGGAAGAAGCTCCTACCCGGGTTGTCCCGAGGTGCGCAACAACGTGGCGCAACGCTCGACTGCTTGGTCCAGGTCGATCTCGGCTCGCCTGGCGATCGCGGTGGGGGCCGCAGTGGCGTGGCGACAACGGATGCGGTTGAGCTGGCCGGACGAGTCGCCGAAGCAGAAGGCCTCCGTCTGCGCGGTGTGATGGCGGTCGCGCCGCTCGACCAGGACCCTGCCCTCGCGTTCGAGAAGCTGGCCGGGGTGGCGCAGGAGATACGCCGGATCGACTCCTCGGCCACCTGGATGTCAGCCGGGATGAGCGCTGACCTCGAGGCCGCGATCAGGTCCGGCGCGACACACGTACGCGTTGGCAGCGCGGTGCTCGGTAGCCGTCCGCCCATCAAGTAGTGTCGGAAAAAGTTCGAGCGTCCTACCAGGGGGCGCGGATCCACCGGAAGGCATGAGCCATGAGCGGCGCGATGCGCAAGATGGGTGTCTACCTCGGCCTCCTCGAGGACTCCGACCGCTACGACGACGAGTACTCCTCGGCCGACGACAACGAGCGGACGGCAGGGGGCTCTACTGCCATCTCTCGTCGTGACCTCGGGCACGGCGAGACAGGGCGCCCGGCGCCGGTGTCGGACCTCGCAGGACGTCGCCGTCCGTCAGGCGGAGAGAGCCAGGGTCCTCACGTAGGGATGGTGGCCGAGCTGTCACGGATCACGACACTGCAGCCACGGACCTACAACGAGGCGCGCACCATCGGTGAGAACTTCCGCGAGGGAGTCCCCGTGATCATGAACCTCTCCGACATGGACGACGCCGACGCCAAGCGGCTCGTAGACTTCGCCGCCGGTCTGGTGTTCGCCGTACGCGGGACCATCGAGCGGGTCACCAACAAGGTCTTCCTCCTTTCTCCGCCCAACGTCTCTGTCGCTGCGGAGGACAAGCAGCGCATCGCCGAGGGCGGGTTCTTCAACCAGAGCTAGGCTTTCGCCTCGTGGCATATGTCGTCGGTTCCATTCTCGACCTGATCCTGTGGATCTTCCTGGCACTTCTCTTCGTCCGGTTCATCGTCGACTGGGTGCAGGTCTTCGCGCGATCCTGGACGCCCAAGGGCCCTGTCCTGGTACTGCTGGAGGTCGTCTACACGGTCACCGACCCACCGATCCTGTTCTTCCGCCGCTTCATCCCGCCGCTGCGACTGGGCAGTGTCGCTCTCGATCTCAGCTTCATGATCGTGATCGTCATCTGCTACCTGCTGCTCATGCTCAACCGATCCATCCTTCTGTCCTGACGAGAGGCGTCGAGGGGTGCACTGAAGGCGACCGAGACAGCCACTCCGGGTTGCGCCTGACGCGGCGGTTCGGAGTACGGTTGGGCACCGAGCGTGGTGCCGCCGGGCGGCCACAGAGCAGCTGAGAGAGCAGAGGGATGACGTCATGCCGCTGACGCCTGAGGACGTGAGCAACAAGCGCTTCACCCCGGTCCGACTGCGCGAGGGCTACGACATGGGAGAGGTTGACGAGTTTCTCGACGAGGTCGAGGCTGAGCTCGCGCGGCTCACACGCGACAACGATGACCTGCGTTCGAAGCTCTCCGCGGACAGCAACGGTGGGCTCGCGGCCAAGTCCGACGGTGCCAGCCCGGTTGCCACGAAGCCGGAGACCGCCGGCCCCGACACCGCCGGCCCCGACACCGCCGGCCCGGACACCGCCGGCCCGGACACCGCCGTGCCGGTCGAGAGTGGCACTGCGCCGGCTCCTGCTGCGGCGTCTGATGTGACGCACGAGACGGTTCCCGAGACGATCAAGGTGCACACCGTCGCCGACGCGTCGAGCGCAGCGGCTCGTCTGCTCGAGATCGCGACCCGCAATGCCGACGAGCTCGTCACGGAAGCGAAGAACGAGGCGGAGCAGATCGTCGGCGACGCCCGGACCAGAGCCGCCGACATGGAGTCGGAGTCGAGGGCCACGGCCGACCAGTTCGAGTCCGACGCACGTGCCCGCTCGCAGATGCTCGACTCGGAGACCGCCGAACGTCGCCAGGAGCTGCTCCAAGATCTCGACCAGGAGAGGGAGAGGCTCAACGGCGAGGTCGAGAACCTGCGTTCGTTCGAGCGTGAATACCGCAGCCGGCTCAAGAGCTACTTCCAGCAGCAGCTCGAGGCACTCGACGGACCGGGGCAGAACGACGGCTCCGCGGATGCCAGCATCAACGAACCGGTCCGAGGGGACGCTGCTCTGGGCGACGGCTCGAAGCCAGCGGCCAGGTAGCCGGGTCGCACCACCGCGGGACCCGACGAAGGTCGACCCTCCCTGACGGCGACCTCGTACACTTCGACTCAGGAGTGCGCGAGCGTGACCGTGAAGGCGAGTCCGAGCGCGGCGTCATGCACCAGCCCCGGGCCCGGAGCCAGCCGGTCCACGCCCCCTTCGTGCAGCTGCGTGGCGAGCACCTCGGACGCGATCAGCTTCCCGTTCTCGCGCAGCGCCTCCGCGACCTCGCCCGATGACTCCCAGGCGAGCACGATCCGGTCACTGACGTCGAAGCCGCTGTTCTTGCGGGCCTCCTGAACCAGGCGGACGACCTCACGAGCCAGTCCAGCGCGCACCAGCTCCGGTGTGAGCTCGAGGTCCAGCGCGACGGTCTCGCCGTGCTCGTTGACCACCGACCAGCCCTCGCGGGGCCGCTCGGAGAGAATCACCTCATCTGGTCGGACATCGACATCGCCACCGTCGAGGGGAAGGGTCGCTGCTCCGGAGGACTCCAGCTCCCGTGCCAGGGCAGCCGCATCGGTTGCGGCGATCGCCGCCGCCACCTGCGGTGTCTGCTTGCCGAACCGCCGACCCAGGGCACGGAAGTTCCCCTTGGCGGAATAGGCGACGAGGTCCGCTCCGGCCGCCGAGATCGGCTCCAGGGCGCCGATGTTCAGCTCCTCGGCCACCTCGGTGCGCAGCTCGACGCTGAGCCGGCCCCATGCCGCCGACCCGACCAGCGCCCGACGCAACGGCTGGCGGGTGCGCACCTTTGCCTCCGACCGAGCCGACCGGCCGAGCTCGACGAGGCGGCGGGCCAGCGACACCGATGCGGACAGCTCCTCGTCGATGTCGGCGGGGTCGTAGGACGGCCAGTCGGACAGGTGCACAGACTCGGGAGCGTCGGGCTCGACGGGACGGACCAGGTCCTGCCAGACCCGCTCGGTGATGAAGGGCGTCAGTGGCGCCAGCAGCTTCGTCACGGTCGCCAGGGTGTCGTGAAGGGTCGCCAGAGCAGCGGGGTCGCCGTCCCAGAACCGGCGGCGTGAGCGCCGTACGTACCAGTTCGAGAGGTTGTCCACGAACTGTGCCAACAGGTTTCCCGCAGCCTGGGTGTCGAAGTTCTCCAGGGCTCCGGTCACCGCATGCACCAACCGCGCCGTCTCGGCGTTCAACCAGCGGTCGAGGACGGGGCGGTCACCGACAGCGGGAGCCTCGCTGCCCGGCGCCCATCCCGAGCTGCGGGCGTACAGCACGTGGAACGCGACGGTGTTCCAGTAGGTCAGCAGGACCTTCCGGACGATCTCCTGGAGGTTCGTGTGGCCGATGCGGCGCGCCGACCAGGGGGAGCCGGCGGCCGCCATGAACCAGCGCACGGCGTCCGCCCCGTGCTGTTCCATCAGTGGCATCGGCTCGAGGATGTTGCCCAGGTGCTTGGACATCTTGCGGCCGTCCTCGGCCAGGATGTGCCCCAGGCACAGCACGTTGCGGTAGGACGACTCGTCGAAGACCGTCGTACCGATCGCCATCAGCGTGTAGAACCAGCCGCGAGTCTGGTCGATCGCCTCGCAGATGAAGTCGGCCGGATAGGCGTCCCGGAACTTCGCCTGCGAACCTGCGACGTGCGGGTAGCCCCACTGGGCGAATGGCATCGAGCCGCTGTCGAACCAGGCGTCGATCACCTCGGGGACCCGATGCGCCTCGTTTCCGCACGCTGCCGAATCGGGATCTCCTGGCAGCGCGGGGCAGGCGAACGTGATGTCGTCGACGTAGGGCCGGTGCGGGTCCAGCGCGGACTGGTCGGCCCCGGTCAGCTGCGAAAGCTCGGCCAGCGAGCCCACACAGGTCTGGTGTCCCTCGGAGCACCGCCAGATCGGCAGCGGAGTACCCCAGTATCGGCTCCTGGAGAGGGCCCAGTCGATGTTGTTGTGCAGCCAGTCGCCGTACCGCCCCCACTTGATGGTCCCGGGATACCAGTTGGTCTTCTCGTTCTCCCGCAGCAGCGCGTCCTTGACCTGCGTGGTCCGGACGTACCACGCAGGTTGCGCGTAGTAGAGCAGTGCGGTGTGGCAGCGCCAGCAGTGCGGATAGCTGTGCTCGTAGGAGACGTGGCGGAAGAGCAGCCCACGGGTGTCGAGGTCCTTCACGAGGTCGGCGTCGGCGTGTTTGAAGAACTGGCCGCCGACCAGCGGTACGTCGGACTCGAAGCGACCGTCCGGACGGACCGGGTTGACCACGGGGAGTCCGTAGGCCCTGCACACCGCCATGTCGTCCTCGCCGAAGGCGGGGGACTGGTGGACCAGGCCGGTGCCGTCCTCGGTGGTGACGTACTCCCCGAGCACCACGAAGTGTGCCCCGGTTCCGCCTTCGCGGCTCTCGTCGGCGCCCGCCTCCGGAAAGGCGACGAGCTGGAACGGCCGCTGGTAGGTCCAGCGCTCCATGTCGCGACCCCGGGCGTGGTTCTCGATGTGCCAGCCCTCACCGAGCACCGCCTCGAAGAGCGGCTCGGCAACCACCAGGCTCTCCTGCCCGTTCGTCGCGATCAGGTAGTCGACGTCGGGGTGCACGGCGACAGCGGTGTTCGACACCAGCGTCCATGGCGTCGTGGTCCACACCAGCAGGCTCGAGCCGGGAGACCCGGCCGTAGCGCCGTATGGGCCCGACGTCAGCGGGAAGCGGACGTAGACCGACGGGTCGGTGACCGTCTCGTAACCTTGCGCGAGCTCGTGGTCGGAGAGCCCGGTGCCGCAGCGGGGGCAGTACGGCGCCACGCGGTAGTCCTCCACGAGCAGGCCCGAGCTGTGGATCTGCTTCAGCGCCCACCAAACCGACTCGACGTAGGAGGAGTCCATGGTCCGGTACGCGTCCCCGGTGTCGACCCAGTAACCCATCCGCTCGGTCATCTGCTCGAACACGTCGACGTTGCGCAGCACCGACTCGCGACACCTGGCGTTGAACTCGGCCACGCCGTAGGCCTCGATGTCGAGCTTGCCGGAGAAGCCGAGTTCCTTCTCCACCGCCAGCTCGACGGGCAGACCGTGACAGTCCCAGCCGGCCTTGCGCTCGACGTGGAAGCCCTGCATGGTCTTGAACCGCGGAAAGACGTCCTTGAACACGCGCGCTTCGACGTGGTGGGTTCCGGGAACACCGTTCGCGGTCGGCGGACCCTCGTAGAACGTCCAGAACTGCTCGGCATCCCTGGTGCGCTCGAGAGAACGCTCGAACGTCTTCTCGGTGTGCCAGAGCTCGAGAACTCCGTGCTCGAGGCTGGAAAGGTCCACCTGGGGTGGAACGGGACGGTACTCACTCACGAGACGACTTCCTTCGGCCTGCATGTCATGCTGTCGGCTGAAGGGACGAGACCGACCGAGAATCCGGGCGCTCCCGCGGTACCACCCTCCTTGGCCGTCCCAACCTCGGACAACCCACTCGTGAGGTCACCACTGCCGGTTCTACTCCTCCGCTGCTGCTGCGGACTTTCTTCCGGCGGCTGCGGGGTGATCTTCGCTCCGGCCGACACCCCCGGGCTCACACCATCCCCGGATCGCTCGTGGCTGTGCCGGAACTACTCGGCCCGTAAACGCCTTGCGGTGCCGCCAGTCTGCCAGACAGCCCCCGTTTCCACACATCGGTTTCGAACGGTGCCTGAGGGGCACAGTTTCCCTCGCGGTGCTGCACCGGCATGTCCCTGAGTTGATGCAGGGGCACCCAGGGCATATCCTCACCGCACGCGTGTGGCGGTGGCCACACAACCAGGCTTAGAGGGGGCCTCGCGTTCATGGCAGGATCCACCGCGAGAAGGATTGCTGCTGCGGCGGCGAACACGGTCACGTCGAGCGTCGCGCGCAAGCCGACCTCGGCGGCCTCGAAGAACACGCCGGCCAGGAAGAGCGCCAAGAACGGCGCTGCCGCCCCGGTCACCGAACCTGCCGCCAAGAAGCCAACCGCCAAGAAGGCGGCTGGCAAGAAGGTGGCTGACAAGAAGGCAGTCGCGAAGACTCCGCCGACTCCGAAGCAGACCGCAGCGAAGAAGAGCGCCAAGAAGCCCGCTGCGAAGGGTACGACGGCACCAGCGAAGTCGACGTCCGGCAAAGCGCCAGAGAAGAAGACGGGAACGAAGCAGTCCTCGACCAGCACACGAGCGGCCAAGGCGGTGGCCGCCTCCTCGGTCGCGCCGCCGAGGACCTCGACGAGCAAGCGGGCGACCAGTGCGGCGAAGCAGACCACAAAGGCGCAGGCCGGTCGGTTGGCTGTCAAGGCCGATGAGGAGCCGTGGACGACAGCAGAGCTCGCGGAGGTCCGCAGCGAGCTGGACCAGGACTCCAGTCGGCTCCGCTCCGAGCTGAACGCCGCCGAAGCGGAGCTCACAGGCCTCATGCGCGACGCCGGTGACGGTGCCGGCAACGACCAGGCCGACGTGGGCTCGACGACCTTCGAGCGGGATCACGCAATGAGCCTGGCCAACAACGCCCGAGAGATGCTCGCCCAGACCGAGCGGGCGCTGGCTCGCATCGACGACGGCAGCTACGGCGTCTGTGAGAGCTGCGGTCAGCCGATCGGCAAGATGCGGCTCATGGCTTTCCCGCGTGCGACACTGTGCCTGTCATGCAAGCAGCGCGAGGAGCGTCGCTGAACCACAGCGGCACGTCAACACCCGATCCGCGGCTCCGGTCCAGGCGACGACACATCGGCCTCTTCGTCACCGTCGGGGCTCTGGCCTACGTCCTCGACGTGACGAGCAAGATCCTGGCAGTCGACTTGCTCACCGGTCGCCCGCCGGTGGAGGTCGTCGGGCCCTATCTGCGGCTGGCCGTGGCCTACAACCCAGGGGCTGCCTTCAGCGTGGGAACGTCCTTTACCGAGATTCTGACGGCAATCGCGATCCTGGCCGCCGGTGTGGTGCTGTGGGTCGCACGGAGGCTCGGCAGCACGGGTTGGGCCATCGGCCTCGGCTTCCTGCTCGGCGGGGTCTGCGGCAACCTGACCGACCGGCTGTTCCGCGCGCCGGGACCGATGCGTGGCCATGTGGTCGACTTCCTCATGTTCCCGCACTTCCCGGTCTTCAACGTCGCCGACATCTGCATCAACATCGCCGCTGCCACGATCATCGTGCAGGCTGTGCGTGGAGTCCGCGTGGACGGTCGCCGCCACGAGGCAGACACCTCGACCGGAGCCAGAAAGCCTTGAGTTCGCTCGGGAACGGTGTGGAGCGGCGCAGCGTGGCCGTTCCCGAGGGATTTGCGGGGCAGCGTATCGACGCGGTGCTCGCCAGGATGTTCGGGCTCTCGCGGCAGCGTTCCACCGACCTGATCAGCTCCGGACACGTGACCGTGGACGGCAGTCGGCCCGCCAAGTCCGACCGGGTCGAGCCCGGTGCGTGGCTCGACGTGGTGCTCCCTCCGGTCGGTGACCCCGTCGCGGTGGTCCCCGAGGTGGTCGAGGGAATCGAGATATTGCACGACGACGACGCGATCATCGTGATCGACAAGCCCGTGGGCGTCGCCGTACATCCAAGCCCTGGCTGGAGCGGCCCGACCGTCGTCGGACATCTGGTGGGCGCGGGTTACCGGATCGCGACCAGTGGGGCCGCCGAGCGTCAGGGCATCGTTCAGCGGCTCGACGTGGGCACCTCCGGCGTGATGGTCGTGGCGAAGTCCGAGTCCGCCTACTCGGTCCTGAAGAACGCGTTCCGCAACCGCACCGTCGACAAGACCTACCACACCCTCGTCCAGGGACACCCGGATCCGCTCCAGGGGACGGTTGACGCCCCCATCGGGCGTTCTCCCCACCACGACTACAAGTTCACGGTGACGGCGGATGGCAAGAGCAGCCTCACGCACTACCTGACGCTCGAGGCGCACCGTTTCGCGAGCCTGCTGGAGGTGCATCTCGAGACCGGGCGTACCCACCAGATCCGGGTGCACATGTCCGCGCTCAAGCACCCCTGTGTGGGCGACCTCACCTATGGGGCAGACCCGGTCCTGGCCGCGCGCGTCGGTCTGGTGCGGCAGTGGCTGCACGCCATACGACTCGGCTTCGAGCACCCCGGCAACGGCGAGCACGTCGAGTACGAGTCTGCCTACCCCGACGATCTCGAGCAGGCATTGAACACCATCCGCGATGAGTACTGACCTGACTCTGCGCTCCGCCACGTTGGAGGACGCTTCCGCCCTTGCCGATCTTTTCATCGCCGCTCGACGGGCGGTCGAGCCCGCGATGCCGGCCCCGGTGCACACGCCCGCGGGGATCCATGCCTGGTTCGTCGAGCAGCTCACGGGCGGCCGGGAGACCTGGGTGGCCGAGCGGGCCGGCGTCCTGGCCGGATACCTGGTCCTGGACGTCGAGTGGCTGGACTCACTCTACGTGTGCCCGCACACGACGGGGCAGGGGATTGGGACCATCCTGCTCGACCTGGCGAAGTCGCTGCGACCGGGCGGTTTCGGCCTGTGGGTCTTCGAGTCCAACCTGGCCGCCCAGCGGTTCTACGTGCGGCACGGTCTCCTCGCGCTGGAGCGCACCGACGGCCGGGACAACGAGGAGCGGGAGCCGGACCTGACGATGGTCTGGCCGGGCGAGGAACCCCTGGCCTATCTGCGTCGTCAGGTCGACGCCGTGGACACGGTCCTCGGCAAGGCGCTCGGGCGACGTGCCGCGCTCACTGCCGCCATCCAGCGGTTCAAGGCGGTGCCCGGCCCGGACGGACGGGACCACGAGCGTGAGGCTGCCATCGCCGCACGGCTGGCCGAGCACGCACCGAACCTCGGTGCCGACCGTGTGCAACGGATACTGCACACGGTGATCACCGAGAGTCTGGAGGCCGCGGCACACGAGCACGGCTCGTGACGCAAGTTTGTCCGTGGGTCCTGCCACGATTGGCCGAACGGGTCACGTAGGCTGACACCTCTTCCCCGAGACAAGTCGGCCAACGGGTGTGCTCCGTCGGGCGGTGGTCTCGTCGTGTGTCCATGTGCGGAAGGTGCGGTCCTCGTCAATGTCATTCGGGTCTGGTTCGAGCGACTCTTTCGTGCACCTTCACGTGCACACGGAGTACTCCATGCTTGACGGCGCGGCCCGGTTGCCCGACCTGTTCCGCCGTACGGCGGAGATGGGGATGCCTGCCCTGGCTATGACCGACCACGGCAACGTGTTCGGTGCCTTCGACTTCTACGCCAAGGCCAAGGCAGCGGGTGTGAAGCCGATCATCGGTCTCGAGGCCTACCTGACACCGAACACCTCACGTTTCGAGCGCAAGCGGGTCCGGTGGAACCAGGGCGGCGAGGACGACGTCTCCGGCGGGGGGGCCTTCACCCACATGACCTTGCTGGCCGAGAACACCAAGGGAATGCACAACCTGTTCCGTTTGTCCTCGCGGTCCTCCCTGGAGGGTTTCTTCTACAAGCCGCGAGCGGACCGGGAGCTGCTCACGGAGTACGCCGACGGCCTGATAGGCACCACTGGGTGCCCGTCCGGGGAGATCCAGACCTGGCTGCGCATCGGGGACTACGACAGGGCGCTGGCGAGTGCCGCGGAGCTCCAGGACATCTTCGGCAAGGACAACTTCTACCTCGAGCTGATGGACCACGGTCTCGCGGTACAGGAGAGGGTCCGCGAGGGACTGCTCCGGCTCGGCAGGGACCTCGCCCTGCCGCTCGTCGCCACCAACGACCTCCACTACACCGAGGCCGGGGACGCGGACGCCCACGAGGCGCTGCTCTGCGTCCAGTCCGGAAAGACCTTGGCCGACCCGAACCGGTTCAAGTTCGACGCTCGCGACTTCTACCTGAAGTCGCCGGCCGAGATGCGCGGGCTCTGGGCGGAAAGGTACGACCTGCGTGAGGCATGCGACAACACGCTGCTGATCGCGGAGCGGTGCAACGTCGAGTTCAACGAGTCGGCCAACTACATGCCCCGTTTCCCCGTGCCAGCCGGTGAGAGCGAGGACTCCTGGTTCGTCAAGGAGGTCGAGAAGGGGCTGGCCTTCCGCTATCCAGCCGGAGTTCCAGCCGAGGTTCGCAGGCAAGCCGACTTCGAGGCCGAGGTCATCATCTCGATGGGCTTCCCGGGTTACTTCCTGGTTGTCGCGGACTTCATCAACTGGGCCAAGGAGAACGGCATCCGGGTCGGGCCGGGACGAGGTTCGGGTCCGGGGTCGATGGCGGCGTACGCCATGCGGATCACAGACCTCGACCCGTTGAAGCACGGACTGATCTTCGAGCGCTTCCTGAACCCCGACCGGGTCTCGATGCCCGACTTCGACATCGACTTCGACGAGCGCCGTCGAGGTGAGGTCATCCGGTACGTCAGCGACAAGTACGGCGACGACCGGGTCGCACAGATCGTCACGTACGGCACGATCAAGGCCAAGCAGGCGGTCAAGGACGCCTCACGCGTTCTGGGCTACCCGTTCGCGATGGGGGACCGGATCACCAAGGTGATGCCGGCGCCGGTGATGGGTAAGGACGTCCCACTCAGGAGGATCTTCGACGACTCCGACACCCGCTACCAGGAGGGCGGCGAGTTCCGCTCCCTCTACGACGCCGACGCCGACGTGAAGAAGGTCGTCGACACAGCGGTCGGGCTCGAGGGACTCAAACGGCAGTGGGGGGTGCATGCCGCCGGTGTGATCATGTCGAGCGAGCCCCTCCTCGACCTGATCCCGATCATGCGACGCGAGCAGGACGGCGCGATCATCACGCAGTTCGACTACCCCACCTGTGAGGGCCTCGGTCTGATCAAGATGGACTTCCTCGGCCTACGGAACCTCACTGTGCTCGACGACGCCCTGATCAACATCGAGACCAACAAGCAGACCAAGGTGGTGCTCGAGGAGCTCACCCTCGACGACGTGGCGACCTACCAGCTGCTGGCACGAGGGGACACTCTGGGTGTGTTCCAGCTCGACGGCGGGCCGATGCGTGCGCTGCTGCGCAGTCTGCGGCCCGACAGCTTCGAGGACATCTCCGCAGTCGGTGCCCTCTACCGTCCCGGGCCGATGGGGGCGGACTCCCACAACAAGTACGCCCGCCGCAAGAACGGTCGTGAGGAGGTCACGCCGATCCACCCGGAGCTCGCCCAGGCGCTCGAGGACATCCTCGGCCAGACCTATGGCCTGATCGTGTACCAGGAGCAGGTGATGGCGATCGCCCAGAAGCTCGCCGGCTACTCGCTCGGCCAGGCCGACCTGCTGCGACGCGCGATGGGCAAGAAGAAGAAGGCCGAGCTCGACAAGCAGTTCGAGGCCTTCTCGGCCGGGATGGTCGAGCGCGGATACTCCGAGAACGCGGTGAAGACCGTGTGGGACATTCTGCTGCCGTTCTCCGACTACGCCTTCAACAAGGCGCACTCCGCGGCCTACGGCATGGTGTCGTACTGGACGGCCTATCTCAAGGCCAACTATGCGGCCGAGTACATGGCCGCGGTCCTCACGTCCGTCAAGGACGACAAGGACAAGATGGCCATCTACCTCAACGAATGCCGCCGCATGGGCATCAAGGTGCTTCCTCCGGACGTCAACGAGTCGGATTCGACCTTCACCCCGGTCGGCGACGACATCCGGTTCGGTCTCTCCGCGATCCGCAACGTCGGGAACAACGTCGTCGACGCAGTCGTTTCAGCCCGGCGCGAGAAGGGCCGGTTCGTCGACTTCGTCGACTTCATGAGCAAGGTCCCCACCCTCGTGTGCAACAAGCGTGTGATCGAGTCGCTGGTGAAGGCGGGGGCGTTCGACTCGCTCGGTCATTGCCGGCGGGCGCTGGTCACGATCCACGAGAGTGCGGTGGACCAGTACGTCGACATCAAACGGAACGAGGCTATCGGCCAGGACTCGCTGTTCGGTGGCCTCGACGACTTGGTGGACGGCTCGCAAGGTCGCGGCAACTGGGGTGTGACGATCGCCATTCCCGACATCGTGGACTGGGACAAGGCGACGCTGTTGGGGCACGAGCGCGACATGCTCGGTCTCTACGTCTCGGACCATCCACTGCTCGGGCTCGAGTACGTGCTCTCCGCAGGCACCGACTGCACGATTGGTCAGCTCCTCGTCGACGAGGAACGTGCCGACGGCTCGTCGGTGACGCTGTGCGGGCTGATCACCGCTGTGCAACGAAAGATCACCAAGCGAGGTGACGCATGGGCGATGGTGACCGTGGAGGACCTCGAGGGAGGGATCGACGTCCTCCTCTTCCCCAACGTCTACCAGCTGAGCTCCACCCTGCTCACCGAGGACACGATCGTCACGGTCAAGGGAAGGCTCAGCCGCAGCAAGGACCAGCCGGAGGTGCACGGCCAGGAAGTCAGCGTCCCCGATCTCTCCGGCGGCCGGTCGGGCCCGGTGATGATCACCCTGCCCTCGACCCGGTGCACTTCGCCGGTTGTGGAGCAGCTCAAGGACGTCCTCGGAACGCATCCCGGCGTCACCGAGGTACAGCTGAGACTGTTGACGAAGTCGTCGACCACGGTGCTGCGCCTCGATGACCGGCTGCGCGTCGCCGCGACCTCGGCACTGTTCGCAGATCTCAAGGCACTGCTGGGCCCCGGCTGTCTGACCGGCTCTTGAGCGAGCCGGTGAGCGAGCCCGTGAGCGCCCACCCGTGAGTGCAGTGGTCAAGGACACCGTGGCCGTGCTCGGCAGCTGCCTGGTTCTCGGCGTCGTGTGCGGCATCGCCTGGGAGTTGCTGGTGGAGCCGGCGACCTTCACCAAGCTCGCCGAGGGTGGGTCGATGGGTGAGGTGGAGCTGGGTCGACAGTTCGACGGTGACGGCTGGTATGCCGTGGTCGCTGCCGTGGCCGGTTCGCTGGGTGGTGCAGGTCTGACCTGGTGGCGGTCGCGGGACTTCTTGGCCACCACGCTGCTGCTGGTGGTCGGCGCGGGGGTCGCTGCCGCGGTGATGCTCGTTACCGGCAACCTGCTGGGTCCCGGTGACTCAGACGCGGTCCTGGGCGCGTCCGCGGTAGGGGACCGGGTTCCGGTCGAGCTCACCGTGACCGCGGCAGCGACGTATCTTGTCTGGCCGATCGCCATGTTGCTGGGCGCCCTGATGGTGCTCTGGTCCCAACCGGGAGCTGTGCCCGACGCACAACCAGAGGACCGTCCCCTGGCCCCATACGGGGCCGGTGGCCGGGCCGTTGGTCGGGCCGGTGGTCCGCTTGGCGGCTCGGCCGGGTGACTCCCTCTGGCTGAAGGGATCGCCCCTCCCGGGACCGTTCGCCATCTGTTCCTCCTCTGTTGCGCCAATCGGAGGTCACACGACGGTCCGCACAGGTACCGTTCTTGCCTCGCACTTCTCTTCTCAATCGGGGGCCGCACCAGTGTCTATGAACACGCCGCAAGGACCAGCAGGAGAACCTGAGTATGTCGGGTCCTCCCCGGCGGAGGCACCGACGTCAGCTGACGTCGGTGGCAAGCGATGGGGTGTGCTGGCAGGAGCGGCCGTCGGTGTAGCAGTGGTCGTCGGACTCGGCGGTTGGGGCGCCTTCGCGCTGCTCTCCGGTGGCAGCCAGCCTGCCGATGCTATTCCGGCCGATGCTGTGGGCTACCTGAGCGTCGACCTCGACCCGTCGGCGAGCCAGAAGATCGAGGCGATTCGGATCCTCAAGAAGTTTCCGGGCATCGAGAAGGAGCTCGACATCGGTGACCGGGACGACCTCCGGCGCTACGTGTTCGAGAGGATGCAGGCAGAGGGCGAGTGCAAGAACCTCGACTACCGCTCCGACATCGAGCCCTGGATCGGGGACCGGCTCGCCGTGGCGGCCGTGCCCGGTGCCAAGGACAAGATCGCGCCGCTGGTGGTGCTGCAGGTCAGCGGTGAGGATGCCGCTGCCTCCGGTATCAAGGCGCTCGCCGAGTGTGGCGAGGCGAAGAACAGCCAGTACGGGTTCGCGTTCAGTGAGAACTACGTGCTCCTCACAGAGTCGACCCAGCTGGCTGAGTCCTTCGCCGCAGAGGCCGAGAGGTCCTCGCTGGCCGAAGACGACCAGTTCCTGCAGTGGACCGAGGCGGTCGGTGACCCGGGAATTCTCACGATGTACGCCTCGGCCGAGGCTCCCGAGTCGCTCATGCACGCACTGATGACCTTCGAGGACCGCCTCGCCGACCCCACCATCGTCTCTAGCGAAGGCGCTGTGAGCGACGGTCCGCTGAGCGCTGACTTCGACACCGCGTCCGGCCAGATGAACCAGCAGATGAGCGAACTGCTGAAGGACTTCGAGGGCATGGCCGCCGTAGTCCGTTTCGAGGACGGGGCGATCGAGCTCGAGTCCGCGAGCAGGGGGGCGGACATGTGGTTCCCGCAAGCGCAGGACGGCTCGGCCACCGGAGTCACCACGCTTCCGGCCAGCACAGGAGCCGTGGTCTCGGTGGCCTTCAGCGACGGATGGCTCCAGAAGTCGCTGGATGAGATGTCCGCGTTGACCGATGACGACGCGAGCATGGACGAAGGCCTCGCGCAGATGGAGAAGGAGACCGGCCTCAGCCTGCCCGAGGACATCGAGACCCTGCTCGGCGACAGCGTGGCGGTCGTCGTGGACTCCGAGATCAACTTCGAGGTGCTTGCGCAGTCAGAGGACGGCTCCGGAGTGCCGGCCGGCATCAAGGTGGACGGTGACCCGGCAGAGATCATGCCGATCGTCGACAAGCTTCGAGCCAGGCTCGGCCCACAGGCGGACGAGCTCGTGGTCGAGGAGGGCGAGAATACGGTCGCGTTCGGGCTCGACGAGGACTATGTGAGCCGCCTCCTGGAGGAAGGTGGGCTCGGGAGCGAGGAGTCGTTCGGGCGGGTTGTCCCGGACGGGGACCGGGCGAGTGGCGTCCTCTACCTGAACTTCGATGCCAACGACGGCTGGGTCGAGCGTCTCGTCCAGTCCATCACCAAGGCTTCCGGCGCGACCGGTCCGAGCGAAGCAGAGGCGCTGGAGAACCTCGAGCCGCTGGACGCGTTCGGGATCAGCTCCTGGAGTGAGGACAGCGACCGGCACAGCCTCGTCCGGCTGACCACCGACTGAGCCGACCATCGACGGGGCTCGCGCTACCGGCGTCGGCTGATCTGCGCAGTGGTCGCGTCCGTGAGCTGGACCAGGTCGGCCGGAGCGATCCCGAGATCCATGCCGCGCTTGCCGCCTGAGACGAGAATCATCGCGAAGGCCTTGGCTGAGGCGTCGAGCACGGTGCGGTGTCCCCGCCGCTGTCCGATCGGGGAGATGCCGCCGACGACGTAGCCAGTCGCCTTCTCGGCCCGGGTGGGCTCGGCCATCGTCGCCTTCTTCCCGCCGAGGACCGCGGCGATGGCCTTGAGGTCCAGCTGGGTCGAGACGGGGACGATGCCGACCACGAGCTCGCCGTCCAGGGACACGAGCAGAGTCTTGTAGACGAGCTCGGCCGGCAGTCCAAGCGCGTGCGCGGCTTCGAGCCCGAACGACGCGGCGCCCGGATCGTGGTCGTAGAGGTGCACCGTGAACGGGACCTTCGCTGCGGCGAGCGCAACGGTGGCGGGCGTACTCCCGCCCGCCGCTGCACCCGCCGTTTTACCCGCCTTCACGTCACCGGCCTCAGTTGGGGGACCAACCGGTGCGGGCCACCTCGGTGGCCGGAAGCGAGGGAACTGCTCGCATGGCACGCATCTCCTCGCGGAGGGAGTGTCGGAGAAGGATCAGCCGTTCCCGGGCGGTGTCCACCTCGAGCAGCGACTGTCGCTCGCGCATGCTCAGCAGGCATGCAGAGGCCAGACTGTAGGACAGGTACGCCGGGTCCTGAGGGAACTCGCCGTCGAGCATGTCCGCTCCCCGGAGCTCGGAAAGCTGTTCGCGGTAGGCCTCGAAGGTTTCCATCGCCTTCGTCGCGTGCTGGGCAGCCTCTCTCTCCTCCTTCGGGTCCTCGATCAGGTCGACGGTCCCGGTGAGGTAGGGACCCGAGACGTCCATCTCCTCCAGGCGCATCCGCTGCCGGCCGACGACTTCGATGTCGAACCGTCCGTCCGCGTGCGGTTCCACCGAGGTCATCTGCGCCACACAGCCGACCCGATGCACCGACTGTGCTCCATGCGAACCGACCTCGTACCCCTCACGGATCGCCACGATCCCGAACACCCGGGCGGTCCTGTCGGGAATCGTCAGCAGGTGGTGGACGAGCGCGCGGTAGCGGTCCTCGAAGACGTGCAGGGGCATCGTGACCCCCGGGAAGAGCACCGTGCTCAACGGGAACATCGGAAGTCGGTCGCGCACACTGCTCAACCTACCGATCCGGCAGCGATCGCAGCAGGTCCGGGAGCTGACACGCCCGGAGGGACAGGAAGCCAGCCGCAACTACACTGGTGCACATGATTCGCCGGATCGACCTGCGCGGGAAGTCAGCCGCAGGGGCACCTCCCGACTACCGCACCGTAGTGCCGCGCGCCGAGCTCGACGTGGAGGCCACCCTCGACGTGGTCCGCCCCATCTGCGACGCGGTACGCCGTCGTGGCGTGGAGGCGGTTCGCGAGTTCTCGGGGTCGTTCGACGGCGTGGTCCAGGACGACATCGCCGTGCCCGGAGCTGTTCTCGAAGCCGCACTTTCCGCCCTGGACCCCGATGTGCGCGCCGGTCTCGAGGAGTCGATCCGCCGGTTGCGCATCACGTGTGAGGCCGAGCTCGAGTCCGACGTCGTCACTGCCGTAGTGGCGGGCGGCACGGTCACGCAGCGGATGATTCCGGTGCAGCGGGTCGGTCTCTACGTGCCCGGCGGAATCGCCCCACTGGTCTCCAGCGTGGTGATGAACGTGGTGCCCGCACAGGTGGCCGGCGTTCCCTCCATCGCGCTGACGTCCTCGCCACGAGCCGACAACGACGGGCTTCCGCACCCGACGATCCTCGCAGCCTGTGCCCTGCTCGGCATCGAGGAGGTGTACGCCGTCGGTGGCGCGCAGGCGATCGCGATGTTCGCCTACGGCGCCGGACCATGCCGTCGCGTGAACCTCGTCACCGGACCAGGGAACATCTTCACGGTCTCGGCCAAACGACTGCTGAAGGGTGTCGTCGGCATCGACTCCGAGGCGGGCCCCACCGAGATCGCGGTCCTCGCAGACCACACCGCGGAACCCGGTTACGTCGCCGCGGACCTGCTCAGCCAAGCCGAGCACGACCCGGTGGCCGCCTCGGTGCTGGTCACCCCCTCCGAGCAGCTGGCCGCTGAGGTGGAGGCGGAGCTCGACAAGCAGGTCTCGGTGACCAGGCACGCCGAACGGGTCCGCACCGCGTTGTCCGGCCAGCAGTCCGGCATCGTCCTCGTCGACGACCTGGAACAGGGCCTCGAACTGGTCAACGCCTACGCCGCGGAGCACCTGGCGATCCAGACCGCCGACGCGTCCGACTGGGCCGCTCGGGTACGCAACGCCGGGGTTGTCTTCGTCGGCTCTTTCGCGCCGGTCTCACTCGGCGACTACTGCGCCGGTTCCAACCACGTGCTGCCGACCGGTGGGTGTGCCTGCCACTCCTCGGGCCTGTCCGTGCGCGCGTTCCGCAGGGCCGTGCACGTCGTGGACTACTCCGAGGCGGCGCTGCGTGAGGTCGCCGACCACGTGATCACGCTCGCGGACGCCGAGGACCTCCCCGGTCACGGTGCTGCCGTCCGGGCCCGCCTGGAAGGGGGGCGCGAGGACCGGTGACGACTCTTCCCCTGCGGGAGGAGCTGCGCGGAGTCGAGCCGTACGGCGCGCCACAGCTCGATGTCCCCGTTGCCCTCAACGTCAATGAGAACCCGTATCCGCCCAGCGAGGTGATCGTCGCGGACGTCGCGGCTGCGGTGACCGCAGCGGCGCGAACCTTGAACCGGTATCCCGACCGTGAGTTTCCCGAACTACGCTCAGCACTCGCCGACTACCTGGGGCACTCGGTGACCTCCGACCAGGTGTGGGCGGCGAACGGCTCCAACGAGGTGATGTTGCAGGTTCTACAGGCCTTCGGGGGGCCCGGTCGGGTAGCGGTCTCGTTCGCGCCCACCTACTCGATGTACCCGGAGTACGCCCGGAACGCGATGACGGGCTGGGTGGTCGGCCACCGCACCTCGGACTTCACGTTGGACCTACAGCATGTCCTGTCGGTGATCGAGGAGCACCGTCCCTCCGTCGTACTCCTGCCTTCGCCGAACAACCCGACGGGCACCGCCCTGCCGCTGGACACGGTCGCAGCCACATGCGAGGCCGCGCCCGGAGTCGTGGTGATCGACGAGGCGTACGGCGAGTTCCGGCGATCGGGTACGCCGAGCGCGCTGGAGCTGCTCGCGACGACGCCGAACCTCGCTGTCTCTCGAACGATGAGCAAGGCGTTCGCTCTGGCGGGGGCCAGGCTCGGCTACCTGGCGGCGTCACCGGAGATCTGCGATGCGTTGCGGACGGTGCGCCTGCCCTACCACCTGTCCTCGACGACGCAGGCCGTGGCGATCGTCGCCCTGAAGCACGCCGAGGAGCTGCTGGCCAGGGTCGAGGACCTACGGGTGGAACGGGACGAGACCGTGTCCTGGCTGCGGTCACAAGGGCTGAGGGTGGCCGAGAGTGACGCGAACTTCGCCCTGTTCGGCGAGTTCGAGAGTCGGCACGCGGTGTGGGAGGGCCTACTTCAGCGCGGCGTGCTGATCCGCGAGGTCGGACCGGACGGCTGGCTTCGGGTCTCGATCGGGACTCGTTCGGAGATGGCGGCCTTCCGTGCCGCCCTGGTGCAGGTACTCGAAAGGGAAGTCGCGTCGTGAAGCGCATTGCACGCATCGAGCGGGAGACCAAGGAGTCCAAGGTGCTCGTCGAGCTCGCGCTCGACGGCACCGGGCACGCGGACGTGACGACGGGCATCGGGTTCTACGACCACATGCTGTCCTCCCTGGCGCGGCACTCGCTGATCGACCTGACGGTGTCGGCCGACGGGGACACCCACATCGACGCGCACCACACCGTCGAGGACACCGCCATCGTGATCGGGCACGCACTGCGGAAGGCTCTCGGCGACAAACTGGGGATCCGACGTTTCGGGAGCTCCCTGATCCCCCTGGACGAGGCCCTGGTGCAGTGCGCGGTCGACGTGTCCGGGCGTCCCTACTGCGTGCACGTGGGGGAGCCGGAGGCGCAGGCCTTCGTGGCCATTGGCGGGACTGGGGAGGCTCCCTATCTGGGGTCGCTGACTCGCCACGTTTTCGAGACTCTCGCGTTCCACTCCCAGATTGCCTTGCACGTCAGAGTCCTCTCCGGTCGGGATCCGCACCACCTGGTCGAGGCTCAGTTCAAGGCGTTCGCGCATGCGTTTCGTGACGCGATCGCCCTCGACCCGCGCGAGACCGGGGTGCCGAGCACCAAGGGATCCCTGTGAGGAAGCGGTGAACAACGGGGTCGTCGTCTTCGACTACGGCTCGGGCAACACCCGCTCCGCTGTGCGCGCCCTGGAGAGGGCCGGAGCTTCCGTGAGCCTGACGTCGGACCGGACCGAGGCCGCAGAGTCCGACGGGCTCGTGGTTCCCGGCGTGGGCGCGTTCGCCGCCTGTGTCGAGGGACTCCGCGCGGCTGCGGGGCACGAGCTGATCGGGCGCCGGCTGGCGGGAGGCCGGCCCGTGCTCGGCATCTGCGTGGGCATGCAGATCCTTTTCTCACACGGCGTGGAGCACGGCCACGACACTCCTGGCCTCGACGAGTGGCCAGGTGTCGTCGAGCGGCTGCGGGCGCCCGTCGTACCCCATATGGGATGGAACACGGTCGCCGCCGCACCGGGCTCGACGCTGTTCGCCGGGATCGAGGAGGAGCGGTTCTACTTCGTCCACTCCTACGGTGTTCACGAGTGGACGTTGCGGACGAACGGACGCACTCGCGAACCCCTGGTGTCCTGGTCCGAGCACGGCGGGGACCGCTTTGTCGCTGCTGTCGAGAACGGACCGCTGTGCGCGACCCAGTTCCATCCGGAGAAGTCCGGCGACGCCGGTGCCTCGCTGTTGCACAACTGGGTGCACTCACTGTGAGCAAGAAACGCGCCACAAGGCGGACCCACCGCGAGCGTGAGGCGGCCATCCGCACCGCCGCCCGGGTCGCCGAGCGTGAGCGCCGAGAACGCCGTGAGGCCCGCAAGAGGGTGTTCACGCGCCGGTTCCCGGCCCTCGCACCGGCCGGCCGGCAGACCGGTGCGCTGGCGCGACGTCGGCGGATCCGGACGTCTCTGCTGACTGCCTTCCTGGTGGCGGTGAACATCCTGGTCTGGGTGGTGCGCCCGGACTGGGAGGCCAGGCTGGCCGCGTTCGTGCTCAGCATCCTGGTCGCACCGCTTCTCGCCGGTCTCCTGGTCCGTGGCAGTCACTAGGGTTCTCGTCATGAGCGACTACCTCGAGCTGCTGCCCGCCGTGGACATCGCCGACGGTCGGGCGGTCCAGCTCGTCCAGGGTGTCGCCGGCTCGGAGAAACGGTTCGGCGACCCCGTCGAGGCCGCGATCGACTGGCAGAGCCGAGGAGCCGAGTGGATCCACCTCGTCGACCTCGACGCCGCCTTCGGTCGTGGGGACAACCGGGCACTGCTCGCGCAGATCATCGGCATCCTCGACATCGACGTCGAGGTGAGCGGCGGCATCCGCGATGATATGTCTCTCGCGGCCGCGATCGCCGCGGGATGCCGGAGGGTCAACCTCGGCACCGCGGCGCTCGAGCAGCCGGAATGGTGCGCGGCGGCCATCGCCGAGCACGGCGACCGGATCGCCGTCGGCCTCGACGTGCGCGGGCGCACGCTGGCTGCCCGTGGATGGACCCGGGACGGCGGGGACCTCTACGAGGTGTTGTCCCGCCTGGACTCGGAGGGGTGCGCGCGTTACGTGGTCACCGACGTGAACAGGGACGGGATGCTCCAGGGGCCCAACGTGGAGCTGCTGCGCCACGTGTGCGCGGCCACGGAGCGGCCCGTCGTCGCCTCCGGCGGGATCTCCGAGCTCGACGATCTGCGGACGTTGAGGACCCTGGTGGCCGACGGGGTGGAGGGTGCCATCATCGGCACCGCCCTCTACGAGGGCCGGTTCAGGCTGGAGGACGCGCTTGCGCTCACCCGGGGAAGTGCGGGATGAGCCTCGCTGTCCGCGTCATCCCCTGTCTCGACGTCGACGCCGGCCGCGTGGTCAAGGGAGTCAACTTCGGCAAGCTCCGCGACGCCGGCGACCCGGTGGAGCTGGCCAAGGTGTACGACGCCGAAGGGGCCGACGAGCTCACGTTTCTCGATATCTCGGCCTCTCACGAGGGTCGTGCGACCACCATGGGGATCGTCTCCTCGACAGCGGAACAGGTGTTCATCCCGTTGACGGTCGGGGGTGGAGTCTCCAGCACCGAGGACGTCGACCGTCTCCTGCGTGCCGGTGCGGACAAGGTCGCGGTGAACACGGCGGCCATCAACCGCCCCGAGCTGGTCGCGGAGATCGCGGACCGGTTCGGTAACCAGGTGCTGGTGCTCTCCGTCGACGCCCGACGCGCCGCCGGGACCGACTCGGGATTCGAGGTGACCACGCATGGAGGTCGCCGCAGTGCGGGCCTCGATGCAGTCGAGTGGGCGCATCGGGCCGCAGAACTCGGGGCGGGCGAGATCCTGCTCAACGCGATGGACGCCGACGGCACCCGGGACGGGTTCGACCTCGACCTGATCCGGCTGGTCCGGAACGAGGTCACCGTTCCGGTGATCGCGAGCGGGGGAGCTGGGTCGGTAGAGCACTTCCCGCCTGCGGTCAGGGCAGGTGCGGACGCCGTACTCGCCGCGACCGTCTTCCACTTCGGCACGTTGCGGGTCGGCGAGGTCAAGCAGTCGCTGGTCGATGCGGGCTGTTCGGTGCGCATCTGAGGCACCTTGCGCAGGGCTCGGCTGTGGACACCCGGCTGCTTTGGCGGTCTCGGCGCTACAGGCGGCTACAGACCGAGGTCGGTCCTCCGGAGCGCGGCGACCGCGATCCCGGGCCCGTCGAGCTCTACCTGCGCCTGGTCCTTGCGGCCGAAGACGTACAGCGCGACCTCGCCCGGAAGACCACGGAGAACGACGGTCGGCGTCCCCGGCCTCAGGGTCGCACGCTCACCGGTGTCGACGCGCTCCAGGATCACGCCGGTGTCAGAGCTGCGGACGAGGGGCTTGCCGGCGACCCGGATCGCCTTCCACACGACGGACTGCTCGCGGGAGGAGAGCCGGCGTGGCTCCCAGGACGGCTGGGCACGCCGGATGTCCTCGTGGTGGACGAAGAACTCCAGGGTGTTCGCGATCTTCTCCAGCCTGCCCCAGCCGTAGGGCGAGTAGATCGGTGGGCCGGAACGCAGCCGCTCGACCAGCACCGTGAAGTCCCGCTTGCCCATCCTGGACGCCGCCGCGTCCGTGAGCCCGGAAAGCCGCGGGACGACGATCCCGACCGCAGCCGGGCTGCTTTCGCGGAGCAGGAGATGGACCACCAGGTCCTTCACGGTCCAGTCCCCGCTGAGGGTCGGCTCCGCCTCACCCAGCTGCAGAGCCACGTCACAGAGAGCGGCGCGCTCGGTCCTCGACATCGTCGTCATGGCCCTGATCGTAGGGTTGGGCGCGAAGACAGGAGAAAAGTGTCCACCAGCCAGACCGGCAAACGTGCGCCGATCGCCTCGAACACCCTGCGTGACGGCCTGCGCGTCCTCGGCGTCGCGATCCGGCGCGAGCCCTGGGTCTTCACCCTCTCCACGCTCGGGAGCCTGCTCTTCGGTGCTCTCACGGTCGCCGACGCGTGGGTGCTCGGCTGGGCGACCGACGCGGTGGTGATTCCGGCGTTCGAGACGGGTACGACGAGCGCGAAGGCGCTGCTGGTGATTCTCGCGCTGTTCGTGGCGGTGGCGATCCTGCGTGCGGTCGGCATCGTCGCGCGCCGCCTCGGGGCGGGCATCATGCAGTACCGCATGCAGGCCCACTACCGGCGTGCGGTCACCCGGCAGTACCTCCAGCTGCCCATGTCGTGGCACCAGCAGCATCCCACCGGTCAGCTGCTTTCCAACGCCAACGCAGACGTCGAAGCGGCCTGGGCGCCCATCGCTCCTTTGCCCATGGCGGTGGGAACGATCGCGATGATGGTGATCGCGGTCGTCCAGATGCTGGTCGCGGATGTGGTGATGGCTGTGGTGGGCCTGCTCGTGTTCCCGCTGGTGATCTTGGCCAACGTCGCCTTCCAGCGGCTGCAGTCACCACTGATGACGCGTGCACAGGCGCTGCGAGCGAAGGTCAGCGAGGTCGCCCACGAGTCCTTCGACGGCGCACTGGTGGTCAAGACACTCGGCCGCGAGAGCGAGGAGACCGAGCGGTTCGCCGGGCACGCCCACGCCCTGCGCGACGTCGCGATCCGGGCCGGCCGCATCCGAGCGGTCTTCGACCCGACTCTCGAGGCGCTGCCCAGCCTCGGGGTTCTGGCCGTGCTCAGCGTGGGTGTCCTGCGGGTGCTGAACGGGCAGACCGACGCTGGCGACGTGGTGACTGTCGCCTACCTGCTCACCATTGTCGCGTTCCCGATCCGCTCACTCGGCTGGCTGCTCGGCGAGTTCCCGCGCAGCGTGGTCGGGTTCGAACGGGTCAACAAGGTGCTCGAAGCCACCGGTGAGATGAAGTACGGCGCGGAGACGATCACCCCGTCCCAGGACGGAGCGCTGCTTGACGTGCGTCGGCTCGGCTACCGCTACGACGCGGACCAGGCGCTCCTCGAGGACCTCACCTTTCGCGTCGACCCCGGCCGAACGGTCGCCCTGGTCGGTGCCACCGCCTCCGGGAAGAGCACGCTGACCGCACTCCTGCTGCGCCTCGTGGACCCGCTGACCGGTCGGGTCTGCCTGGACGGGCACGACCTCCGCGACCTGTTGGCGGGAGCACTGGCCGCGCACGTGGCACTTGTCCCGCAGCACTCGTTCCTCTTCGACGACACCGTGCGAGGCAACGTCACCCTCGGTGCCGACATCGGTGACGACGACGTGTGGGAGGCGCTGCGCACCGCACAGGCCGATGGTTTCGTCGCGGCCCTGCAACACGGGCTCGACAGCCAGCTCGGCGAGCGCGGAACGACCTTGTCCGGTGGGCAACGGCAACGGCTCTCGCTCGCGCGGGCGCTGGTGCGCCGACCCAGGCTGCTGATCATGGATGACGCCACCTCCGCAGTGGACCCCGAGGTCGAGGCCCGGATCCTCGCCGGCCTGCGTTCAGGTGCCACGAGCACCAGCATCCTGGTCATCGCCTATCGGAAGGCCACGATCGCGCTTGCCGACGAGGTCGTCTACCTTCTCGGGGGCAGGGTCGAGGACCGGGGAACGCACGCGGACCTGCTCATGCGTAGCCCCGGCTACGCGTACCTGGTGAACGCCTACGAGACCGAGCACGACGCTGACGCCGGTTCGGACAAGGACGACACCGAGGTCGTGACCCGGTGAGCGCGCACACCACTGCCCCGGCGAGCGCCTCAGCCAGCACCGCGATGGACACGGGCGAGTCGATCACCGCCTGGCGGACCATCGCCCGGGGGATCGCGTTCTCTCCCGAGCTCAAGGAGGGCTTCCGGGGCACGCTCCTCTTCGCCGTGCTCGCCACCGTCGGCCGGGTCGTCGTACCCGTCGCCGTCCAGCAGACTCTCGACAACGGCCTCAACGCGCCCGGTGGCCCGGACACCGGCTTCATGACCGCGATGGCCGTCCTGGCCGGGATGTCCATCGTGCTCACCGGCGCGGCGTCGTACCTGATGACCTCTCGGCTGTTCACCAGTGCCGAGCGTGGGCTCGCCACGTTGCGGATCAAGGCGTTCCGCCACGTGCACGACCTGCCGCTGCTCACCCAGAACACCGAGAGCCGCGGAGCGCTGGTGGCCAGGGTGACCAGCGACGTCGACCAGGTCTCGCAGTTCCTGATCTTCGGCGGCATCATCGCGGTCGTCAGCGTGGGGCAGATCGTCATCGCGACGGTGATCATGGCGGTCTACAGCTGGCAGCTGACGCTGGTGGTATGGATCTGCTTCGCCCCCTTGTTCTTGTCGCTGCGCTTCTTCCAGCGTCGGCTCTCGTTGGCCTACGGAGTCGTGCGGCGCCAGGTCGGCATCTTGCTCTCCGCGATCTCGGAGCCTGTCGTGGGCGCTGCCGTGGTGCGTTCCTACGCGATCGAGGGGCGCACCCAGGACCGGATCGACACCGCGATCGACAAGCACCGGGCGGCCTCGACCAAGGCGCAGGGCCTCACGGCGTTCTC
The DNA here is from genome assembly GCA_030859325.1 of Actinomycetota bacterium. Lineage (GTDB taxonomy): Bacteria > Actinomycetota > Actinomycetes > Propionibacteriales > Nocardioidaceae > Nocardioides_C. The sequence continues at coordinate 46,406 of JALZKI010000022.1, forward strand.
ATTCTCCCTCGGCGGCCTCTCCGCCGGGCTCGCCAACGCCGGCGTGCTGATCTTCGGTGTTCTCCTTGGTATAGCCGGTGACATCACCTCGGGCAAGGTGATCGCCTTCGCGTTCCTCGTCACGTTGTTCGTGGGGCCGGTGCAGATGGGCACCCAGGTGCTCACCGATGCTCAGAACGCGATCGCCGGCTGGCGCCGGGTGATCGGGATCCTGGACACCCCCGCGGACGTGGTGGACCCAGGAGCCGGCGGGAGCCGGCTGCCCGACGGTGCACTGTCGATCGAGTTCGACGAGGTCACGTTCGCCTACCCCGCCGGTGAGCCGGTGCTGCACGACGTCTGTCTGCAGGTCGCACCCGGCACCCGGATGGCGGTCGTGGGCGAGACCGGCTCGGGCAAGACGACACTCGCGAAGCTGCTCACCAGGCTGATGGACCCTACGTCCGGGTGCGTGCGGCTCGACGGCGTCGACCTGCGGGAGGTCCCGTTCGGCTCGCTGCGCGAACGGGTGGTGATGGTTCCGCAGGAAGGGTTCCTATTCGACTCCACGCTGGCCGCCAACGCCCGGTACGGCAAGCTCGAGGCCACCGACGAGGAAATCCGTGGCGCCGTGGACGAGCTGGGACTCACCGACTGGTTGGGGTCGCTGCCGCACGGCCTGGAGACCCGGGTCGGTCAGCGGGGCGAGTCGCTCTCGGCCGGTGAGCGTCAGCTCGTGGCACTCATCCGCGCTCACCTCGCCGACCCGGACCTTCTCGTGCTGGACGAGGCGACCAGTGCCGTGGACCCCTCCCTCGAGATGCGTATCGGTAGGGCACTCGAACGGCTGATGAACGGACGCACGTCGGTCACGATCGCGCACCGGCTCTCGACCGCGGAGAACGCCGACGAGGTGGTCGTGGTCGACGCCGGGAGGGTCGTCCAGCGGGGACCGCATCAGCGGCTCGTCGACGAGGGAGGTGTCTACGGACGGCTGCATGCGTCGTGGGTGGCCCAGCACCACCCGCGTTGAGCCGTGCCTCGTTCCGCGGTTGAGCCGTGCCTGGTTCCCGATCGGCCCGACCCCTGCTGCCAGGGAACTTGCGATACTGGCGAGGTGACTTCTGCGAGCACCCCCCTGGACCCGGAGATCGCGGCCCGCCTGAGGGGGGACGAGAACGGTCTGGTGCCAGCCGTCGTACAACAGCACGACACCGGCGAGGTGCTCATGCTCGGCTGGATGAACGACGAGGCGCTGAGCAGGACGCTCGACACCGGCCGTACGACGTTCTGGTCCCGGTCGCGGGGAGAGTACTGGGTCAAGGGTGCGACCTCGGGGAACCGGCAATGGGTCAAGGAGGTCCGGGTGGACTGCGACGGGGACACGCTCCTGGTGAAGGTCGACCAGGAAGGCTCCGCCTGCCACACCGGTGACCGGACCTGCTTCGACGCCGGGTTGCTCGAGGGGACCGAACGCGTTGGCTGACCGCAGCTACGCTTCGACCGTGCTGGTCGGCCTGGCTGGGGCTGCGCTCACCGCAGTTGCCGGCAGCCGTGAGTGGGCCCGGGCCCAGGGAGAGGCGGCCGGACTGAGCGTGGATGCCGCGACCACGGGCTCCGAGTCGGCTCCGTTGGTGGTCGCTCTCGCACTGCTCGCCCTCGCCACATGGGGCGTCGTGCTCGTTCTTCGTGGCCGGATGCGCCGGCTGGTCTCCGCGGTCGGTGTCGTGGCTTCGTCCGGTGCTTTCGCAGCCGTCGTCTTGGCGTTCGACGGCGCCCGCAACGACGCACGTGAAGCGCTCATGAGCCAGGGAGGCACCGGTGACGTCGCGGTCGTGTCGCTGACGGTGTGGTACTACGCCGCCGGCGTCGCAGCACTCGTGACGGCCGTCGCCTTCGTCGTCGCAGTACGCCGATCGCCGGGATGGCCGGCGATGGGGACGAGGTACGACGCGCCGTCCGCACGAGCCGAGGCACCGGTCACGGACGAGGACATGTGGCGGGCGCTCGACAAAGGACACGACCCGACTTCGTAGAATCATCCACTCAGGTGTGCCCAAGTCAGGTGCACTAGGTTGAAAGCCAGCCGACGCACTGGAGGAGGTCCATCACATGGCTCACCATGGCAACACCCCGGCCGCCTGGACGGGTGTGACGATCATTCTGCTCGGCTTTGTCGTCGGCGGCATCGGGCTGGTCATCGGGGCCATGCTGGTGTTCTGGATCGGCGCCGCGTTGCTCCCGGTCGGTGTCCTGGCGGGCACGGTCATGGCCAAGATAGGAATGGGCACCGAGCCCGTTCACACCGAGCGATGACAGCCACCCTCGATGTCGGCAGTGCCACGACGCGACGGTGGCGGCGGGTAAAGGCTCCGACGCTTCTCGCCGGCGCGGTGCTGGGCACCAGCATGCTGTTGCACTTCCGTGACCCCCATGAGAGCGGCAGCTGGGGCTTCTGCCCGTGGCTGCTGCTGACCGGGACCAGCTGCCCGGGATGCGGGACCTTGCGTGCGGTCAACGACCTCACCCGAGGTGATGTCGCGTCGGCCGCCTCGAGCAACCTTCTGTTCGTGGGCGCGGTCCCGCTGCTCATATTCTGGTGGGGCCGCTGGTTCACCGACCGCTGGAACGGTGTCCGCCGTCAGGTGAGCACCCGCCGTGCTCTGACATGCGCCGGAGTGGCGCTCGTGGTCGCCATCGGGTTCGCGGTGCTGCGCAACACCCCCTGGGGCGCCTGGCTCGCTCCCTAGCGCGTGACGTCGCCTGACATGGTCAGGACACCGGTGGCGTACAAGATGATGCCGAGCACACTCAGCACGATCGAGATGATGCCGAGGATCACCCCGGCCTTCGCCATGCCGGAACCCGTCTGCATGCCGCCCGACCGGGCGATGTCCTTCTTGGCCCGGTTGCCGAGGATCAGCGCCGGGATCCCGGTGAAGATCCCGCAGCAGAGCGGGGACAAGATGCCCAGGATCATGGACCACAGGGCCTTCTGACTGGTCTGCGGCTGCGCGTAGCCGCCTCCTCCTCCGGGCGGGGGCGGATAGCCGCCTCCTCCTCCGGGCGGCGGTGGGTAGCTGCCCCCGCCTCCGGGTGGCGGAGGGGTGTTCTCCGGAGGCTGGGGTGTGTAGCTCATTGACGTCTCCTGTGGATAGAGGATCCATGGCGAGCGGTCCGGGGGTGATCGCTTGGGACGCTATCGCGATGGGCGGCGCGGATCGAGAAGGCGCGAGGGACTAGGCGACACTCGCCGAGAAGCTGTGGTGGCGGTCTGCCGGTGCTTCGTGCCGGGAGAGGGGTTCTGGTCAGCTCATGCTGCTCGTGGTCTCGGTCCGGGCGCGATGCTTCGGTGGACCTCTGGCTTCGGCGCCGTCGCTGCCGTGAGAGTCTAGAGACACACTAGGTGCGTGCGGCGACAGTGCACAGGCGACACTCGGCAGCGTGCGGTGAGACGAACCAGGGGGTTCCGATGTCCGTCCTCGACAAGATCCTCGACGGTGTGCGCGTCGACCTCGCCGAGCGCCAGAAAGCGACCCCCTTGGAGGACGTGAAGGCTGCTGCCTGGCGAGCGCCCGAGAGCATCGACCCACTGCCCTCCTACCGTGCCGACGGAGTGAGCGTCATCGCCGAGGTGAAGCGGTCGAGCCCCAGCAAGGGCAGCCTCGCCGCGATCCCGGACCCCGCATCGCTCGCTGCGGACTACGAGGCCGGCGGCGCCGCGACGATCAGCGTCCTGACTGAGGCGCGACACTTCGGCGGAAGCCTGGCTGACTTGCGCGCGGTGCGGGCACGCGTTGACATTCCCGTGCTGCGCAAGGACTTCATCGTCACCTCCTACCAGCTCTGGGAGGCCCGAGCCGCGGGCGCTGACCTTGCGCTGCTCATCGTGGCCGCTCTCGACCAGAACCAGCTCGAGTGCCTCATCGACCGTGCAGGTTCGATCGGTTTGACCGCACTGGTCGAGGTGCACGACGAGCAAGAGGTTGAGCGGGCCGTCGACGCCGGGGCCCGGCTGATCGGCGTGAACGCCCGGAATCTCAAGACCCTCGACGTCGACCGGGACATCTTCGCCCGGCTGGTACCCAAGATCCCCGACGACGTGGTGCGCGTGGCCGAGTCAGGTGTGCGTGGTCCGCGAGACGTCTTCGACTACGCCAGGCAGGGCGCTGACGTCGTACTCGTGGGCGAGGCCTTGGTGAGTGGCGGGACCCCGCGCGCTGCCGTGGCTGACCTCGTTGCGGCCGCCGCTCATCCGTCTGTGAAGCACCGCGACTAGCCAGGAAGAGCAGCCGCCCACCATGCCCATACTTCCTCGAGACACCGCCGTTCTTCCCGATCCGACCGGTCACTTCGGACGCTTCGGCGGCAGGATGATGCCAGAGGCACTGATGGCCGCACTGGACGAGCTCACCGTCGCCTGGAGAGATGCCACCGCCGACCCCGAGTTCACCGGCGAGTTCGAGCGGATGCTCAGGCAGTACGCCGGCACGCCGAGCCTGCTGTACGACGCCACACAGCTGTCCGAGGTGGCCGGTGCCCGGATCCTGCTCAAGCGTGAGGACCTTAACCACACGGGCGCCCACAAGATCCGCAACGTGCTCGGCCAGGCGCTGTTGACCAAGCGGATGGGCAAGACCCGGGTGATCGCGGAGACCGGTGCGGGACAGCACGGTGTCGCGGCCGCTACCGCCTGCGCCTATCTCGGCCTGGAATGTGTGGTCTACATGGGTGAGCTGGACACCGAGCGGCAGGCCCTCAACGTCGCACGCATGCACCTGCTCGGCGCCGAGGTCGTCCCTGTGAGATCCGGCTCGCGCACGCTCAAGGACGCGATCAACGAGGCCATCCGGGACTGGGTGACCACGGTCGGCCACACGGCGTACCTCTTCGGCACCGCCGCGGGTCCACACCCGTTTCCGGCCATGGTGCGTGACTTCTGCCGCGGCATCGGTGACGAGGCGCGTGCGCAGTGCCAGGAGCTCACGGGTGCTCTTCCGGACTCGATCGTCGCTTGCGTCGGTGGCGGGTCGAACGCCATCGGCCTGTTCACCGCGTTCCTCGACGACCCCTCGGTGGGCATCTACGGCTTCGAGGCCGGTGGTGACGGGTTCGAGACCGGCCGGCACGCCGCCACGATCCACGCCGGAGAAATCGGTGTACTGCACGGGGCGCGCACCTACGTCCTGCAGGACGAGGACGGCCAGACCACCGAGTCCCACTCGATCTCCGCCGGGCTCGACTATCCCGGGGTGGGACCGGAGCATGCCTGGCTCGCGGAGACCGGACGCGCGCAGTACCGCCCCATCACCGACGCCGCCGCTATGGAGGCGATGTCACTTCTCGCCAAGTGTGAGGGCATCATCGCGGCGATCGAGTCCGCGCACGCGATCGCCGGTGCGCTGGAGCTGGCGAAGGAGCAGCCGAGCTCGACGATCCTGGTCAACCTGTCCGGTCGTGGCGACAAGGACATGGGAACGGCGATCGAGTGGTTCGGGCTCGGGCAGCAGAGGCCCGACCGGGAGAACGCAGGGAACAAGGACCACCCAGCGCATCAGGACGAACACCGCCGATGAGCGTCCGGAGCGCCTACGACGCTGCCCTGGCCGAGGGCCGTTCGGCTCTCGTCGGTTACCTGCCCGCGGGCTTTCCCGACGTGCAGGGCGGGATCGACGCGATGCGCACCATGGTCGGGTCCGGTTGCGACATCATCGAAGTCGGCCTGCCCTACAGCGATCCGGTCATGGACGGTCCCACGATCCAGCAAGCGGCTCAGCAGGCACTCGCGAACGGCGTGCGTACAGCCGACGTGCTACGCACGGTCGAGGCGGTCGCCGCCACCGGTGCCCCGGTGGTCGTGATGACCTACTGGAACCCGGTCGAGAGGTACGGCGTGCAGCGGTTCGCCCGTGACCTGGCCGCAGCCGGCGGCGCCGGGCTGATCACGCCCGACCTCGTTCCGGACGAGGCGGCGGAGTGGGTCTCGGCTGCCGACGAGAACGACCTGGACAAGGTCTTCCTGATCGCCCCCTCCTCCACCGACGAGCGGTTGGCGATGACCGTGGAGAGCTGCCGTGGCTTCGTCTACGCGACTGCCGTGATGGGTGTCACCGGCGCCCGCGCGGCTCCCAGCGAGCTCGCCGGTCCTCTGGTCGGTCGCGCCCGAGCGGTCACCGACCTTCCCATCGGTGTGGGCCTGGGAGTCTCCAACGGTGACCAGGCGGCCGGCGTTGCCGCCTACGCTGACGGCGTGATCGTGGGCTCGGCGTTCGTACGTCGACTCCTCGATAGTGCGCCCGATCCCAGGAAGGGACTCGACTCGGTCGCCGAGCTGACCCGCGAGCTCGCCGACGGAGTCCGGCGTGGGTAAGGCGCGAACCCGGCCGGGACGCACCTGGAGCCGGTCCGGCCCGCGGCGTGAGTCGTCGACGTTGCGTCAATTCCGTCCGTGCGGACGGAATTTCGGCAGAAGCGGCGCCCCACGGCGTCAAAACCGTCCGTACGGACGATTCTCGCGCGCGACGGCCCGGCTGGGCGGCGCGACAGCTGGCCTGGTCGTGGTACTCGCTCTGGCCGGCTGCGCCCGAGAGGGTGACGTCCCGCCCGTCACCAACCTCTCCGAGAGCAACCCAGACGGCAAGAACGGCGCGGTTCTCGCCGAGGAGTACGTGCTGCCGAAAGTCTCGCTGACCGCGACCGACGGGTCGCCGTACTCCCTGACCGAGGACACCACTCGCCCGCTCACGCTGGTGTTCTTCGGCTACAGCCACTGTCCCGACCTCTGCCAGGTGGTGATGTCCGACATCACCTCCGCCATCGCCCGGCTCGATGCCTCCGACCAGGAGAAGGTGGGCATGCTCTTCATCACCAGCGACCCGGCCCGTGACGACGCCGCGGCTCTTCGGAAGTACCTCGACCGGTTCGACCCGACGTTCGAGGGTCTGACCGGAAGCTTGAGTCGCATCACGAAGGTCGGCAACGCGCTCGGAGTCGAGATCGAGAGAGGCACAAAGTTGCCCTCCGGCGGCTACGACGTCGCGCACGGCACCCAGATCGTGGCGATCGACGAGCGTGACCGCGCCCCGGTCGTGTGGACCGAGGGAACGCCTGCCGGTGACCTCTCGGAGGACATCTCCGAGCTGCTCGCCGAGAACGGGTAGTCTCGCGCCGTGACTTTCGCGTATCTCCCGAGCCCCGACAACGGGATCTGGTATCTCGGGCCCGTCCCGATCCGGGCGTATGCGCTGTGCATCATCCTGGGAGCGCTCGTAGCGATCTGGCTCGGGGAGAAGCGTTGGATCGCCCGCGGCGGCAAGGCCGGCCAGGTGGGGGATATCGCGATCTGGGCGATCCCCTTCGGCTTGGTGGGGGGGCGGCTGTACCACGTGATCACCGACTATCAGCTCTACTTCGGGGAGGGACGCGAGCCGATCACTGCCCTCTACGTGTGGCAGGGTGGGCTCGGCATCTGGGGAGCGGTCGCGCTCGGTGCAGTGGGCGCCTACATCGGCTGCCGCCGGGCCGGTGTCAGGTTTCTGGCCTTCAGTGACGCGGTCGCGCCGGGAGTCGTGATTGCCCAGGCCTTGGGGCGGTGGGGCAACTGGTTCAACCAGGAGCTCTTCGGAAAGCCCTCGACGCTTCCCTGGGCGTTGGAGATCGACCCGGAGTACCGGCCGGAAGGGTACGAGCAGTTTGCGACCTTCCACCCGACCTACCTCTATGAGTTCTTCTGGAACTTCGGCGTTGCCGGCCTCGTGATCTGGGCCGACCGCCGGTTCCGGCTCGGCTATGGCCGGGCATTCGCGCTGTACGTCGCCGGCTACACCGCCGGAAGGGTATGGATCGAGTATCTCCGTATCGACGAGGTCCAGATGGATGACGTATTCGGGCTGCGGGTGAACGTGTGGACCTCGATCGTCGTGTTCGTGGGAGCGGTCGCCTTCTTCGTGTGGTCGGCCAAGCGACACCCGGGTCGAGAGGAGCAGGTCCTCCGCGAGCACACGGCGGGCGAGCACACGGCGGACGAGCACACGGCGGACGACTCTGCCAACGAGGACTCTGCAGACGACGACTCCGCGGTCAGGTGAGGCAATCCTTCGGTGAAATCCCTGTGCTTCAAGGGTAATTTCGGATCATGACCTCCCAAGGCCCCGCGGTCCGCGCAATCGAGCATGAGCATCCTGACGTCACCGGCGGGTGGCTGCGTCCCGCCGTCTTCGGGGCGATGGACGGTCTGGTCTCCAACCTCGCGCTGGTCGCAGGGGTCGCCGGCGGCACGCGCGGCGCAGCCGACTCGAGTGCCGTGGTGCTCGCCGGTCTGGCGGGCCTCGCCGCGGGGGCTTTCTCCATGGCTGCGGGCGAGTACACCTCGGTCGCGAGCCAGTCCGAGGCAGCCGCCCGCGAGATCGAGAAGGAACGGGCCGAGATCGTTCGTAATCCCGAGGGCGAGGCCCGTGAGCTTGCAGCGATGTACGTGAACAAGGGAATCGACGTGGAGCTCGCCCAGGCGGTGGCCCTGCAAGTGCACCGAGACGTTGAGAACGCAGTAGTGGTGCATGCCCGCGAGGAGCTCGGCCTCGACCCCCACGACCTGCCTTCACCGATGGTCGCCGGGGTGTCGTCCTTCCTGTCCTTCGCGGTGGGTGCTTCGCTTCCCGTGCTCCCGTACCTGCTCGGCGCCTCGAGCCTGCTCCCGGCACTGGTCGTGACGCTGCTGGCACTCTTCGCATGTGGGGCAGTGGTCACCCAGATCACCAACCGCTCTTGGTGGTACGGCGGGCTCCGCCAGCTGGTGCTCGGTCTGGCCGCCGCCGGGCTCACCTACGCCATCGGTGCCAGCGTGGGCACCAGTCTGGGCTAGCCGCGCCGAGGTGCTGTAGTCTTTCCCGACTCCGCATGGGCCAACGTCGTCCCGCGCACTTTTGCCCCTGATGCACCGATCAGGAAGCTTCTGGGACTCGTGTCCGACGACGGGAGAATGCAGCATGCAAGGATTCCCGCCGGCTCAAGGGCTCTACGACGGGCTCCACGAGCACGACGCGTGCGGTGTGGCGTTCGTTGCCACCCTCACCGGCGTCGCCAGCCACGACATCGTGGCCAAGGCGATCACCGCCCTGCGCAACCTCGAGCACCGTGGCGCAAGCGGTGCAGAGCAGGACTCCGGCGATGGCGCCGGCATCCTGCTCCAGGTTCCGGACGCCTTCCTACGTGCCGTCGTGGACTTCGACCTCCCACCTGCGCGTGGCTACGCCGTGGGAACGGCGTTCCTGCCCGGTGACGCCGAACAGGTCGCCAAGACCCGTCAGCGCATCGAGGAGATCGCTGCCGAGGAGCGCCTCACGGTTCTCGGATGGCGGAACGTGCCGGTCGACTCCGGGTTGCTCGGAGCTACCGCGCGCGGCGTGATGCCCACCTTCAGCCAACTTTTCGTGACTGGGGCGAGCGGCCGCGTGGTCGGTATGGCGCTCGAGCGCCTCGCCTTCTGTCTGCGCAAGCGCGCCGAACACGAGACCGAGGTCTACTTCCCCTCCTTGTCCTCACGAACCCTTGCCTACAAGGGCATGCTGAACCCGGACCAGATCGAGGCCTTCTATCCCGATCTGGTCGACGAGCGGCTGCAGTCGGCGGTGGCCGTGGTGCACTCGCGCTTCTCCACCAACACCTTTCCCAGCTGGCCGCTGTCCCACCCCTTCCGGTTCATCGCGCACAACGGTGAGATCAACACCGTGATGGGCAACCGAAACTGGATGCGGGCCCGTGAGGCGCTGCTGGTCAGCGATGTCATCCCGGGCGACCTCGAGCGGTTGTACCCGGTCTGCTCGCCGGGCGCCTCTGACTCCGCCTCGTTCGACGAGGTACTCGAGCTGCTGCACATGGGCGGCCGGACGTTGCCCCATTCGGTGCTGATGATGATCCCGGAGGCGTGGGAGAACACCGTCACCGGTGGCAACAACCGGGAAGCCGGTGAGATGGATGCGAAGATCCGCGCGTTCTACGAGTTCCACTCCGCGGTCATGGAGCCGTGGGACGGCCCTGCGTGCGTCGTGTTCACCGACGGAACCCAGGTAGGAGCCGTGCTCGACCGCAACGGCCTGCGTCCCAGCCGGTACTGGGTCACGGACGATGGCCTTGTCGTTCTCGCCTCAGAGGTCGGGGTGCTCGACATCGACCCGGCGACCGTCGTACGCAAGGGGCGCCTTCAGCCCGGCCGGATGTTTCTGGTGGACATCGAGGAGCACCGGATCGTCGAAGACGAGGAGGTCAAGAGCGAGCTGGCGCGGGAACGCCCGTACGAGGAGTGGCTGCACGCTGGCCTGATCCGGCTCGAGGACCTGCCCGACCGGGAGCACATCGTGCACACCCACGCCTCGGTCACCCGTCGGCAGCAGGTTTTCGGCTACACCGAGGAGGAGCTGCGCGTCCTGCTCACACCGATGGCCAGGACCGGCGCGGAACCGATCGGGTCGATGGGCACCGACACTCCCATCGCGGCGCTCTCGAAGCGTCCGCGGCTGTTGTTCGACTACTTCAGCCAGCTCTTCGCGCAGGTGACCAACCCGCCCTTGGACGCGATCCGCGAGGAGCTGGTGACCTCGCTGCAGGGCACGATCGGCCCCGAGCCGAACCTGCTCGAGCCGTCGCCGGCCTCCTCACGCAAGGTCGTGCTGCCTTTTCCCGTCCTCGACAACGACGAGCTTGCCAAGATCCGGCACATCAACCGGGACGGCGACCTGCCCGGCTACTCGACTCATGTCGCACGCGGGCTCTACGACGTCGAGGGCGGCGGGGAAGCACTCGCCGCACGGATCGACGAGATCTGCGCGGAGGTGTCCGGGGCCATCGCCGGCGGTGCCCGCTTCATCGTGCTCTCCGACCGGCACTCGACCGCGGAGCTTGCTCCGATCCCGTCGCTGCTGCTGACCGGGGCAGTCCACCATCACCTTGTGCGTGAGAAGACCCGCACGCAGGTCGGACTCCTGATCGAGGCCGGTGACGTGCGCGAGGTGCACCATGCGGCGCTGTTGATCGGCTACGGGGCCGCAGCGGTCAACCCCTACCTCGCCATGGAGTCCGTGGAGGACCTCGCGCGCGACGGCTACTACGTCGACGCCGACCCTGCGGTCGCGGTGAAGAACCTGGTGCGCTCGCTCGGCAAGGGTGTGCTCAAGGTGATGAGCAAGATGGGTGTCTCGACCGTGGCGTCCTACACCGGCGCGCAGATCTTCGAGGCGGTCGGTCTCTCGCAGCAGCTGGTCGACAAGTACTTCACCGGCACCGTGAGCAAGCTCGGCGGCGTGGGCCTGGACACCGTGGCGCAGGAGGTCGCCCTGCGTCACCGCCGGGCCTACCCGGTCGACGGCATCGTGCACGCGCATCGGGAGCTCGAGATCGGGGGGGAGTACCAGTGGCGCCGTGAGGGCGAACCGCACCTGTTCGACCCCGAGACGGTCTTCCGGCTGCAGCACTCCACGCGCAACGGCCGCTACGACGTGTTCAAGCAGTACACCGCGCGTGTGGACGAGCAGTCGGAGCAGCTGATGACCCTGCGCGGCCTGTTCAAGTTCAAGACCGGTCATCCGGACCGTCCCGCTGTCCCGATCGAGGAGGTGGAACCGGTCTCCGAGATCGTCAAGCGCTTCTCCACCGGTGCGATGTCCTATGGCTCCATCAGCCAGGAGGCGCACGAGACGCTTGCGATCGCGATGAACCGGCTGGGCGCCAAGTCGAACACCGGCGAGGGTGGCGAGGACTCCGCGCGGCTCTACGACCCCGAGCGACGCAGCGCGGTCAAGCAGGTCGCCTCGGGCCGGTTCGGTGTCACCGCGGAGTACCTCACCAATTCCGACGACATCCAGATCAAGATGGCCCAGGGCGCCAAGCCGGGTGAAGGTGGACAGCTGCCGGGGCACAAGGTGTACCCGTGGGTCGCCAAGACCCGCTACTCCACTCCCGGGGTCGGCCTGATCTCCCCGCCCCCGCACCACGACATCTACTCGATCGAGGATCTCGCGCAGCTGATCCACGACCTGAAGAACGCCAACCCCTTCGCGCGGGTGCACGTCAAGCTCGTGGCCGAGGTCGGGGTGGGCACGATTGCGGCTGGTGTCTCGAAGGCGCACGCCGACGTGGTGCTGATCTCCGGCCACGACGGGGGCACCGGTGCCTCGCCACTGACCTCGCTCAAACACGCCGGCGGCCCGTGGGAGCTCGGCCTCGCCGAGACCCAGCAGACGCTGCTCCTCAACGGCCTGCGCGACCGGATCGTCGTGCAGACCGACGGGCAGCTCAAGACCGGACGTGACGTGGTGATCGCCGCCCTGCTCGGAGCCGAGGAGTTCGGGTTCGCCACCGCGCCGCTCGTGGTTTCCGGCTGCATCATGATGCGTGTGTGCCACCTCGACACCTGCCCGGTGGGCGTGGCGACGCAGAACCCGGTGCTGCGCGCGCGTTACACCGGTCAGGCCGAGCACGTCGTGAACTTCTTCGAGTACGTCGCCCAGGAGGTGCGTGAGCTCCTCGCCGAGCTCGGCTTTCGGTCCCTCGAGGAGGCGGTCGGTCATGCCGAGCGCCTCGACGTCACGCAGGCGGTCGACCACTGGAAGGCGGTGGGCCTGGATCTCTCGCCGATCCTGCACGTCCCGGCGCTGGTCCCGGGCACCCCACGTCACCACACCGTCGGACAGGACCACGGCCTGGGGAAGGCGCTCGACAACAAGCTCGTCGCGCTGTGCGCCGATGCGCTCGAGCGTGGCGAGCCGGTGCGGGCACGTCTCCCGATCCGCAACGTCAACCGGACCGTGGGCACGATCCTGGGTCACGAGGTGACCAAGCGTTACCGCGGGGACGGCCTGCCCGACGGGACGATCGACCTCACCTTTGTCGGGTCTGCGGGTCAGTCCCTGGGCGCCTTCCTTCCACGCGGGATCACGCTCCGGCTCGAGGGTGACGCCTGTGACTATGTCGGCAAGGGGCTCTCGGGCGGCCGCATCGTGGTCCGGCCGGACCGCCGCGCGACCTTTGAGGCGCACGAGCAGATCATCGCCGGGAACGTCATCGGCTACGGCGCGACCAGCGGCGAGATCTACCTGCGAGGGCAGGTGGGCGAGCGCTTCTGCGTGCGCAACTCAGGAGCGACGGCCGTCGTGGAAGGGGTCGGCGACCACGGTTGTGAGTACATGACCGGGGGCCGGGTGGTCGTGCTCGGTCCCACCGGGCGCAACTTCGCCGCGGGCATGTCGGGCGGTGTGGCCTACGTGCTCGACCTTGACGTGGGGCGGGTCAACCAGGAGCTCGTCGAGCTCGGGAAGGTGTCGGGGGAGGCCATGGACGAGCTGGCGGACGTCGTACGCCGTCATGCCGAGGAGACCGGGTCCAGCGTTGCGCGCCAGCTGCTCGAGGACTGGCCGGCGGCGGTGGCGAGGTTCACCGCGGTGGTCCCGACCGACTACCGCAGGGTGCTTGAGGTACAAGCCAAGGCTCAGCAGGAAGGGCTCGACGAGGAGCAGACCGCGACACGGATGATGGAGGCACTCCATGGCTGACCCGAAGGGTTTCCTGAAGAACGGTCGCGAGGTCGCGCCACGTCGTCCGGTGCAGGAGCGGGTGCACGACTGGAACGAGGTCTACCGCGGAGGGGCGGGAACTGCCCTGCTGCCGATCATCAGCGAGCAGGCCGGTCGCTGCATGGACTGCGGCATCCCGTTCTGCCACCAGGGGTGCCCGCTCGGCAACATCATCCCGGAGTGGAACGACCTGGTGTGGCGCGACGACTGGGAGGGTGCGATCGAGCGGCTGCATGCGACCAACAACTTCCCGGAGTTCACCGGCCGGCTGTGCCCAGCGCCGTGCGAGACCGCCTGCGTGCTGGGCATCAACCAGGACCCGGTGACGATCAAGAACGTCGAAGTGGCGATCGCGGACAAGGCGTTCGACTCCGGCTTCGTCCGACCGCAGCAGCCGGAGTGGCTGAGCGGCAAGACCGTGGCTGTGGTGGGCTCGGGGCCCGCCGGCCTCGCGGTGGCCCAGCAGCTGACCCGGGCCGGTCACACGGTGGCGGTCTACGAGCGGGCCGACAAGGTCGGCGGGCTGATGCGCTATGGCATCCCAGAGTTCAAGATGGAGAAGAAGTACCTCGAGCGTCGGCTCGACCAGATGAGGCGGGAAGGGACCGTCTTCCGGGCCGGGGTCGACGTCGGGCGCGAGGTCAGCGGTCAGCAGCTGTGCGAGCGGTTCGACGCCGTCGTGCTAGCGACCGGGTCCACGCTGGCCCGTGACCTTCCGGTGCCGGGACGTGAGCTCGGCGGCATCCACCAGGCGATGGAGTACCTCCCGCAGTCCAACCGGGCGTCGCTGGGTGAGGAGGTCAAGGACCAGATCTTGGCCACCGGCAAGAACGTGGTGATCATCGGCGGTGGGGACACCGGCGCCGACTGTCTGGGTACGGCGCACCGCCAGGGGGCGGGCTCGGTCACCCAGCTGGAGATCATGGCGCAGCCGGGAACTGCCCGTGTCGAGGCTCAGCCGTGGCCGACGTATCCGATGACCTACCGGGTCTCCTCGGCTCATGAGGAGGGTGGTGAGCGGGTCTATGCCGTGTCGACCAAGAAGTTCCTCGGCGGCGACGAGGGCAACGTGCGTGCGCTGCACCTCGTCGAGGTGGAGATGCAGGACGGCCGGTTCGCGGAGGTGCCCGGGTCCGACCGGGAGATCCCCGCGGAGCTCGTGCTGTTCGCGATGGGCTTCACCGGCCCGGAGCGCGATGGCGTCGTCGAACAGCTGGGCGTGGATCTCGACGAGCGAGGCAACGTCGCGCGGGACAGGAAGTACATGACCTCGGTCACGGGGGTCTTCGTCGCCGGCGACGCAGGGCGGGGCCAGTCCCTGATCGTGTGGGCGATCGCCGAGGGGCGCGCCTGCGCCGCGGGAGTAGATGCCTACCTGACCGGCGCGACCACCCTTCCCTCGCCGATCTCACCGACCGCACGCCCCCTCCTCGTCTGAGCCGTGTCTCCTTCCCCCGTCGAGCCGTGCCCGGTTCCGCGATGCCCGCTTTGATGGCGGAAGCTGCTGCCTCTAAGGTCGAGTCGTGCGTAGAGCAAAGATCGTTTGCACCCTGGGTCCCGCCACCTCCTCACCGGAGCGCATCCGCCAGCTCGTGGACGCCGGCATGGATGTCGCCCGGCTTAACCTCAGCCACGGCAGCCGAGCCGACCACGAAGAGATGTTTCGGCTGACGCGCAAGGCCGCGGACGAGACCGGGTGTGGAGTCGGTATCTTCGCGGACCTCCAAGGCCCGAAGATCCGGCTCGGGAAGGTGGCCGACGGACCGGTTCACCTCGAGCGAGGGCGCACCTTCACGATCACCACCCGCGACGTACCCGGGGATATAGAGACCTGCTCGACGACGTACGGCGGACTCCCTGGAGACGTCTCGATAGGCGACGACATCCTGGTCGACGACGGGCAGGTGCGCCTGCGGGTGACCGCCGTGGGCGCAACCGACGTGCAGACCGTCGTCATCGTCCCGGGGGCTATCAGCAACCACAAGGGCATCAACTTGCCCGGAGTAGCGGTCTCGGTGCCTGCGCTGTCGGAGAAGGACGTCGAGGATCTGCGTTGGGCGTTGCACCTGACCGTCGACTTCGTGGCGCTGTCGTTCGTCCGCTCGGCCGACGATGTCGACGACGTGCGTCGGATCATGAAGGAGGAGGGCGTCTTCCTCCCTGTCATCGCCAAGATCGAGAAGCCTCAGGCGATCGAGCACCTCGACGAGGTGATCGCCGCGTTCGATGGGTTCATGGTGGCCCGGGGTGACCTGGGCGTGGAGTGCCCGCTCGAGGACGTCCCGTTCCTTCAGAAGCAGGTGATCGAGAAGGCACGTGTCAACGCCAAGCCGGTGATCGTGGCGACCCAGATGCTCGAGTCCATGATTCACAGCCCGAGGCCCACGCGCGCCGAGGCCTCGGACGTAGCCAACGCCGTGCTCGACGGCGCGGACGCGGTGATGCTGTCCGGTGAGACGAGCGTCGGCGAGCATCCCATCGAGACGGTGAAGACGATGGCGCGGATCGTGGCCTCGACCGAGGCCCACGGCCTGTCCCGGATGGCGGAGATCGACTGGGACCCGCACACCCGTGGAGGCGTGATCGCCAAGGCGGCGTGCGAGGTGGCGCAGCGGGTCGGTGCGAACTACCTCGTCGCGTTCACCCAGAGCGGCGACTCGGCCAAGCGGCTGTCCCGCTTCCGCGGCAGTATTCCGGTGCTCGCATTCACGCCGGAGTCGGTCGTGCGTTCCCAGCTCTCGCTCAGCTGGGGTGTCGAGACGTTCCAGACCGTATCGGTCGAGCACACCGACGAGATGGTGCGTCAGGTCGACGAGGCACTGCTCAAGGCCGGGAGGGTCCGAGAAGGGGACCTCGTGGTGATCATCGCCGGCAGTCCACCCGGCATCCCGGGCTCGACCAACGCGCTACGGATCCATTGCATGGGCGACGCGATCAACGAGGTGGCACCGGCGTACCGCCGCTTCTCCTGACCTCTCACCTGGTTCCGCGGAGGGGTTCAGCTGGTCGCCACTGTGTCGGCAAGGATTCGGTGCCCCGAGTGGGATTCGAACCCACACTGAATGCTGTTTGAGAACATCGCCTCTACCGGTTGGGCTATCGGGGCGCTGAGCGGGTCAACCGGAAGGCTTGCCCGCCGGCTGCAGGGACAAACGTACCGGACTCAGCGGCGCGCCCGAGCGAGATGGGGCAGGGCGCCGGCCGGTGTAGTCCCGAAGGGCGGACCGGCGTCGGCTGAGATGCATGCATCTACTGTGCCGCACTAGCCTTGGCCTTGTGAGACCACGACAGTCCGGCCTCCAAGAGCCACGCAGCAGCACCCGCCGTGTGGTGATCGCCGAGGACGAGGCACTGATCCGTCTCGACCTTGCCGAGATGCTGGACGAGGAGGGGTACGACGTCGTCGGGCAGGCCGGCGACGGAGCCAAGGCCGTCGAGCTCGCCGAGAAGCTCCGCCCCGACCTCGTCGTACTCGATGTCAAGATGCCCAAGCTGGACGGCATCTCGGCTGCGCAGCGGATTGCGACGCAGCGGATCGCCCCGGTCGTGATCCTGACCGCGTTCAGCCAGCGGGACCTCATCGAACGAGCGCGTGACGCGGGGGCCATGGCCTACCTGGTCAAGCCGTTCAACAAGGGTGACCTCGTGCCGGCGATCGAGATGGCGCTCAGCCGTTTCGAGGAGATCCAGATACTCGAGTCACAGGTCGCCGACCTCGCCGAGAGGTTACAGACGCGCAAGCTGGTCGACCGCGCCAAAAGCGTCCTCCAGCAGCAGCTGCAGGTGAGCGAACCGGACGCATTCCGATGGATTCAGAAGACGGCCATGGATCTGCGTCTTTCCATGCGGCAGGTCGCCGAGGGTGTCCTCACGCACGGACCGTCGGTTACCGGGAGCTGAAAAGCCACATACCGGAGGCCCCCGGCCACTCGCCTCACGTTGTGGCACGCTGAGGTCACGAAGTTACAACGAGAGTGCGGCAAAAGTGTTCGAGATGTCCGCCTGAGCCCCACCGAGGGGTTAGGTTCACTTCATCACACGAAAGTGGTCTCTTCGCCCGACGGCGTGGAGCACCGCAATACTCCATAGACGGAGGCTCAATGATTCGCCCAACTCGCGCCTGGCGCACGGCCACGGTCCTCGCGGCTGCTTCGCTGGTGCTCAGTGCATGTGGCCAGGACACCAGCAATGAGCCAGCAGGAGGTGGTGAGAACACCGACGCGGCCAGCCCCTCCGAGAAGGAGGAGAGCGGTGCGCCGAAGACTGGTGACGGCACTCTGACCATCGGCAGCCTGCTGCCGCAGACCGGTGACCTCGCCTTCCTCGGCCCGCCGGAGTTCGCGGGTGTGGACCTCGCGGTCCAGGAGATCAACGCCGCGGGAGGCGTGCTCGGCAACGATGTCAAGGAGATCGACGCCGACTCCGGCGACGGCACTCCCGACATCGCTGGTGCCGAGGTTGACTCGCTCCTCAACGCCAAGGCCGACGCAATCATCGGTGCCGCCGCTTCCGGTGTGTCGGTGAGCGTGATCGACAAGATCACAGGAGCGGGCGTCGTGCACTTCTCGCCGGCCAACACTGCCGCGGGCTTCGACACCTACGACGACAACGGCTTGTACTTCCGCACCGCTCCGTCGGACGTGCTTCAGGGCGAGATCCTGGCCAACCTCGTGGTCGAGGACGGCTTCGACAACGTCGCGATCATGGGACGCCAGGACTTCTACGGCGAGGGCCTGGCTGAGCGGACCCAGGAGGTTCTCGAGGAGAAGGGTGCCACGGTCGCTGAGTTCGTGCTCTACTCTGCGGACGCGCAGAACTACACCGCTGAGGTGGCCAAGATCGCGGCGTCCAAGCCCGACGCGCTGGTGCTCGTCGCCTTCGAGGAGACGACGAAGATCATCCCCCAGCTGATCGCCAAGGGCATCGGCCCGCAGGATATCCAGATCTACTTCGTCGACGGCAACCTGGCCGACTACTCCTCGGAGAACTTCGACCTCACCGGCGTCAAGGCCACTGTGCCGGGCGCGGCTGAGCCGGACCAGGAGTTCATCAAGAACCTCAAGGAGATCGACCCGAAGCTCAAGGACCTGACCTACGGGGCCGAGTCCTACGACGCTGTCATGATCACCGCGCTGGCCGCCGTCGCCGCAGAAGACGACTCTGGCGAGGCCATCGGCTCCGAGATCATCAACGTCACCAAGGACGGCACGGAATGCTCCTCGTTCGAGGACTGCTCCAAGCTGCTCGAGGAAGGCGAGGACATCGACTACTCGGG
>JALZKI010000044.1 GCA_030859325.1 Actinomycetota bacterium
ACACGCAGTAGAGCGCGAAGTTGGGGTCCGCAAGCCAATCCGACGGCCCTGAGCCGACGAAGCCGAGGACGGAGTTCGCCAGACCCGTAGAAGTCGGGTCCATGATCACCGACCAGATCACGGCAATGACCGGGACGGACAGCACCTGAGGCATGAAGAACGCCAGCTTGTAGAAGCCGTTGCCCCGGATGCCCCGCACTCCCGCGCTGCCGGAGCTTCCTCCCACGTTGAGCAGAAACGCGAAGAAGAGTGCCAGCAGCACGGTGACCAGTGGCAGGCCGACCAGCAGCACGGCATTGTTTCGTAGCGCCGTGAGGAACAACGAGTCGTTCAACAGGTTCTCGAAGTTCGCCAACCCCACATAGCCGAACTCCGGTGACACGCCCGTCCAGTCCGTCAACGAGTAGTGGAAGGCCTGGACGAAGGGCCAGATCACGAAGAAGACATACAGCGTGAGGGGCGCGGCCAGGAAGCCGGCGATGAACCGGTACCTGCCGTGCTGCATCGACGCCTCCCTTCCCTTGCCAGCGGAGTCCGGGCGCTACGGGCGGGTTCGCTTCTGAGTTGCGGAGTCACTTGCAGTCTCGTCGGCGACCTTCTGCGCCTCGGCGCAGAACTCGTCAGCGGTGAGGCGCCCGGCAGCAAGCTCTGCGACGGCCGACTGGATCTTCGGGTCCATCGGTGAGTACCAGATCGCGTAGTAGTAGTTCCAGTTGTCCTCGCCGCCGGAGTCGATCAGAGCGATCGCCGAGGATGCCCCCGGCGTGAGGTCGAGTCCTTCGGTTGCACCGTTGACGATGGTGGGGGCGGCTGTCAGCTTGGTGAACTCCGCCGCACCCTCCTTGGAGACCATGGTCCGCAGGTACTCCAGCCCGCCGGCCTGGTTCGCGGCCTTGGCAGGTACGACGAAGGCCTCCGCAGCCTCGACCCGGGTGCAGTCGAACGGAAGCGCCGCACCGTCAAGCAGAGGTGTGGGCGCGACGGTCGTCTCGAAGCCCGCCGGGGCGATCTCCTTCTGCTCGTTCTCGAGCCATGAGCCACACGGGATGAAGGCGGCCTTGTGCTCGTTCCACCGTGTCTGCGACTGGATGTGGTCGAGGCCCTCGGTGCCCTCGAGCATGTAGCCCTTCGACTTGATCTCCAGCAGCGCCTCGGCGGCCATCTTCATCGACTCGTGCTTCCATGCGTCTGGCTCGAGGGAGTCGATGGCGTAGGCGACCTCGGGGCCACCGTGCTTGACGGCCAGGTCCATCAGGACCTGCTGGATGTAGTAGGGGTACTTGCCCTGGTGAGCCATCGGCGCCATGCCGGCGCCCTTGATCTCTTCGCAGAGTGCGAGGAAGTCCTCCCAGGTCTCAGCAGGCTCCCAGCCCTTCTCATCGAACAACGCCCGGTCGTACCAGAGGCCGTAGACCTGGAGGGCGTAGTTGAGCACCATCGGCTTGCCGGCGTACTCTGCCGACTCGATCGCCACCGGGTTCAAGGTGTCGCGGATCGGGGTGCCCTCCTGCCCGATCGCGTCGGCGTCGAACAGCTCCGTGAGGTCGGTCAGCTGACCGGTCTCGGCCAGGGTCGAGATGGGCATCGCCTCCGCGCCCGCGTTGTCGAGGACATCGGGTGGGTTGCCGGCGTTGAAGAGGGGCTGCATCTGCTGGCGGATGTCGGTGATCGCCTTGTGGCTGATCTTGGCATCGGAGAACTGCTTTTTGTAGAGCGACTCGTGGAACTTGGCGTACTCGTCGCCGTACCCGCCGTTGAAGATGACGACGGACAGCGGGTCAGCGGCATCAACGCCGAAGGGGTTGTCTGCGGTCTTGTCCTTGCCTCCACCGCTCACGGTGTCCTCTCCCCCGCCGCCGCCACTGGCACAGCCGGCGAGTAAGGATGTGCCGCCTGCTACGGCGATGGAGGCCAGGCCGGCTCGCTGCAGGAAGATCCGGCGGGAGTACTTGTTTGGGGTGTTCATACGTTTTTCTCCTTCGGTGCCAGGTGGTGAGTCACGCGGTGCGCCGGATCCGGCCTGCGTACCGTTGTTCGAGGGCATGGTTGTGCTCGTCACCGTCCGGGATGTTCGCGGACAGGTAGACAGGTGGCGTTCCCCCAGCGGCGATCAGTCGACGGACGACTTCCGCGGTGAGCATCTGTGCCAGCAACGCGGCGGTGATGGACGACGTTGCGCAGACCCTGCCACCACTTGGCAGGTCGAGGACCGCATCGCCGTACGGCGCACCGTTGTCCAGCAGTACGTCGGCATGGTCGGCGAGTCTTGTGCCCGAGGGGTGTCGGGACTGAAGGTCGGTGGTCTGGGTGAGCGAGGTGATCGCGATCAGAGAATGACCCCTGGCCTTGACGATGCGCGCCATCTCCACGATCGATCCGTTGACGCCTGAGTTGGAGGCGATCACGAACACGTCGGACGGGTGGGGATGGGCCAGGTCGTAGAGCCGCTGGGAAATACTGGGGTCGCGTTCGAGGACACCGGTGCTGAGTACGTCCGGCGACTCACCACCGAAGATGACCACGTCACGCAGCGAGATCCTGTTGCTCGGAACCAGACCGCCAGCACGGCCGGCGAGCTCCATCGCGACTGCTTCCGAGTGGCCGGATCCGAAGGCCTGGAGAATCCCGTCCGAGGAAAGCGACGCCACCACCAGGTCGGCCGCCTGCTGAATCGGGCCGGAGCCCTGCTCACCGACCTTGTCGACCAGCGGCGTCAGCACACGCACGTAGGCTTCCGCACTGACCGTGGCTACCATCCGAGGCCCGTCCTCTCCCAACAGCGCTGGTGCTTCGGTGTGAACCTCGCCGAACGCAGGGCCGATGTCAAGGACATGGCGATGACCTTGGAGATTGCGGCCAAGCCGTGACCATGCCGGGGCTGGTAGAAAGGTCCGCGCTGCTGAGAAGGGAGCAGGACGTGCATACGGGACATGCAGGGCAACCGGCTGACTGGATGGTCGTGGGCGGCGACCTCGGGGGTACCTCTACGCGCGTGCTGGTGGCCGGCAAGGACGGGCTGCCACTGGGCCGCGGCACGGCCGGTGGCGGCAACCCCGTTTCTCACCCTGGCACGGCGGCGGCTGCCCTCGGACAGGCGATGGCCCACGCCCTCGCCGGCCTGGAACCGGCACTGGTGCGGGCGGCGGTGATCGGGGTCGCCGGGGGTTCCGCGTTGAGCCGGCCCGAGGTGCGCGACGCATTCGACCGGGTGTGGGCCGACCTGGGGATGGGCTGCCTTCCGAGATACGCGTCGGACCTGGAGATCGCCTTCGCTGCTGGCACGTCGGAGCCGGACGGCACCATCCTCATCGCCGGCACCGGAGCGGTCGCCGGAGCAGTTCGGAACCGTCAGCTCATCCAGACTGTGGACGGTCACGGTTGGCTCCTCGGAGACGACGGGTCCGGCTTCTGGCTGGGCCGTGAGGCTGCCCGGGCCACGCTGCGCACTCTGGACGCGGGCGAGGAACCGGGTCCACTCGTGCGGTCGGTGCTCCGTGAGCTCGCTGCCCTCGACGAGCCGACCGCACTGAGCCAGCGACCTGACCTGAGCTGGCAACGAGTCCGGGTCATCGACACGGTGAACTCTCGGCCAGCGGTTCGGCTCGCTGAGCTGGCACCGCTGGTCACGGCAGCCTGTGCGGAAAATGACCACGTGGCGAAGCGAATTGTCGAACAGGCAGCAAGGCTGCTCCTGGAGACCGTGTGCCGGGTCCGTCGTCCCGAGGAGCGGACACCCATCGTGCTCGCGGGAGGCCTGACCGACAAGGAGTCTCCGGTGGGAGCGAGGCTGCGTGATCTGGTGGACCAGCGGCTGTCGGGGCCGGTGCGGTCGGTGCTCGACGGAGTGGGCGGTGCTGCCTGGTTGGCGCTCAGCGAGGTCGACCCCGCCGCTGCTACCGTGCAGGCGCGGCTTCGTCTCGCACTGACCTGACGGACGATCCCAGCGTCCAGACAGCCCGTGCCGTTCCCGGTCACCAACGTCCTTCCTGCTTGTCGGTACGACGGCTGGCACGCCGCTCAGAGACGGCCGCGTGCGTGACTTCGAGGGCACGCTGGGAGGACTCGTAGGTGCGTTGGGCGACGCCGACGAAGATGCAGTCGACGACCGTGAGCTGGGCCAACCGGCTGGCAGTGGCCCCAGAGCGGAACGTTGTCTCACGGGCGGCCGTTGTGAGCACGTGGTCGGCGCACGCGGCCAGCTCCGACCGCGGGAAGTTGGTCACCGCGATGGTCGTGACCCCGTTGGCGTGTGCCTCCGAGAGTGCGTCGACGGTGTCGAGCGTCGTGCCACTGTGTGAGATGCCGACCGCGACGTCTTCGGCCCCGAGCAGCGCCGCGCTGGTCAGGGCGACGTGCGGGTCAACCCAGGCGAAGGCCACCTGGCCGATCCGGTGCAGCTTCTGCTGGAGGTCGAGGCCGACGAACGCGCTAGCGCCGACACCGTAGATGTCGATTCGCCGCGCGGAGACAAGGGCCTCGATGACGAGGTGGAGCGCGTCCAGGTCGAGCTGCTGAGCCGTCTCCTCGACGGCCCGCGCGTCGGC
Source organism: Actinomycetota bacterium (assembly GCA_030859325.1). GTDB lineage: Bacteria > Actinomycetota > Actinomycetes > Propionibacteriales > Nocardioidaceae > Nocardioides_C. The sequence goes on from JALZKI010000044.1 coordinate 4,545, forward strand.
GAAGGCGATCTTCTCGACCACCGCGTCAAGGTCGTCACCGGGATGGATGTCGCTGCTCACCGTCCTCGCCGAGCCGGCACCAGCCTCTGCACGGCCGAGCTCGTTCGCGAGCCAGAGACGCAGATCGCGATAGCCATGGAACCCGACGGCACGGCAGAACCTGACCACCGTGGCCTCCGACGTGCCGCATTCGCGGGCAAGCGTAGTGATGGTGGCCGCAGCCGCAGCCGCCGGAGCCTCGAGCACCCGCCGGGCCACTCTCTGTTCGGCGGGAGCCAACACCGGCATCAGCGCCTTGATTCGTACCGTGGCCGCTGCCTCAGTCACGGCTCGGCGTCCATCGGGCCCACGCCGGGCCGGCACGCCTCATCGGGACTTCGGGTACAGCAGATACTGCTTGCGCGTCTGGCGGAACTTCGCGAGCTCGCTCTGCCAGCCGGCGACGACCTCGTCGACACCGGCGCCGCGGTCGATCGCCAACCGGACCTGCTCGGAGCCGGTGAGCCGGTCGATCCAGTACGGCGCCGTCGACTCACGCCACCCGAAGTTTTCGGGATAGACCCGTTTCGCCGTGATGATCATCGCGATGGCAGTGCGGATTGCCCCGAACGCTGCCCGATCGCTCACGTGCAGCTGGACTCCGCCGCAGCCGACACCGGCGTGCTTGGACATCGAGGGTACGAAGTAGGCCTCCCGGAACTCGACGCCGGGAAGCTCCTGAGCCCGCAGAGCGTCAGCCCACGAGTAGCCGACGTAGGGCGCCCCGATCAGTTCGAACGGGCGGGTGGTGCCGCGTCCCTCGGACAGGTTGGTGGCCTCGAAGAGACAGGTGCCTGGATACACCACGGCTGTTTCGACCCGCGGCATGTTCGGCGATGGCATGACCCAGGGCTGCCCGGTCTCCTCGTGGTACATGTCGCGGCGCCAGCCCTCAATCCGGACGACGGTCAGGTCGGCGGGTCCGTTCGCCTTCGGGTCCTCGGGAAGGAACTCTCGGTTGAACAGCCTCGCCATCTCGGCGACGGTCATCCCGTGCTGCTGGGAGATGGGCTTGAGGCCGACGAAGCTCGCATGCTCGGGGTGCATCACCGGGCCCAGCGCCGCCATGCCGGTGATGGGGTTGGGACGGTCCAGCACGACGAAGCGAACACCGGCCTGCGACGCAGCGACCTGACACTGGTACATGGTCCAGATATAGGTGTAGAAGCGGGCCCCGACGTCCTGGATGTCGAACATCACCGTGTCGACTTCGGCCTGCCGGTAGTAGTCGGCAATCTGGTCCACGTTCTTGCCATAGGTGTCGTAGACGGGCACCCCCGTGCGCGGGTCGACGTAGCTCCCCTCGGAGCCGCCGGCCTCCACGCTTCCCCGGAAACCATGCTCCGGGCCGAAGGCCGCCACCAGGTTGACCTTGCCCGAAGCGACGATCATGTCGATCTCGTGACTCAGGTCGGGAATGACGCCGGTCGGGTTGGAGATCAGCCCGACCCGCTGACCGGCGAGCAGCCGGTAGTCGTCGCGGGCCAGCACCTGGATACCGGTGAGCACCGGGCCAGAGGTTGGCGCCGCTGATCGGGCGTTGGTGTCCGGGGCTCCGAACGCAGCCGGGAGACCGGTGGCGGTGATCGCTGCGGTGCCGGTGGCGGTGACCGCTGTCTTCAGGAAGTTGCGCCTGTCCATGTCAGTGCTCCTCGGTGCCGCGGTGGAAGGTCTCAGTAGCTCAGCCCGTAGCCGAACGGGTAGAGCGCGGTGTCGGGGTCTCCTGCCGTAGGGATCGTGACCGGCAGCTTGCCCTGCGGGTTGATCTCGCCGTAGAGCACCCGGACCGCCGACTCCAGGGAGACGCCGGAGTAGCTGTAGGTGGCGAGATAAGCCGGCACCTCGGTGAAGTGAGCGATGTCGTACGCGTCCCGGATGGCTACCGCGATCACCGGCTTGCCGGTTGCAGTGAGCTGGCGTACGAGCTCACGCTGGCCCGCGCCGCTCGACATCCAGGCCCGGTTGGTGAGTACGACCGTGACGTCGTGGGTCTTGGCTGCGGCGACTGCCGCGTCGATCTTCGCCTGGTTCGGGTTGGTGCCGGTCTCGAAGACGTCGGCCTTGGCGCCGCGCTGCTTCATCCTTTCGGCGACGATCGCGGTCGGGGCCGTGCCCGCACCGGTGACGAGCACACTCTGGCCGGCATCCGCGAGAGGCAGGAGATCACCTTCGTTCTTGACCAGTGTGGGAGTGCGGTCGGTCAGCGCCTGCGCCTGCTCGAGGTGTTCAGGGGAGCGGGTGACCTCTAGCGCGCGGGCGACATCTACGTACGGGTTCTGCACCAGGCCCAGGTCCCACTTGAGACGGAGGATGCGCTTGACCGAGGTGTCGATGCGGCTCTCGGTCAGCTCACCGCTCCTCACTGCACCAAGCACGGAGTTGTAGGCGAGGTCGAGGTCGGGCGGCATCAGCAGCATGTCGACACCGGCTTTGAGCGCCAGCACCGGCACTTGCGCGTCGCCGTACTTTTCGCGTACACCAGCCATGGTCAACGCGTCGGTGATCACGACTCCGTCATAACCCATCTCGTTGCGCAAGACACCGGTCAGGATCGGCTTGGACAGCGTTGCCGGGTCGCCGGAGGGGTCGAGAGACGGCACCACGATGTGCGCGGTCATGATCGCCTTGATGCCCTGGTCGATGGCGGCCTGGAAAGGCGGCTTGTCGATCTCCTCCCACTCCGCGCGGGTGTGGTCGATGGTGGGCAGGCCGGTGTGGCTGTCGACGGCCGTGTCGCCGTGTCCGGGGAAGTGCTTGGCAGCGGCGGCAATGCCCTCGTCCTGGTAACCGCGCACCTGCGCCGCGGTCAGATCGGCTGTGAGCGTGGGGTCCTCGCTGAAGGAGCGGACTCCGATCACCGGGTTGGCCGGGTTGACATTGACGTCGGCCACCGGCGCGAAGTTCCAGTTGACACCGACCGCCTTAAGCTCGGAACCGCCAATGACTGCTGCGGTCTGGGCGTCCTGCGGGCTGCGTCCGGCGCCCAGCGCCATGTTGCCGGGGAGTTCCGTCGCTGGCACTCTGAAGACCACCCCACCCTCCTGGTCGGTGGAGATCAGCGAGGGGATCTTGCTTCGTTGGCTGAGGGAGGCGTTCTGCACGCCGTTGGACAGTCTGGCGATCTGCTCGGTGTTGTTGACGTTGTTGGACCAGGCGAAGTAGATGAGGCCGCCCAGCTTGTACCTGTCGATCAGCTGAGCGGCGTTCTTGACGCCGTACGTAGTCTGGTTGGCCGCCACGTCGGCGGGCGCCTTCGTGTTGGCCTTTTCGCCGTAGGCGTAGGTCATGAACAGCTGTCCGACCTTCTCCTGCAGCGTCATCTTGTCCAGGGCGCTGTTCACCCACGCGGTGCCGCGATCAACGCGGGCTGCCGGTGGTGCGACCGACTCGGTCGTCCCAGTTGCCCCCGCTGTAGGAACCGGAGACAGGGCGATCCCGAGAAGCAGAGCGGCGATCAACATGAACGTGCTGGTATTGCGGCGGGATGGGGCGGGGCTGCGCATCGAGTCCTCCAGGCGGCACGGCGGCTGCGTATTTCGGGAGCCGGATATCCGCAAGTGGTAAGTAACTGACTAATTTCAGACGGTAGTAGAAACTTTCCTACATCCAGTCTCGCTGGTCAAGGCTTTCGCGGGCATTTCTTTTCCCAGTGCGCCCCGACATGGCCGGGAACTCACAGCCCTTGCCAGGTCGGCTTGTGGGCGTAGGTCTCGCGGTAGTAGCCAGCAAGCTGGAGGGCGCTGGCGGCGGCTTCGTCGAGCAGGACGGTCACGTGCGGATGGTGTTGGAGCACGGTTGCCGGCCAACGCGCCGAAACAGCGCCCTCCACCAGATGGTGAACGGCCTCGGTCTTGGTGCTCCCCGCAGCCAGGAGCAAGAGGTGCCGCGACTGCGAGATGGTGGCGAGGCCTTGGGTGATCACATGCCGAGGGACGGCGCCGACATCACCACCGAAGAACCTGGCGTTGTCCCTTCGTGTCTGCTCCGTGAGGGTCTTCACGCGCGTCCGTGAGGCCAAGGAGGATCCTGGTTCGTTGAAACCCAGGTGCCCGTCCGTGCCGATGCCGAGTATCTGCACGTCCACTCCCCCGGAGCTCAAGATCGCCGCCTCGTAGTCGGCACATGCCTGAGGGAGTTCTGCGTTGCCGTCCGGGCATCGGACTGCTCCTGGGGCGAAGTCGACCCGGGAGGCGATCTCTCTGTCGATCACGGCGCGATACTGCTCCGGATGGTCCGGAGGAAGCCCGACGTACTCATCGAGTGCGAAGGCCTTGGCTCTGCTGAACGACAAGCGGGCGTCGAGGTAGCGCGAGACGAGCTCGTCGTACAGGACCAGGGGGCTGGACCCCGTGGCGAGACCTAGCACTGCCTCCGGCTTGCCGGTCAACACGTCCTCGACTACATCGGCTGCCAGCTCCGCCATCTCACCGGCCGACCCGCAGATGACCACCTCCATCAGCGGTCTCTGTCACTTGGGCCGTCGGAGGCGAGGTCGAGCACTCGGCGGCTGTCCTTGGAGCGCAGGAGCGAGTAAGTCCCGGCAGCGCCGCAACAGCCTGCGGCATCCGGCATCTCGACGTACTCGGCGACCTGCCCGATCAGCTCGCGAGGTTCGCGCCAGACGCCGAGGCCGTTGCGCAGATGACATGAGTCCTGCAGGGTGACTCTGGCCGGGCGACCGTCGACGGTGACCTGCCCGGGGGGCTGCGCGTTAGCCGAGATCAGGTACTGCGAGAGCTCTTTCACCCGCTCGGTCCCGAGGATCTCGGCCAGGTGAGCGGCGCAGCCACCGGACGTCGTGACGATGGTGCCTGGCAGCTGCTCGCCGAGCCGCCGAGCGAGCTCCCGGCCCTTTTCGAGCTCGCCGTTGTGTGCATGCAGCGCACCGCAACAGCCCTGCCGGCGCGGAGCAAGAAGCTCGGGCCGCAACCGGCGCGCAGCCCGACTCACCTCGGGGAACAGACCCCGCTCAGCGCACCCAAGCATGAGGTGCGGGCCAGCCCCGCGCTGGGTGCGGCTGTGGCGCCGCAGCGTGCCGATCAGCCACAGCAACCACCGACTCGTTACCGCACGCATCAACGCCCACGCGATCCAGGGACGTTGTGAGCCCTTCCACTCCGCGTCGCGCCAGTGCTCCAGCAACGCGCCGTACTCGACGCCTGCCGGGCACACTGGTTCGCAGGTTTCGAGCATCCGCACGCGTTCGTGGTCTACGACCGCTGCACTCATTCAGCGGCTCGGCAAACATGGGGCGTTGAGGCCATGGCTCATCGTAGAGGGCGAGCAGGAACTGTTCCGGTGCAACAAGTACTGTTCCCGCGTGCCCGCAAGTCGCATGCATCCCAGCAGGAAGACCCTGGGAGTGGACGCAGCGGCCACCGAGAAGCCACCGAGGTGGATGCAGCCGCTGGCCATGACATCTCTCGTCATGAACATCCTGATCGTGGTGACCGGTGGCGTGGTCCGGCTGACAGGGTCCGGCCTCGGTTGTCCCACGTGGCCGCGGTGCACGGACGAGTCGTTCGTCCCGCACGGAGAGCTCGGCCCGCACGGCGCGATCGAGTTCGGCAACCGGCTGGTCACCTTCCTCCTTGCGGCGGTCGCCATTGCCACCTTCGTGGCCGCATGGCGCTACGGCCGCCGCTCCGTCGTACGCCTGGCTCTCCTGCTCGCCCTCGGCGTTCCCGCCCAGGCCCTGGTCGGCGGGCTGACGGTGCTGACCGACCTGAACCCATGGATCGTCGCCTTCCACCTGTTGGTCTCACTCGCGATGATCGGAGTCTCAGTGGTCCTGCTACGGCGCCTCCGGGAAGGCGACGGCCCGCCCGCGCTCGTCGTGCCGCCCACCACAGCATCGTTGGTCAAGGCCACTTTCGGGGTTGGCTGTGTGGTGTTGTACGTCGGCACCGTGGTCACCGGCAGTGGGCCGCATGCCGGTGACGTCGATGCGCCGCGCAACGGCCTCGACCCCGCAGCTCTGAGCCAGGTCCACACCGACGTCGTGTTCCTGTTGCTCGGGCTCACGATCGGTTCCCTGCTCGCGCTTCGGTCTGTCGGAGCCCCAGCACGTGCGGTGAAGGCGGCAACGACGTTGCTCGCGATCGAGCTCGCCCAAGCTGTGGTCGGCTTCGTGCAGTACATCACCGACCTGCCCGTCGTACTCGTGGGTCTGCACCTGTTCGGCGCCGCCCTCGTCTCGGCCGCGGTGACCTGGCTCCTGGTCGGCATCCGCGAGAGACCAGCAGTGTGAGGCTGACGTACTGAGAGCCCTTATGCCGCGCTGCCGAGGGTGGCGGCGCATTGGGGGATCTGCATCCTGTGCTCTGGTGCAGGTCAGCAGCTGGTCGGCGACGCCCTCGAGCTGCGGCACCGGCTGCCGCGGCTTGGGCCTGGGTCCAGGTCGGCACCCTGCCGGGGTGGCGGGGCCGGCAGGTCGCCGCCCACACCCGCCACCTATCGGTGGAGGCGGCCGCCTGGGTGGATGGCCAGGTGGTCCCGTTCGCGCACAAGATCGGCCTGGCCCGGACCCTGCACCTGGTCCGCGCTCCCACGGACGTTGGTGATGCCCGGCCCGAGGTCGAGCAACTTCCGCTGTTCATGCGGCTGGAGTTGGCGGCGTACGCGAGGTCGGCCGGCGTAGGTCTCACCGAGTGAGCAGCGGGTCGAGCGCGACCGAGACAAAGAGCAGCGAGAGGTACATGTTCGACCAGTGGAACAGCCGCATCGGTCTCAGGTCGGAGACGTCGTCGCTCTTCGCGGCGCGTCCCAGCAAGAAGTGCGACTCCACCAGGAACGCGGCTCCGAGAGTCGCAGCCGCCGCTGGGTAGAACCAGCCCGTGGGTGCCACTGGCCACAGAAGCAGGGATGTCGCGACCATCACGTAGGAATAGACGACGATCTGGCGAGCGACCGTCTTGGCGCCGGCCACCACGGGCAGCATGGGGACTGCAGCAGCCGCATAGTCCTCGCGATAACGGATCGCCAGCGCCCAGAAGTGCGGTGGAGTCCAGAAGAAGACCACCAGGAACAGGATGACCGGGGCCCATGCCAGCTCCCCGCTCACCGCGGTCCAGCCGATCAGCGCGGGGAAGCAGCCGGCAGCACCGCCCCAGACGATATTCTGCGAGGTTCGACGTTTCAGGATCATCGTGTAGCCGACGACGTAGAAGACGTTGGCCACCAGCGCCAGACCGGCAGAGAGCCAGTTAACCAGGAAGCCGAGCACGAGGGTCGAGACCACCCCCAGAAGGAGCCCGAACACAAGCGCAGAAACCGGACTCACGATGTGGCGCGGCAGCGCACGACGGCGGGTTCGTCGCATCCGTTCGTCGATGTCCCGGTCGTAGACGCAGTTGAGGGCGTTCGCACTCCCGGCGGACAAGCTGCCCCCGACCACGGTGGCCACCACCAGGCCCAGCGGGGGCACCCCCCGTTGCGCAAGGAACATCACGGGCACCGTCGTCAGCAGCAGAAGCTCGATGATCCGGGGCTTCATCAGACCCACGTAGGCGACGGCGACATCACGAGGCGCCAGTGGCCGGGTCGCCTGCGCAGACACAGGGACCTGTGGATCGACGGCCGTCACTAGAACCTCGGTTCGATGGTGCAGATGGGCGCTCAAAAGGCTATCCCCAGTCTAGTGCGAATGGTCTGCGCTGCTGCGGGCGCATTGCCCGCAGGATCCTGGGCACAACCCATCAGAAAGGTATTGGCAAGTCGTGAGTAGGCTCGGGCAAGACGCTCCACTAGGTCTCATCGGCAGTTGAGAGGGAACGAAACGTGAGCACAAGCCCCACCAAGCTGGAATGGTCCGAGATCGACGACCGAGCCGTGGACACCGTCCGCGTCCTCGCAATGGACGCCGTGCAGAAGGTGGGCAACGGGCACCCCGGCACCGCGATGAGCCTGGCGCCAGCGGCGTACCTGCTCTTCCAGAAGGTCATGCGGCACAATCCCGCGGACCCGCACTGGCCCGGACGTGACCGCTTCGTGCTCTCCGCGGGACACTCCAGCCTGTCCCTCTACATCCAGCTCTACCTCGCCGGGTTCGGTCTGGAGATCGACGACCTGAAGTCGCTGCGCACCTGGAACAGCAGGACCCCCGGCCACCCCGAGTACGGTCACGCCGCCGGCATCGAGACGACGACCGGCCCGCTCGGTCAGGGCGTCGGGAACGCGGTCGGCATGGCCATGGCATCGCGTCGCGAGCGTGGTCTCTTCGACCCGAAGGCCGCGCCGGACGGCAGCCCCTTCGACCATCAGATCTACTCGATCGCCTGCGACGGCGACATGCAGGAGGGAGTCAGCTCCGAAGCCTCCTCACTCGCGGGGCACCAGCAGCTCGGAAACCTCACAGTGATCTACGACGCCAACGAGATCTCCATCGAGGACGACACCGACGTCGCGTTCACCGAGGACGTGGCGGCCCGCTACGAGGCCTACGGCTGGCACGTCCAGACCGTCGACTGGACCAATGGCGGCGGCACGTACGACGAGAGCGTGGATGCACTTTGGACGGCGCTTCAGGAGGCTCGCCAAGTCACCGACCGGCCGAGCTTCATCCGGCTCCGCACGATCATCGCCTGGCCCGCGCCGAAGGCGCAGAACACCGGCAAGGCCCACGGTTCCGCGCTGGGTGAGGACGAGGTCGCCGCCACCAAGGAAATCCTCGGGTTCGACCCCGACGAGACCTTCGCCGTGCCTGCCGAGGTTCTCGCACACACCCGCGAGGCGGTGGCACGCGGCAAGCAGGCGCAGGCCGACTGGGACGACGACTTCGCCGCCTGGGCCAAGAAGGGCTCGTCCAACGTGGAGCTGTGGGAGCGCATGGAGACCCACTCCCTGCCCCGGGGATGGACAGACGCGCTGCCGACGTTCGAGGCCGACCCCAAAGGCGTCGCCACTCGCAAGGCATCCGGAGCGGTGATCAACGCGATCACGCCGGTGCTGCCGGAGCTGTGGGGCGGGTCGGCGGACCTCGCGGAGTCGAACAACACGACTCCGGAAGGTGAGGACTCCTTCATCCCCGCCGAGCACTCGACGAAGATGTTCAAGGGCAACCCCTACGGTCGGGTCCTTCACTTCGGGATCCGTGAGCACGCGATGGGCGCGATCATGAACGGCATCGCGACCCACGGTGGAACTCGGGTGTACGGCGGCACGTTCCTCACCTTCTCCGACTACATGCGTCCCGCGGTCCGCCTCGCCGCCATCATGGGGCTGCCGGTGACCTACGTCTGGACCCACGACTCGATCGGTCTGGGCGAGGACGGTCCCACCCACCAGCCCGTGGAACACCTCGCGGCTCTGCGCGCGATCCCCGGGCTCGACGTCGTACGCCCCGCCGACGCGAACGAGACCGTCGCCGCCTGGCAGACCATCCTCGAGCACCCGGACCGGCCAGCGGGTCTGTGCCTGACCCGGCAGAACGTGCCGGTCTTCCCCCGCGGCGAGGACGCCAATGGTGAACACTGGTCCACGACCGAGAACGTGAAGAACGGCGGCTACGTGCTGCTCGACGTCGATGGCGGGCAACCCGACGTGGTCCTGATCGGCACCGGCTCGGAGGTCCAGCTCGCCGTTTCGGCCCGCACGCTGCTCGCCGAGAAGGGCATCCGCGCCCGGGTGGTGTCGATGCCGTGCCGTGAGTGGTTCGAGGCCGCCGACGAGTCCTACCGAGACACCGTTCTTCCTCCGGTCGTCAAGGCGCGGGTGAGCGTGGAGGCAGCCGTCGCACAAGGGTGGCGCGAGGTGGTTGGCGACAAGGGCAAGATCGTGTCGCTGGAGCACTTCGGAGCCTCGGCGGACTACGAACGCATCTACAAGGAGTTCGACCTCACCGCGGAGGCGGTGGCGCTGGCCGCCGAGGACAGCCTCGCCCTGGTGAGCGACTGAGACAACCGACAGCACAACTGAATCTGAATCTGAGCACCGAAATTCGAGAGGAAGCCATGTCCGAACGTCTGAAAGCACTTGCCGATGCAGGAGTGTCGATCTGGCTCGACGACCTGTCCCGCGAACGCATCGAGTCCGGAAACCTGGCCGAGCTGGTGAAGAACGACTCCGTCGTCGGGGTCACGACCAACCCGACCATCTTCGCTGCGGCCATCAGCGACGGTGACCGCTACGCCGACCAGGTCGCACAGCTCGCTGAGTCCGGAATGTCGCTCGACGACGCGGTCTTCGAGCTCACCACGTACGACGTACGCGAGGCCTGCGACGTCCTGACGGACACCTGGCGGGCCACCGACGGCGTCGACGGGCGGGTCTCGATCGAGGTCTCCCCCGGCATCGCCCACGACACGGACGCCACCATCGGAATGGCCCAGAAGCTCTGGAAGGCGGTGGACCGTCCCAACCTGTTCATCAAGATCCCCGCGACGACCGAGGGCGCCCCGGCGATCTCCTCCGTGCTCGCCGAGGGCATCAGCGTCAATGTGACGTTGACCTTCGGGATCGACCGCTATAAAGGCGTGATGGACGCCTACCTCGAGGGCCTGGAGCAGGCAAGGGCCAACGGCCAGGACCTGTCCCAGATCCACTCCGTCGCCTCGTTCTTCGTCTCCCGCGTCGACGCCGAGATCGACAAGCGGCTGGAGAAGATCGACGACCCCAGGACGGCGGACCTGATGGGCAAGGCCGGCATCGCCAACGCGCGGCTCGCCTACAAGGAGTACGAAGAGGTCTTCGGCGACGACCGTTTCCTTGCCCTCCGCAAGGACGGGGCGCGTGAGCAGCGGCCGCTCTGGGCGTCCACGGGGGTGAAGAACCCCGACTACTCCGACACCATGTACCTGACCGAGCTCGTCGTGCCGAACACCGTCAACACGATGCCCGAGAAGACGATGCAGGCGTTCGCCGACCACGGCGAGGTCAGAGGTGACCAGATCACCACGAAGTACGACGACGCGCAGCAGGTGATGGACGTGCTCGCCGATCTCGGCATCGACTACGACGACGTGATCGCGGTGCTCGAGGACGAAGGCGTGCAGAAGTTCGTCACGTCGTGGGACGAGCTCCTGGAGACCGTGAAGACCAACCTGGAGGGCGCGGCCAAGTGACCTCGCCAGCGGCTGGCTCCGTCGAGGTCGTCGCCACCGGGGCGGCAGCAGAAGCGGTCACCCGCAACGTTGCCGAGCTTGTCGAGAACCGTTTCGCAAGCCGGCTGTTCGACCAGGACCCCACGCTCTGGGGCCCTCATGCCCAGTCCGAGGCAGCCGCCCGGCTGGCCTGGGTCGGCCTGCATCGCACGTCTCGACCTCTCGTCGACGACATCGAGGCACTGCGTCGGGAGCTCCTCGACGACGGTGCCGCCCATGTCGTCCTGTGCGGCATGGGCGGCTCGTCGCTGGCACCGGAGGTGATCTGTGCGACGGCGGGGGTGGAGCTGACGGTGCTGGACTCCTCGAGCCCCGACCAGGTGCGTGCCGCGCTCGGGGACCGGCTCGACCGCACGGTCGTGGTCGTCTCGAGCAAGTCCGGTTCGACAGTGGAGACCGACTCGCAACGACGCGCCTACGTCGAGGCCTTCGAACGGGTGGGCATCGACCCCACCCGTCGGCTGGTGATCGTGACCGATCCGGACAGCCCTCTGGACCAGGAGTCGCGTGAAGCCGGCTACCGCGTGATCAACGCCGACCCCGACGTGGGCGGACGCTACTCCGCGCTCACTGCATTCGGACTCGTCCCGAGCGGCCTCGCCGGTGCCGACATCGGTGCCTTGCTCGACGAGGCCGAGACGGCAGCTCCCGCCCTGGCCAGCGACGACGAGTCCAACCCGGGCCTTCAGCTCGGAGTAGCGATGGCAGGCACCCGGCCGCTGCGCGACAAGCTGGTCATCGTCGACAAGGGCTCAGGGCTGACCGGGTTCGCTGACTGGGCGGAGCAGCTGATCGCCGAGAGCACCGGGAAGCAGGGCACTGGCTTGCTTCCCGTCGTGGTTGCCGACAGTACGGCGCCCGAGGTCGCCTTGCCTCCCTTCGACGTCACCGTCGCGCATCTGGTGGCAGACGCCGCCAAAGGCGCGGCGGTCGAGCTCGCGACCGACGGCTCCGATGTGTTCGTCTCCGGAGCCCTGGGTGCCCAGATGCTCGTGTGGGAGGTCGCGACCGTCACCGCGGGCCGTGTGCTGGGCATCAACCCCTTCGACCAGCCGGATGTCGAGAGCGCCAAGAAGGCGGCGAAGGAGATGCTCTCCGGCGCTTCGTCCGGATCTCCGTCCGGATCTCCGGACGCAACGGAGGGCGGTCTCGGCGACGGACCGGTGCAGATCAGCGGGCTGGGTGGCGACTGGCTCCCCGATGCCGCCGACCTCGACGGCGCGGTGAGAGCTCTGCTCGGCCAGGTCGACGGACATCACGGGTACCTCACGGTGATGGCCTACGTGGACCGGACCCGGCACGCCGACCTCGCTGACCTACGACGACGGCTGGCCGTCCGCACGAAGAGACCGGTGACCTTCGGGTGGGGACCGCGTTTTCTGCACTCGACGGGGCAGTTCCACAAGGGCGGGCCTCCCACCGGAGTCTACGTGCAGATCACCGCGGACCCAGCCATGGACCTGCCGGTGCCCGGACAGAGCTTCACCTTCGGTGACCTGATCAAGGCCCAAGCCGCCGGTGACGCTCAGGTGCTCGTGGACCACGGACGCCCTGTTCTCCGCCTGCACCTGGTCGACCAGGCTGCGGGTATCTCGATGCTGGTGGGGGCACTGGGATGACCCGCATGCACTACACCAGTGCAGACGGCACCGAGCGGGTGAACCCGCTGCGCGACCCGCAGGACCGACGGCTGCCTACGATCGCAGGACCCTGTGGGCTGGTCATCTTCGGGGTGACCGGCGACCTGTCGCGCAAGAAGCTGATGCCTGCGGTCTACGACCTGGCAAACCGGGGACTGCTGCCGCCGGGTTTCTCGTTGGTCGGCTTCGCGCGGCGTGAGTGGGCGGACCAGGATTTCACCCAGATCGTGCACGACTCGGTCAAGGAGTACGCACGCACAGAGTTTCGCGAGGAGGTGTGGCAACAGCTTGCCGAGGGGTTCCGGTTCGTTCCCGGCAGGTTCGACGACGACCTCGCCTTCGACACCCTCCGCCAGACGATCCTCGACCTCGACCGGGTCCGGGGCACGGGCGGAAACCACGCCTTCTACCTCTCCATCCCACCGCGGTTCTTCTCCGAGGTCATCGGCCAGCTCAAGGAGCACGGGCTGGCCACCCAGGGTGGAGATACCTGGCGGCGCGTCGTCGTGGAGAAGCCGTTCGGCAGCGATCTGAGGTCCGCACGTGAGCTGAACGAAATCATCTCGGATGTCTTTCCGCCCGGTTCGGTGTTCCGCATCGACCACTACCTTGGCAAGGAGACCGTCCAGAACATCTTCGCGATGCGCTTCGCGAACGCGATGTTCGAGCCGATCTGGAACTCCAACTACGTCGACCACGTGCAGATCACGATGGCCGAGGACATCGGCATCGGCGGCCGTGCCGGCTACTACGACGGTATCGGCGCTGCGCGTGACGTGATCCAGAACCATCTGCTCCAGCTCATGGCCCTCATCGCGATGGAGGAGCCGACCTCGTTCGACGCCAGGAGCCTGCGGGTCGAGAAGCAGAAGGTACTGGAGTCCGTCGTGCTCCCCCGGCGGCTCGACCTGTCCACGGCTCGAGGTCAGTACACCGAGGGATGGGCCGGTGGCCACAAGGTCAACGGGTACACGCAGGAGGCGGACATCCCCACCACCTCGAGCACCGAGACCTATGCCGCGATCAAGCTCAACATCGACACCCGCCGGTGGGCGAACGTGCCCTTCTACCTGCGCACCGGGAAGCGGCTGGGCAGGCGGGTGACCGAGGTGGCCGTGGTGTTCAAGCGGGCCCCGCACCTGCCGTTCGGGGAGACCTCCACCGAGGAGCTGACCCACAACGCACTGGTGATCAGGGTGCAGCCCGACGAGGGCGTCACGATCAGGTTCGGGTCGAAGGTCCCCGGCACCGCCATGGAGATCAGAGACGTCAACATGGACTTCGCCTATGGCGGCTCGTTCACCGAGTCGAGTCCGGAGGCCTACGAACGGCTGATCCTCGACGTACTTCTCGGGGAGCCGCCCTTGTTCCCCCGTCACGAGGAGGTCGAGCTGTCCTGGAAGATTCTCGACCCCATCGTCGAGTACTGGGCCAAGCATGGGAAGCCGGACACCTACGCGTCCGGGACCTGGGGGCCGGACTCCGCGGACAAGATGCTGGCCCGTGACGCCCGGGTATGGAGGCGACCATGATCCTCTCCCACAGAGCTGCTCGCTTGGCTCGCACCTGCGCGGGGGTGGGGAGATGATCGAGCTCAACGACACCGGATCCAGCGACATCGCCGCCCAGTTCCTTCGTGCTCGCCGCAAGGCCGGAAGCCCCGCCATGGGCATGGTGATGACACTGATCTTCGACGTCGACGAGGAGGACGCCGAGGAGGCCATGAACGCCGCCCGGCTCGCCTCGCGGGAGCATCCGGCGCGGGTACTAGGTGTGATCCTGGGTGACGGACGAGGTGCGCCCCGCGTCGACGCCCAGGTGGGCATCGGGTCCGGCTGGACCGGTGAGACGGCCATGATCCGGCTCAGTGGTGAAGTGACCAAGCATCCTGAGTCCGTGGTACTCCCCTTGCTGCTTCCCGACTCACCCGTTGTCATCTGGTGGCCCACCCGGGCACCGGCGACCCCCGGCGACGACCCCCTGGGCAGGCTCGCCAGACGCCGCATCACCGATGCTGCCGCGGCCCCGAGCGGCAAGTCCAAGGCGCTGCTCACCCAGTGCCGCTCCTACACACCGGGGAACACCGACCTCGCCTGGACCCGGATCACCGGATGGCGGGCTCTGCTGGCAGCGGCGCTCGACCAGCACCCTGGGAAGGTCTCTGCAGCCTCGGTGACGGCCGAACGGGTCAGTCCGAGCGCGGATCTTCTCGCCGCTTGGCTCTCGGACCGCCTGCGCGTGGAGGTGGAGCGCAAACACTCCGATGGTCCCGGTATCACCTCGGTGGCGCTGAAGACCAAGAACGGGGCGGTTTCGCTCGATCGTCCCGACGGTCGGCTCGCCATCTTGTCCTCGCCCAACCAGCCCGACCGGCCTGTCGCGCTGAAGCGGCGCGACATCGCCGAGCTGCTCTCCGAGGAGCTGCGGCGGCTGGACGAGGACGACATCTACGCCGACACGGTGATGCGGATGACGAAGCTGCATCCCGGCCCGAGCATCGCGAAACCGGTGCGAACGCGTTCGAGCAAGGCCAGACCGCTCTGATGGTGGAGACTCCGGAGGTGCTCCGCTTCCGCAGTGACGACGAGCTGGCACAGGCGGTTGCGGTGCGGCTGGTGACGCATCTGGCCGACATCCAGAGCGAAGGCCGGGTGCCTGCGGTGGCGTTGACCGGCGGCTCGATCGCGGTGAAGGTTCACGAGGCGGTCGCCCGATCAGTCGAGAAGTCCACCGAGACCACGGGCCACGACCGGAGCGGTGTCGACGGGGCGGCCGGTGTCGACGGGGCCGGGGTCGACTGGGGGCTGGTCGACTTCTGGTTCGGCGACGAGCGTTTCGTCGCGGCCGACAATCCGGACCGCAACGTCGGTCAGGCACGTGCCTCGATGCTCGACCACCTACCCGTTGATCCCGCACGGGTGCACGTGATGGCCCCGTCCGACGGGGAGTACGGCGACGACCTCGACGCCGCCGCGGCGGCCTACGGACGGGAGCTGCAAGATTCCGGGGCCGGTGAGCTCGACGTGGTGATGCTCGGCGTCGGGCCGGACGGGCACGTCGCATCGCTGTTCCCCGGCTATCCGCAGCTCGACCGTGAGGACGCTGTCGCGGTCGCAGTCCGCCAGTCCCCCAAACCGCCACCGGAGCGGATCAGCCTCACCTTCTCGGCGCTCGAACGCACCCGCGAGCTGTGGTTCGTCGTCGCTGGCGCAGATAAGTCTGAGGCGGTACGGCGCGCGCACGACCCAGCGACCGACGTACACGAGCTGCCGGCGTCTCGACCACGAGGCCGACAGCGGACCCTCTGGTTCCTCGACGACGGAGCCGCCTCGAAGCTTGCACAGAACGAGTGGTTCTAGAAGATGACCTCGCCGCGCTTACGCTTGATGCGCAGCGTCTGGATCGCCTCGTCGAGGATGTCGGCGGCCTCCTTGTCCGAGCGCCGCTCCTTCACGTAGGCGAGATGAGTCTTGAAGGGCTCGATCCTGGGAGCGGGCGGCGGGTTCTCGGAGTCCAGGCTGGTCGGCAGGCCGCAGCGCGGACAGTCCCACGACTCGGGGACCTGGGCCTCGACCGCGAACGTGATGACCGACTCGTGAGCATGGGCGCAGAAGTACACGACCCGCTGGCGCGGTGCGGTGTCGCCGCGCTCGGCCTCTCCCATCGGACCGGCGCCGACACGGCTGCCACGGATGGCACTTCCTCCACCAGCCACGCTACGTACTCCTCGTCAGTTGCGAGTCAGCTGCCGCTCTTGAGCAGCAGTCCCAAAGCGATGATGCATGCGAACCAGATGAGCCCGATGCCGACGGTGATGCGGTCCAGGTTGCGCTCGGCTACCGATGAGCCGCCGAGCCCGCTCGAGACTCCACCGCCGAACATGTCGGAAAGTCCGCCACCACGCCCCTTGTGTAGCAGGACGAGCACGATCAACA
>JALZKI010000047.1 GCA_030859325.1 Actinomycetota bacterium
ATCCCACATCGTGTCGGCAGCGTCACACGCCATCTCTCCCAACCGACGCGGTCGACATGGTCTCCGCTGCTGCCTGAACGGCGGCATCCCGGGTTCTATTCCGCGCCCTACGGCGTGGATGCGTTACCCGTCGAGACGTCGTGCATGCCTTGGAGGAACCCGCACTCGACCACGAGGTCAAGAAAGTCCTCGAACCCGTCGGCCGGGGCGCAGACTACGCAGTCGCGACCGCCGATGCCCGACCTGCTCTCGAGGCGTGCACCCGACTCGGTGGCCACCAGGCCACCGGCGGCCATGTCCCACAGGTTGAGTCCTTCCTCGACGTAGGCGTCCGCGCGCCCGGCTCCGATCGCGCAGAGGTCAAGGGCGGCGGAGCCGAACCGGCGGATGTCGCGCACCCTGACGAGAAGTGCCGCGACCGCAGTCGCCTGTCGGGAGCGTACGTCGGCGACGTAGCTGAACCCGGTCACGACCAGCCGGTGCGACATCGGGGCAACCGCACGCACTGCCAGCGGCGTCCCGTTGCAGGTGGCTCCACTACCGAGGGTGGCGGTGAAGCACTCCCCCGTCTCCACGTTGAGAACCACACCCGCCACGACTTCTTGCTCTACGCTCGCGGCGATCGAGACGGAGTACTGCGGGATTCCGTAGAGGAAGTTGACGGTGCCGTCGATCGGGTCGACGATCCAGGTCACCCCACTCGTCGACTCGGCGCTCGCGCCTTCCTCGCCGAGAAACCCGTCACCGGGCCTCGCGGCCATGAGGCGCTCGTAGATCAACGACTCCGCGGCCTTGTCGACCTCGGTCACGATGTCGAGCGGACTCGACTTGGTCTCCGAGACCTCGACCCCCTCACGTCGGCTCCTGACCAGGTCGGCTGCCTCCTCGGCCACCTCTCGCGCGAGATCCAGGAGGGCGACGTACTCCACCGACACGGTCAGTCCCTTCCGCACAGGGCAGGCCGCGGGCCACGCGGGTTGGCGCAGCATCCAGGCGGGCAGAGGTCCCAGGAGGCCGGCCCGCAGCCCACTGTTGCTCGATCGGGGATCTCACCGCGTTCGATGCCGGCTCGCTCGAGAAGAAGGTCGCGCACCATCGAGACGAACCGGGGGTCGACACCTGCGGTGGCAGCCCGCGAGAAGTCGACGCCCAGCTTCTCCGCCGTGGCCCGCGCCTCAGTGTCGAGGTCGTAGATGACCTCCATGTGGTCGGAGACGAATCCGATGGGGACCACGACGACCGCGGGAGCCCCCTGTGCCGCGAGCTCCTCGATGCGGTCGTTGACGTCCGGTTCCAGCCAGGGAGTCTGCGGTGGGCCGGATCTCGAGCAGTAGACGAGGTCGTTGGCGTACCGGTGCCCGGTCTCCTGGCGCACTCGCTCGGCTATCGCCTCAGCGACACCAAGGTGCTGGGAGACGTAGGCGCCTGAGTCGGGGCCGCTCGCCTCGTTCATCGACGAGGGCACCGAGTGCGTCACGAACAGCAGATGCGCGGCCGAACGCACCCGGTCTCCGAGGTCGGCGAGCGCCGCGAGCGTCGCGTCCACCATGGGTTCGACGAAACCCGGGTGGTTGAAGTAGTGGCGCAGCCGGTCCAGGCGAGGTACACCGGGCCCCACCGCGGCCACCGCGTCAGCTAGGTTCTCCCGGTACTGCCGGCAGCCGGAGTAGGAGGAGTAGGCGCTGGTGAGCAGGCAGGCAGCCCGGCCGATCCCGTCGTCCCTCATCTGCGCGAGGGTGTCCTGGAGGTACGGAGCCCAGTTGCGGTTTCCCCAGTAGACCGGCAGGCCCCGCAGGCCGGTCCCGTCCAGGTCCTCCTCGATGGCAGCGACCAGGGCCCGGTTCTGTTCGTTGATCGGGCTCCTCCCGCCGAACAGGAAGTAGTGCTCCCCCACCTCCTCGAGCCGCTCCTTCGGAATAGCTCTGCCCCGGGTCACGTTCTCGAGGAACGGGATCACCTCCTCGGGTGCCTCCGGTCCTCCGAACGACACCAGCAGCAGGGCGTCGTACGGGCCGGGGTCTGGGGCGGCGTCGCGTTCCATATCGTCATCCTAGGATTGCACTGATGTTCACTCCGTACCGCCGGGTCCTGACCCGCCCGGGGGCCTTGGCATTCTCGTTGAGCGGCCTTGTCGCCCGACTCCCGATCTCCATGGTGAGCCTGGGGATCGTGCTGCTCGTCTCGACCCGCACCGGCTCCTACGGCCTGGCCGGCGCCGTCTCCGCGGCGTACCTCATCGCCCACGCCGCCTTCGCGGTCCTCCAGGCAAGGCTCATCGACAGACTGGGACAGAGCAGGGTGCTTCCCGCGACGATCCTGCTCTTCACCGTTGCTCTCGCACTGATGATCTGGGCGGTCGAGGAGAACTGGCCGACCCCGGTTCCTCACCTGTTCGCCGCGGTCGCCGGCGCCGCTCTGCCGCAGGTCGGCTCGTGCGTGCGTGCCCGATGGTCGCAGACGGTCCCGGACAAGCGCGAGCTGCAGACGGCTTTCGCCTTCGAGGCCGTCGTGGACGAGGCTGTCTTCCTGCTCGGGCCCACCCTGGTCACCCTGCTCGCCACCGGTGTACACCCACTTGCCGGTCTGGTCACGGCGATTGCTGCGGGGCTCACCGGAACGCTGGTGCTGTCCGCCCAGCGGCGCACCGAGCCACCGGCGGGACGGTCGGTCGCTCACACCGGAGTGGCGACGCCGATGGGTTGGTCGATCCTCGCCCCGCTGGTGGTGGCCTCGTTCGGTCTGGGTGTTCTCTTCGGCGGCGCCGAGGTGGCGACCGTCGCGTTCTCCGACGAGCTCGGCAACAAGGCGGCGGCGGGACCGTTGCTGGGTATCTGGGCACTGGGCAGCCTGCTGGCCGGGTTGATCACCGGCGCGGTCCACTGGAGCTCCTCCCACGCGACCCGGTTCCGCTGGGGCTTCCTGGCACTTGCCCTGCTGATGCTGCCGTTGCCCTTCGTCGACAGCTTCCTGGTGATGGCGCTTCTGCTGTTCGTGGCCGGGTTCGCGATCTCGCCGACGCTGATCGCCAGCGTGGCGTGGGTCGAGGAGACAGTGCCGGTGAACCGGCTGACCGAGGGGATCTCGATCATGACCACCGGGCTGGCCGCCGGAGTGGCACCCGGAGCAGCGGTGGTCGGCATCGTCATCGACCGGTACGGTGCCTCGGCCAGCTACTGGGTGCCGGCCGTGGCCGGGTTTGTGGGAGCCGCCGTCGCCTTCGGGACCTCGATGCTGCCGGGAGGGCGCCCCGAGGCGCCGGCCGGACCTAGTCCGCGACAGCCATCGCCCAGCGAATCGTCCTCGTGATGACTTCACCGGCCGCACGCACGACGAGCGCCTCGGTGACCGGCAGGTAGGGCAGGTACAGGTGCCTGCGCGCGTCTCGTGGCAGCAGGCTGACCGCGGCTGCCGCGATCGCGGCGTACGGCGCCCGGGCCAGGACCGGCAGGGGCGGGTTGAGCAGGAAGAACCGGGCGGCCTCACGGGCGGCCGGAGTGCTCTCGAGCTCCGGTTGGTAGTCGATCAGCTGCTGCCGCAGCTCCGCTTGGGTTCGTGGGGGATCGATCACGCCGAGCGCCTCGGCGACCCGCGCCGTGTCGGCGACGTAGCTGTCGCGACCCGCTGCGTCGAGCGGCTGGTCGCCGTACCGCTGGTGCGCGGCGAGGAAGCTGTCGATCTCGGCGATGTGCACCCACCGCAGCAGGTGCGGGTCCGACGCTGCGTACGGCCGGCCATCCGGCGCCGTACCGGCAACCGTGCGGTGCACCGACTTGATCCTGGCCACCATGGCCTCTGCGTCCTCCGCGGTGCCGAACGTGGTCACGGCGAGGAAGTGACTCGTGCGCTGCAGCCGCCCCCACGGGTCGCCCTTGAAACCCGAGTGCGCGGCCACGCCGGCCATCGCCAGCGGATGCAGTGACTGCAGGAGCAACGCCCGCACCCCGCCGACGAACATGGACGCGTCACCGTGCACCTGGCGGATCGCACTGTCCTCGGCGAACCAGCGCGGCCCCGGAGCGCGGTGGATGCGGTCCCGCCTGCCCGGGCCCTCCGGTCCGGCAACCCGCTCGAAGAGGCGAGAGCCGATCCGGTGGCGAACACCTTCGATCACCGCGGACGTCATCTGTCGAGTATTACCGACCCCACCTAGTCGACCCGCCGCCGCTCAGCGTCCTCTCCACGCCAGTCTCTTCTCGCCTCCTCCTCGCCTCCTCGCCTCCTCCTCGCCAAAATCGTCCGTACGGACGATATTCGCGCTCTCACCTGGCCCTGGGCCTGAAAAATCGTCCGTACGGACGGAAGTGGCGCGATCCGGGGGTCAGGACGAGCGTCGTACCGGCTTACGCACCGGGAAATGCGGCCGCCACTCGTCGGAGAAGGAACGCGGCAGGCCTGTCGCGTCACGTTCGGCCAGGGCCCTGCGGACGCGGAAGAGTGTCTCCTCGGGTTTGACGTAGATGCCCTTGGCTGTGACGATCACCAGCCGCCATCCCCAGCGGTCGAGGTCCTCACGACGGTAGACGTCGCTGTCGTACTGAGCCGGGTCGTCGGCGTGCTGGCGTCCGTCGTACTCCACAAGAAGCTTCAGACCCGGATAGCTCAGGTCGAACCGGCGGACAGGGTTCCCGCGGTCATCATGCACCACGTGGTTGACCTTCGGCTCCGGCAGTCCGGCGAGCACGATCAACAGGCGGAGCCGGGTCTCCATAGGTGAGTCGACCCCATGTCGCACGTACTTCGCCGCCCGAAGTGCCAACCTTGCGTACTGGTCGCTGGACCGGTGACAGGCTCCCACCAGCTCCTCGACAGTGACCCGTTCGTGACCCACGAGCGCATCACCGGCGACGACCAGGTCCACGAACGAGAGGAACTCGGCCAGCTCCACGAACAGCTGGGTCGGCATGGAGATCGGCACGCCACGGAACAGGCCGACCCGTGCATCAGCGGAAGCGATGTGACACCGCACTCCTCTGCGTCGGCGCCGGTCGTCCTCGTGGCGGACCGTGACGTGCTCGTCAGCGTGGTCAGGGATCGGGATGTCGAGCAGTCGGGCTGCGGTCTGATGACTCACGAAGGCGCCACGGGGCTGAGTGACCAGAGCGGCCTCCGCGAGCAGCTGAGGCGTGATCGGGCAAGCCGTCGACACGTACACCCCGTGGAGCAGGCGATGGTAGTCGGCACTGCGCAGAACTCGCGGGTCCAGGCCGGAGGCCAATGCCTGGGCGCGGGTGAACGGATGCCTGGTGTCGAGTTTCGGCTGCCCGGGTGGCTCCTGCTGCATGGCAAGACTGTGCCAAGGATGCGGGGATCGGCGCAGAAGTTGTCCACAGGCGAACACCGGACATGATCGTACGGCGACCCGAACGCACGTGTACCTCACGAGACCCGACTCCTGAAGTAGGCTCACCGGCAGAGACAACTCAGGCGAAGGAGCGGGCGGCAGCCGATGGCGCAGCGAGACCTCACACTCGTCGGGCTGACCGAGGACGGGACGAAGCTCGTCCTGCTCACCGACGCGGGTGAGGAGTACACCCTTCCTGCCGACAACCGGCTCCGCGCCGCCCTACGCGGAGAACATGCTCGACTCGGCCACTTGGAGATTCAGATGGACAGCGCATTGCGGCCCCGGGACATCCAGGCACGGATCCGTGCCGGTGAGTCGGCCGAGAAGGTCGCAGCCGCGGCGCAGACCACGGTCGAGAAGATCATGGCCTTCGCCGCCCCCGTGCTCGCCGAGCGTGCCCACGTGGTGGACCGGGCGCTGCGCTCGTCGGTGCGGCGAAGGTCTGGTGAGAGTCCCGCCCGAGTGTTGGGTGATGCGGTCACCGAGCGGCTGCGCGCGCGCAACGTCGACCCCAGGACCGTGGAGTGGGACGCATGGCGGCGTGAGGACGGCCGCTGGACCCTGGTGGCTGACTATCTGTCCGGGGAGAGCAGCCGACACGCCGAGTTCGTGTACGACGTGCCCGGCCGCTACGTGGTCGCCGAGGACGACGAGGCCCATTGGCTCGTCGGCGAGCAGAGCAGCCGGAAGGGGCCACAGCCTAGAGCCGGGGGCACGCCGAGGCGGCTCTCGTCGGTCAGCACCGAGGACGAGCTTCCTCTCGGCGCCGACGCGATCGACATGGTCAGCGACCACCCGGGCGCGGAGGACACGGAGGACCCAGACGCCGAGCGCACGGTGGACCTGGGTGACGCCACAGCCGGGCTCCGCAACGAGCAGGCCGGGATGGATCCGGAGGAGCACGTCGCTCCCCAGGAAGCCGGCGAGGAGAGCCCCACCCAGAAGCCGAAGAAGGGGCGCGGTCGCCCCTCGGTCCCGAGCTGGGACGAGATCATGTTCGGTGGCGGCAAGTCGGAGTAGGTCGGCCCCGGGTACGGTGCCGCCTCCAGCCCGGGCCGTAGCCCACCCGGCCTAGGTGACCAGGACGGGAATCAGCATCTCGGCCGAAGTCAGTGACCCATGCAGACCGACGAGCTTCGCCTCGTGAGGGAAGGCCGATGTGCTCTGCACCGCGAACGTGCCGTCGCAGGCCACCATCACGTCCCCTAGCCGGGGGCGTACGTCGGAGGTCACCGGACCGAACCAGCCGCGGGCGAGCGCGTCTTCGCGGGACAGAACCAACGCCCGGCCGTCCAGCTCCCCGCGCCAGGCGGCGAGCACGTCGTCGGCCGCGCCCTCGCGGCAGTAAAGGTGCCGGAAACGTGCTTCTCCGCCGAGCACGGCTACTCCCTCCCGCAGCTGCGGACGGTCATCGACATCGACTCTGTCCTCGAGGGGCGAGTCGACCATCCCGTGGTCGGCGACGACGACGAGGCGGGTGTCGCGGGGAAGGGTCCCGCGCAGGTGCTCCACGGCCACGTCGATCACCGACAGCTGCGCTACCCATTGCGCCGAGGCAGCGCCGTACTTGTGGCCGGTCCAGTCGAGGTCGCCGTCGTACATGTAGGTGAGCGACGGCGACATCCTCGAGGCGGCCAGGACAGCTGCCAGCCGCTCGCCGTGCCGGTCCGCACCGATGAACTCGGCTCCCCGCTGCCCGGCGACGGTCAGTCCGGACCCAGCGAAGTTCCGCTTGTTCACCACCGTCGTCCGTACGCCGGCGGACGCGAGCCTGTCGAAGGCGGTGCGATGGGGCTGCCAGTCCCGCGGGTCCACCCGCTTGTCCCACATCAGCGCGTTGAGCAGCCGTTGCGTGCCTGGTATCCGTGTGGTGTAACCCACCACGCCGTGGTGGCCGGGAGCCAGTGCCGTGCCCAGCGAGGTGAGGCTCGTGGCCGTCGTGGAGGGCACTCCCACTGTCGCAGGTGCCTGCCCCTCGAGCAGGGAGTGAAGGAACGGTGCCTCCCCGGCGTGGTCACGCAGCAACTCGTAGCCGAGGCCGTCGATGAGGAAGACGACGTAGCTGCGACCCGCGGGAAAGGCCAGCGACGTGTCGTGGAAGTCCACATCGACACCGAGGGCTTTCGCTACCGCCGGCAGCACGTCACCGAGCGAGCGGTCCTGGTAGGCCGGCGCGGTGAACGGCCCGGTCATCGGGCCTCGGGACCTCGCGCAGTGCGCGCCGAGAGCGACTTCGTGAACGTGAGCAGGCTGGCGACCGCATCCTTGCCGTCGGCGGCCGCACTGACCCGGATCGAGAAGTCGTCCGAGGCGAGAACGCCGGTGTAGCCGTGGTCCGCCTCGCACTGCGGGTCCGCGCAGGCGGCCGGTTCCAGGTCCAGCCGTCCCACTCCGCCCCAACCGATGGTGAGGACCACCTCGTTCGCGCCCGGAGCGGGAATCGGGTTTCCGGCGTACGACGCGGGGTTGGCCACCATCCGGTTGACCACGACCGAGCGCACAGCTGACAGGGTCACGGCCTCCGTCGAGGTCGAGGTGTACGGCGCCGGAAGCAGGTCGTCCGGCGCGTGCTCGTCGGTGTGCGCGAGGATGAGCCGGCTCGCCGTGAGCACGAGCACGGTGACGTGGCGACGCACCTCGTCCTGTTCGATCGTGGGCTCATGGTGGACCAGGAACGCCTCAACAGGCTCCCCCGCCACGGCCGCGTTCACCGAGTCCGAGACGACGTCGGGGTAGTACCCGGACTTCTCGATGGCAGAGTGCAGGTCGCCGGAGCGGTCCCGCGAGGTCGTGTCGCGCATACGTCAGTCTTTCATGCACCCATCTCACCCGTGCCGAACCAGGCACGGCTCAAATCCGGAACCAGGCACGGCTCAACGAGGGTCAGCCATGCAGGGTGTCCCCGGGTGGCACGCTGAGCCGCCGCACGAACCAGTCCGAGCGGGCGTCCGAGACCGGCTCGACGCGGCCGGTAGCGCTGAGCACCGTGGCACCGTGCGCGCCGGCCAGCACGAGGTCCAGGTCGAGCATGCAGACCTGTGGCAGGTCGTTCTTGAGCTGTGCGACACGCAGCAACAGGTGCTCGATGGCGTCGACGTCGACGTGCTCGCTGCCCCGGTAGCCGAAGAGGAGCGGCGCCGCCTTGATCTCCCGAACCATGTCCGCCGCCTCCCCGCTGTGCATGGGTGGTATGCGGTACGACCTGTCGCCGAGCAGCTCGGTCGCCGCACCGGAGACCCCGAACGAGACCACCGGGCCGAACAGCAGGTCCTCCACACCCCGGATGGAGACAGGCACGCCGGGCACGGCCACCTTCTGCACGATGAAACCGGCAGTGGCCGGGTCGTCGATGGCCTCCTGCAACGAGTCCCACGCGTCGCGCATCTGTGCCTGGTTGTCGATGTTGCGCCACACGTGCGCCAGGTCGGGTCGCTGTCTGAGGTGGTCGGCGGTGGCCTTGAGCACGACGCCCCACCCGAGCTGTTCGCCTGCGGCGACGGCCGCGTCCCCGGAGTCCACCTCGACGCGCTCCCACAGGTCGATGCCATAAGCGCCGAGCACGTCGCGCAGCTCCTCGAACCCGAGGTCACGGCCCTTTCCGGACTCGCCCAGGATCTCGTTGACGCACCGTCTGGCACGGCGTGCGTCCACCTCGTCGGGCACCACGATGGCCCCCTCGGGTCGATTGAGCCAGGCGGCGTAGTCCACCACCCGGGCCAGCGCCCGGACGGCGGCCTCGGGAGCGGGGTACGACGGGACGGAGCCCCGACCCGCGCTGCTGCCCGCGACGTCGGGCACCCGGAGAAGCTCCGGCACGCCCTCGGTGGCCAGAAACGTGCAGACCAACGGCTTGTCGGACTGCTCCCCCACCGCTGCGAGCACGTTGGCCACCTCCTCGCCCGGGGTGTTCAGCGGAGGGATGAAGACCGCCACCACGGCATCGACCTCCGGGTCGTCGATCGCCTCGTCGAGAGCCTCCTCGAAGTCCTCGGCGGACGCTTCGGAGCCGAGGGCGACAGGGCTACGCACCTGCAGCCCGGCCGCAGCGGCTGCATCGGCGGCGAGCAGGCCGAGGGCGTCGGAGTTGCCGACCACCGCGACCCGTGGCCCCTGCGGAAGCGGTTGATGGGCGACCAGCTGGGCGACGTCGAACATCTCGTCGAGGGTGTCGACCTGGATCACCCCGGCCTGGCGGAACATCGCGTCGACGGCTGCCTGGGGGGCCTCGGTCGACCTGACTGCGTGACCCATCGGCACCCCCTGCGTCGTACGTCCGGACCTCACCGCAACGACAGGCTTGCGCCGCGAGACCCGGCGGGCGATCCGGCTGAACTTGCGGGGGTTGCCGATCGACTCGAGATACAGCAGGACCACCTCGGTGCCGTTGTCCTCCTCCCAGTACTGCAGCAGGTCGTTGCCCGAGACGTCCGCCCGGTTCCCGGCGCTGACGAAGGTGGACAGACCGAGACCACGCCGCTTCACCTTCTCCAGGATCGCCACGCCGAGGGCGCCGGACTGGCAGAAGAACCCGGCCCGGCCTCGCGGGGGCATGATCGGCGACAGCGAGGCATTCAGGGAGGTCTCGGCGGCGGTGTTGATCACGCCGAGGCAGTTGGGCCCGATCAGCCGGAGCCCGTAGCTGCGGGCGAGACCCACGAGGTGGCGTTGGCGGACCCGTCCCTCCTCCCCGGTCTCGGCGAAGCCCGCGGAGATCACCACCATGCCGTGCACCCCCTTGGCTGCGCAGTCGAGCACGACGTCCTGCACAGCCTCAGCGGGAACAGCCACGACCGCGACCTCGACGTCGTCGGGGATGTCGGCGACGGAGGAGTACGCCGGCATTCCGGCCACCGCCTCCGCGGCCGGGTTCACGACGTAGACCCGGCCGGTGTAGTCGCCGAGCACGAGATTGCGCACCAACGTCTGGCCGATCGTGTCGTGGCGGCGCGAGGCACCGATGACCGCGACGCTGCGGGCGTCGAAGAAGTGCTGGATCGAGGCCGCCTCGGCCCGGTGCTCGCGGGAGCGCATCACGTTGATGGAGGTGTCGGTGGAGCTGATCGGGAACTCCAGGTGCATCACCCCCTCGGTGAACCCGCCGGCGACGCGGTAGCCGGCCTCGCCGAAGATCGCGATCATCCGCCGGTTCTCCGGCAGCACCTCGGCGACGAACTTCTCCACCCCACGCTCACGCCCGGCCTGGGCGAGGTGCTCAAGCAGCAGTTGTGCGATCCCACGTCCCTGGTGCGCGTCCTGGACGAGAAAGGCGACCTCGGCCTCTGCGGTGCCGGGGATCCGGTCGAACCGACCCACCGCGATCATCTTCTTCGCCACGGTCAGCACGAAGGCGACCCGGTCGCGGTGGTCGACATGGGTGAAGCGCCGAATGTCCCTCTCGGAGAGGTTCGGCATCGCCGCAAAGAACCGCATGTACTTCGACTCGGCCGACACCTGCTCGTAGAACTCCACGAGCAGCTGCTCATCCCTCTTGCCGATCGGCCGAAGGTGCGCCGTGCGACCGTCCCGCAGGAGTACGTCGGCCTCCCAGTGTCTCGGGTAGTCAGGCAGCGTCGCCCATACCGGGTCGGAGTCGTCCTCTCCTGCGCTCACGCAGGAAAAGATATCGCTTCGCCCCGGTGCGGCGTGCCCCGATCAGGCGAAGAGGCACCAGGGGCGAGAATGACACCATGGCCAGGCGCACCACACCCGTTCCCCCCGCCGACGACTTCGAAGAGCACATCATCGACATCGACGTCGGCGACGAGATGCGTTCCAGTTTCCTGGAGTACGCCTACTCGGTCATCTACAGCCGCGCTCTGCCCGATGCACGGGACGGCCTCAAGCCCGTGCAGCGACGGATCCTCTACACGATGAGCGACATGAGCCTGCGCCCCGACCGCGGGCACGTGAAGAGCGCCAGAGTGGTGGGCGAGGTGATGGGCCGGTTGCACCCGCATGGAGACGGCGCCATCTACGACGCCCTGGTGCGGATGGTGCAGCCATGGTCGATGCGGGTGCCGTTGGTCGACGGCCACGGGAACTTCGGCTCGCCCGACGACCCACCGGCCGCCATGCGTTACACCGAGTGCCGGATGGCTCCTCCGGCGATGCCGATGACCGTCTCGATCGACGAGCAGACCGTCGACTTCAAGGCCAACTACGACAGCCGTGAGCTCGAGCCCTCGGTGCTGCCGTCGGCGATACCCAACCTGATCGTCAACGGCGCGACGGGCATCGCTGTCGGCATGGCCACGAACATCGCGCCGCACAACCTCGTCGAGGTGGTCCAGGCGCTGCGACACCTGGTCACGCACCCGAAGGCGACGCTCGGGGACCTGATGCGGTTCATCCCAGGGCCCGACCTGCCCACCGGCGGCAAGATCGTGGGGCTCGACGGGGTCCGCGACGCCTACGACTCCGGCCGCGGGTCGTTCAGGATGCGCGCCACCGCGCGGGTCGAGAGCGTGACTCCACGGCGCAAGGGGATCGTGGTCACCGAGCTCCCCTACGGCGTCGGCCCCGAGAAAGTCATCGACCGGATCAAGATGCTGGTCCAGGCCAAGAAGCTGCAAGGGATCGCCGACGTCAAGGATCTCACCGACCGCGAGAAGGGTTTGCGGCTGGTGATCGAGATCAAGAACGGTTTCCATCCCGAGGCGTTGCTCGAACAGCTCTATCGACTGACTCCGATGGAGGACTCGTTCGGCATCAACGCGGTGTGCCTGGTCGACGGCCAGCCCCGCACCCTCGGCTTGAAGCAGATGCTCGAGGTCTACCTCGGCCATAGGTTCGACGTGGTGCGCAGGCGGTCGACGTACCGCCGTCGGAGGGCAGCCGACGAGCTGCACCTGGTCGAGGGCCTGGTGACCGCGATCCTCGACATAGACGAGGTGATCCAGCTCATCCGATCCAGCGAGAACGCCGGCGAGGCCAAGGAGCGGCTGATCCAGGTCTTCGACCTCAGCGACGTGCAGGCGAGCTACATCCTCGACATGCCGCTTCGTCGGCTGACGAAGCTCTCCCGGCTCGAGCTGGAGACCCGCAGGTCGGATCTGGCGCAGACGATCGCCGAGCTCGACGAGATCCTCGAGGACGAGAGACTCCTGCGTGAGGTCGTCAGCGACGAGCTGGCCGAGGTCGCGAAGACCTACGGCACCCCACGACGAACTGTTCTGCTGGAGGCGGCCGGCCAGGCGGTCACCTCCTCGGTGCCGCTCGAGGTTGCGGACGACCCCTGCTTCGTCTACCTCTCCTCAGCCGGACTCCTGGCGCGCACCAACGGCACAGGGACGCCCGCGACCGGTGGGAGCCGCGTCAAGCACGACGTCATCTTGGCCTCGGTGCCGACCACCGCTCGTGGCCAGGTAGGTGCCGTCACCGACCTCGGGCGTCTGGTCCGGCTCGACGTGCTCGACCTGCCCTCCCTCCCTTCGACGGCGAACGCGCCGCATCTGCAGGGAGGTGCGCCGGTCAGCGAGTTCCTCTCCCTCCAGGCCGGTGAGCAGGTCTTGACCCTCTGCTCGTTCGACCCCGCCTCAGGCCTCGCGCTCGGCACCCGGCAGGGCGTGGTCAAGCGCGTCAATGCGGACTTCCTGTCCAACAAGGACGCGTGGGAGGTGATCCGACTCGCCGACGGGGACAAAGTGGTCGGCGCCGTGGAGCTGCGCACCGGGGCCGAGGACCTGTGCTTCGTGACCACGGACGCCCAGCTCCTCCACTTCTCGGCCGACGCCGTGCGGGCACAGGGCCGCGCCGGCGGAGGCATCTCGGGTGTCCGGCTCGCCGCAGGACATCACGTCGCCTTCTTCGGGGCCTTCCCTGTCACCGACTGCGCCGTCGTGGTGACCGCGTCCGGATCGAGCACCGCTCTGCCCGGCACCGACCCCGGCTCGGTCAAGGTGAGCGAGTTCGCGGAGTACCCCGCGAAGGGGCGGGCAACCGGTGGTGTGCGCTGTCACCGCTTCCTCAAGGGCGAGGACACGCTGGTCTTCGCGTGGGCAGGAGCCGGTCCGGCCCGTGCCGCTGCCTCCAGCGGCGCGGCCATCGACCTTCCCGAGGCGAACGGACGCCGGGACGGGTCCGGGATCGCGGGTTCGCAGCCCATCGCGGCGGCGTCCGGTCCCGTCACCGCACTCCTTCCCCTTGATCCTCCAGCGGACGTGACAGGCTAGGTCGATGACTGTCTCGCGTCCGCGCGCCCTCATCGGTCTCGGTGGGGCCGCTGCGCTTTTCCTGAGCGCATGCAGCGGCTCCGACGACGCATCGGAACGGACACCGACGCAGGTCCTGGCCGAGGCAAAGCAGAACCTGGACGCGACTCCCGGGGTCCACGTCGTACTCTCCACGGAGAAGCTGCCCGAAGGGGTCGACGGCATTCTGAGCACCGACGGGATCGGCACCCATCCCCCGGCGTTCGAGGGCGACCTCAAGGTGTCGGTCCAGGGGATCACCTCGGATGCAGCCGTGGTGGCGGTCGACGACGTCGTCTACGCCAAGCTGCCGTTCACCACGCAGTTCGTGCCGGTCAACCCCGAGGACTATGGCGCCCCAGACCCGGCGGACCTGCTGGCCGAGGAAGGCGGACTCTCCTCGCTGCTCAGCGAGGCGGAGGACGTCGAGGCGGGTGGGGAGATCCGGAACAACAAGAGTGTGGTCACCGAGTACACCGGCACCGTGCCCGGGGATGCGGTCGCCACGATCATCCCCAGCGCCGCGGCCGACAGCGACTTCGACGCGACGTTCACCATCACCGAGGAGGACGTGCTCGACGAGGCGGTCATCTCCGGCCCGTTCTATCCCGACGCCGGGGACGTTTCCTACACGATCACCTTCGACGACTACGGCACCGACAAGCAGATCACAGCGCCGTGACCCGGCGCCCCAAGCGGGAGCGCGCCGAGCGGGAGCGCGCCGAGCGGGGCGAACCGGTAGGTCACGAACGGGGCGAAAGCGGTCCAGCGCCGGCCGTAGGAGCCCGTCTGATGCTCACTCTGGCCGCGGTGGCGGTGGCCTTTGCGGCCGCCGACACCTACGTCGTGGTGCTCGCGTTGCCGGACATGATGTCCAGCGTCGGACTCGCGGTCGACGAACTGCAACGCGCGGCGCCGATCGTGTCTGGTTTCCTGCTCGGGTACGTCGCCATGCTGCCGCTGATCGGCCGGATCGCGGATGTTCGCGGGCGGATGCCCGTCCTGGTCGGCTCGCTGGTGGTCTTTTCGCTCGGGTCCTTGGTCACTGCGGCCGCCTACGACCTGCCCAGCATGGTGGCCGGCCGTTTCCTGCAAGGCGTCGGGGGTGGTGGACTGGTTCCGGCGACCCTTGCTCTCGTCGCGGACATGTACCCGCCCTCGAGACGCGGCGTCCCCCTCGGCGTCGTGGGCGCGGTCCAGGAGCTCGGCAGCGTCATCGGACCGTTGTACGGTGCGCTGGTACTCACCTTCGCGGACTGGCAGGACATCTTCTGGATCAACCTCGCGGTGGGCCTCGTGCTCGCCGCCGCCCTGCGTTCCCTCCCCGCACCCGTCGAGACCGGCCCCGCACCCGTCGAGACCGGCCCCCCGCCCGGCGAACGGACCTGGGCCCGACGTGATCTGCCCGGTCTGGCACTGGCCGCCTCGGTCGTTTCGTGCCTGCTCCTGGTGATGCTGCAGCCGCAGACGCTCACCCGTGGCATCACGACGGGGCTCATGTTCCTGCCCCTGGTCGGTGACTCCCGCTGGCTCTCTCCACTCGGGATGGCGTTCCTCGGGTTCCTGGCCGCGCTCGTCGTACGATCCTGGTTGGCCACCCACCCGCTGATCGACCTACGCCGGTGGCGGAGCATCGCGGGGCAGGCAGACCTGGTTGGAGCCGGCCTGCTCGCCGTCAGCCTCAGCGGCATCATCTTGGCTTTCGCGACCGCCGACCCGGAGGTTCAGGTCTTCTCCCCCGCGGGACCAGGGCTGTTGGCGCTCTCGTCGGTGGCGGCGACCACCTTCTGGTGGCGGAACCGACGCACGGCGAACCCGCTGGTCCCCCGTGGCGCCTTTGTCCGTGCCCCCGCCTGGGGCGCGCTCGTGGTCAGCTTCTTCATCGGCGCCGCATTGATAGCGGCTCTCGTCGACATCCCGATCTTCGCGCGGGTGACGGTCTACCCGAACTCTCAGCTGATGGCGGCGCTGGTCCTGGTCCGGCTGCTCGCCGCCCTCCCACTGGGAGCTCTGCTGGGCGGCTACCTTCTCCGTCGCCTCTCCACCGGCGTCGTCACCGCGCTGGGCATGGTCCTGGCCGCGGTTGGTTTCGTCGCGATGTCGTCGTGGGGGCTGACCAGCTTGGCGAGCCCGGTGGCCACGGTGCCCTTGGTCATCGCCGGTCTCGGCTTCGGGCTTGCGCTCGCCCCCGTCAACAGTGCGCTGCTCTCTTCGACAGCCGACGCGGTGCACGGTGTCACCAGCGCTCTGCTCGTGGTCGCTCGCATGGTCGGGATGCTGGTGGGCATCTCGGCGCTCACCACCATCGGCTTGCGCCGTTTCTACGCGGTGCAGGTCGACCTGCCTGCACCCGACGTCGTCTGTGACTCGGGGACGCAGTGTGTGGAGTACACACGGCTGCTCAAGGAGGCGGGCCTGGAGCAGCTGCACACCGTCTTCATCGGAGCGGCGGTCTGCGCCGTACTGGCTGCGATGTTCGCCCTCATCACCTTCCGCGGCGTGGCCGGCTCCCCCGCGCGCCGGCGGGACACCTCGACCGCGACGTCCTGAACGGGCTGCAGGGAGCCGGGAGGCCTCCAGGGCCGTCGCTTGCGGAGCATGATGCCCGCAGCCACGCGCCGGATCCACGTCTGTGGGCTGGCTCAGTCCAGCGATGTCGGCTACCTTGCGTTCGTGACCGACCCCTTCGAGGACCTTCTGGCGGCCAACCGTAGTTTTGCCGGGACCTTCGCCTTCCGGGGCTTCGACGGCGTCGCTCATGCAGGCGTGGCTGTCGTCACCTGCATGGACTCGCGAATCGACCCGCTGGGCATGCTCGGTCTCCGCCCTGGGGACGCCAAGATCTTTCGGAACCCAGGCGGACGAGTCACGCCGGCTGCTCTCGAGGCGCTCGTGCTCGGCGTGCACCTGCTCAACGTGCACCGAGTACTGGTCGTCCCGCACACCCAGTGCGCCATGGCCACCTCCAGCCTCATGGAGCTGCGCGAGCAGGTCGGGAGGTCAGCGGGCCAGGACGCCTCCTGGCAGACCTTCCCGGTTGTGGAGAACCAGGAGGCCGCCCTCGCCGACGACGTACGCTCGGTCCGCTCGCACCCGCTCATTCCCGACTCCGTCGTGGTGGGCGGCTTCGTGTACGACGTGGAGACGGGGCTCCTCAAGCAGCTCGGCTGAGCGCCGTTGGGAAACGGTTCAGAGTGTTGGATGGTCAGGCGTCGATGGCGTCGGAGTCGACCTCGTAGGCGCCCTGCACGATGAACTCCTTGCGCGGCGCGACGTCGGAACCCATCAGCAGCTCGAAGACCTCCGTCGCAGCGTCGGCGTCGTCGACGGTGATCCTGCGAAGGGTGCGGTGCCGTGGGTCCATGGTGGTCTCAGCGAGCTGGTCGGCGTCCATCTCACCCAGACCCTTGTAACGCTGCACCGGGTCCTTCCACCGAACGCCCCTCTTGGTCAGCTCGGCGAGCTTGCGCTGCAGCTCGACGTCGGAGTACGTGTACACGTACTTGTTCATGCCCTTTTCCGGGTTGGACAGCTCGATGCGATGCAGCGGGGGAACCGCACTGTAGACGCGTCCGTCGGTGATCAGCTCTGGCATGTACTTGAAGAACAGCGTCGCGAGCAGGCAGCGGATGTGCGCGCCATCGGAGTCCGCGTCGGCCATGAAGATGATCCGCCCATAACGTCGAGCGTCGAGGTCGAAGGTACGACCCGACCCGGCGCCGACGACCTGGATGATCGCGGCGCACTCGGTGTTCTTCAGCATGTCCCCGACCGATGCCTTCTGGACGTTGAGGATCTTCCCCCGGATCGGCAGCAACGCCTGGAACTCGGAGTTCCGGGCCAGCTTGGCCGTGCCCAGCGCGGAGTCACCCTCGACGATGAACAGCTCACTCTTGTCCATGTCGGTAGACCGACAGTCTGCGAGCTTGGAGGGCAGCGCGCTGGATTCCAGCGCGTTCTTGCGACGCTGGGTCTCCTTGTGCTGTCGGGCGGCTACGCGGGTGCGCGAGGCCGCTACGACTTTGTCCAGCACCAGCCGGGCCTGCGCCTTCTCGGCCCGCTTGGTCGAGGTCAAGAACTTCTTCAGCTCACCGGCCACGACCTTGCGGACGATGTTACGGGCGGCGGGGGTGCCGAGCACCTCCTTGGTCTGGCCCTCGAACTGCGGCTCTGCGAGCCGAACGGTGACCACGGAGGTGAGCCCCTCCATGACATCGTCCTTGATGACGTCAGCTTCGCTCGTCTTGAGCATCCGGTTGCCCTTGAGCACGTCGTTGAACGTCTTGGTGATCGCCTGCTCGAACCCGGTGACATGGGTGCCCCCCTTGGGAGTGGCGATCACGTTGACGAACGATCGGAGCTCGGTCTCGTATCCGGCCCCCCACCGCATCGCGACGTCCACGGCTAGGTCGCGCTCGACGTCCTGAGGCGTCATGTGGCCGTTCGAGTCGAGCAGCGGGACGGTCTCGGTGAAGTTCTCGTGACCTTCGAGGCGAAGAACCTGGCTCACGGCCTCGTCGGTGGCCAGGAAGTCACAGAACTCGGTGATCCCGCCGTCATGGCGGAAGCTCTCCTCGAGAGCCTCGTCACCGCGGCAGTCGCGAATCACCAGCTCGAGGCCGGGGACGATGAACGAGGTCTGGCGCGCACGGGTGACGAGCTCGTCGAAGGCGAAGGTCGCGTCCTTGGTAAAGGTCTGCCGGTCGGGCCAGAACCGGACACGCGTTCCGGTCACTCCCTTGTTGACCCTTGCACTCTTGTGCAGCCCGGAGTGTGCGGTGAACGCACCCGACGGCCCCTCCCCGTCGAAGGTTCCTGGAACGCCGCGCTGGAACGACATCTTCTGGGTGGCTGAGGACCGGTCCACCTCGACGTCGAGGCGTGCGGAGAGTGCGTTGACGACCGAGGAGCCAACGCCGTGCAGGCCGCCGGTGGCGACGTACGAGCCGCCACCGAACTTGCCCCCGGCGTGCAGCTTGGTGAACACCACCTCGACACCGGACAGCCCGGTCTTGGGCTCCTTGTCCACCGGAATGCCGCGGCCGTTGTCCCGGACCTCGGCCGAGCCGTCCCGGTGCAGGGTCACCGCCACCTGGGTGCAGACATCCGCGAGCGCCTCGTCCACCGCGTTGTCGATGATCTCCCAGAGACAGTGCATGAGCCCGCGCGAGTCGGTGGAGCCGACGTACATTCCCGGCCGCTTGCGTACTGCCTCCAGGCCCTCGAGAACCAAGAGGTGGTGGGCGTTGTACGAGTTGTCGATTCCGGTCCTTCCGACGGTTCGTGCTGGCACGTGGCTCCTTGGAAGGGGGCTGTGGCGAACGGCATGGTCTGAATGCCAAATCTACTCGCGACACGCCGACAGCCGGCGAAACGCCACGCTGCCACGTTTGCCCGGCACGACCGGTCGCCATTCTGGAGACGACGTCACGATGCGGCAACGGAGGTTTCAAGACTTCACGGAATGGCAACTAGACCAGACCCAGCTACGGCACACTTAGCGACGAACCACTGTGGGAAGGCTCACCCGATCTCAGCGGAGAGGATTCTCGCCCAGGGAAGCAACCGGCGTGATTGGATGTTGTGTCAGGTGAGGCGCGGCGTGGGAACGCTTGAATCCTGCGTTACGTTGAGCAAGACACCACGGAAGGAAATGAGGCCTCAAGTGACCACTGCAGTTGCCCCCAGTACACCCCTGACGGCTGTGGACCGCTGCGACCGGTGCGGTGCGCAGGCCTACCTGCGCGTAGAGCTCGCCGGAGGCGGAGACCTCCTGTTCTGCGCACACCATGCCCGCGAGCACGGCGACAAGCTTCGCGAGATCGCAGTCAACGTCCACGACGAGACCGGAAAACTGGCCGACACCTCGACCGTGTCGGCAGACAAGCGCTGAGCCGAGGACTTTCCCGCACGATCTGATCCGACAGGAAGCCCCAGGCGGTGTGCCCGGGGCTTTCGCATGTCCGACTGCCCGCGCCCGACCCGTCGAGGCCCGCGCCCGACCCGTCGAGGGGCCCGACGGTGTGGGAAGGTGACCGGCGTGAACATCACCGAGCTCGTGGTCGGGGTGGCGATCCTGGCTGGCGTGGTGGGGATCGTGGTACCGGTCCTGCCCGGGTCCCTGCTCATTCTCGGCGCCGTACTCGTCTGGGCCACCGAGGACGGCTCGCGCACCGCCTGGATCGTGTTCTCGGTGGTCGCCCTTCTGCTGATCACCGGGGCAATCGTGAAGTACGCGGTCCCGGGCCGCAGCCTGAAAGCGACAGGCGTTCCCAACCGCTCACTTCTGGCGGGTGGGCTGCTCGGCATCATCGGCTTCTTCGTGCTTCCGGTCATCGGCCTGTTCGTAGGGTTCGTGCTCGGCGTCTACGCCTCTGAGCGCCAGCGCGTGGGCAGCGGCGCCGCCTGGCCCTCGACGAAGGCCGCGCTCAGAGCCGTCGGAGCCTCCGTCCTGATCGAGCTCGTCACTGGACTCCTTGCGGCCACCGCCTGGCTGTCCGGTGCGATCCTCACCTAGCGCCCGGTTCCGCACATGGCGATCCTGCTCGCGTTGTTCTCCGCTCTGAGCTACGGCGTCTCCGACTTCGTGGGTGGTCTGGTCTCTCGGCGTACGTCGGCGTGGTCGGTGGCGTTCGTGGCGCAGGTCAGCGCCATGACCTTCTCCATATTCTTGGCGCTCCTGACCGGTGGGTCCCCGGTAGTCTCGGACCTGGCATGGGCCATCCTCGCCGGAATTGGTAGCGCCGCC
Organism: Actinomycetota bacterium; assembly: GCA_030859325.1. Classification (GTDB taxonomy): domain Bacteria; phylum Actinomycetota; class Actinomycetes; order Propionibacteriales; family Nocardioidaceae; genus Nocardioides_C. The sequence continues at coordinate 20,282 of JALZKI010000047.1, forward strand.
GGGATCGGCTTCCTCTACCGCGGTCTCGCCACCGGTCGGATGAGCGTGGTGGCACCGGTCTCCGCCGTCGGATCGGCCATCGTCCCCGGTTTGGTCGGTGCTCTGACGGGAGAGCGCCCGTCCGCACTCGTCTGGACCGGTGTCCTGCTCGCCCTGCCGTCGATCTGGTTGGTGGCCCACAACTCGGCCGAGCAGACCGAAGCGGCGAGCACCGAGGAGGCGGCGGGACGCGCCGCCGGCGCCTTCGTCGACGGCCTGCTCGCCGGTGTCGGCTTCGGTGTCCTGTTCGCCGCGCTCGGCCAGGTCCGGGACGAGGCCGGGCTGTGGCCCGTCGCGACCGGCCAGGCGGTGTCCGTCCTCGGACTCGTCCTGCTGGCAACGGTGCTTCGGGCGCCCTGGGTGCCCCGCGACACAGCGGCAGCGATCGCTGTGGTCGCCGGCGCACTGGGCGCCAGCGCGAACGTGGCATTCCTGCTTTCCGCGCAGTACGGCTTCCTCACGGTCGCCGGCGTACTCGCCTCCCTCTACCCCGCAGCCACGGTTCTGCTCGCGGCGGTCGTGCTGCACGAGAGGATCCGCCGGGGCCAAGGCGTCGGCCTGGGGCTGTGTGCCGTCGCCATCGCGCTGGTCGCTGCCGGCTGAGACGACCCGTCCCCCGATCGACGTACCACCAAGGGTTCCGGCTGTCAGAGCAGACCCGGTTTCGGTTGTTGGGGGATGTTCACACCAAGGACTCTGTCGACCTCAGCCTGGGTGAGGAGGTGTTCAGTCCTACTCGCGGCGATCATGAGCTCCGTAGCCAGCTCCACCTCGGCGAGAAGTTCGTGGTCCACGAGCGGAACATCGAACGGGTCGAGGGGAGACTGGTCGGGCGTCCTGCTTCGTGTTGACATCGGTGACCTGTTCTCCCGCGAGCATCGGCCATGCGCCAGAAGCCCTCAGGTAGTAAAGGCCGTTGACAGAAGGATGGACAGATGGCCTCTGCCTCCTGTGACTCCCTCAGGGCCATCACATGACGCGGGGACGATTGCTCGCTGACAGCGTGTCCGGCTTGCCGACAGCCGCGACGTGCCTCCATCCACGCCATGGCTCCACGTCATGCGCACTTGCGTGCGGAGTCTTCAGGGCATGCGGCTTTCAACCGGAAGGCCGCGAGTTCAGGAAGGCATTTCCATGAATATCCTCCGTGCCAGCGGCGTGGCCGCTGCCTCTGCTCTCTTCTTCACCGGCGCGCTCGCGGGTCCAGCGCAGGCTCAGGTGACGCAGGATGGCCTGGTCAACGTGAACGTGGGCGACGTCACCATCCTCGAAGACGTCCGCGTCGGCGTCGCAGCTTTGGTGGCTGCGAACATCTGTGGTGTCAAGGTCGGCCCGGTCGCCGTCCTGGGTAAGGCTGTGGACCGCAGCGGGGCCACCAGGACGGTATGTGAGGCGGACACGGGTGACGTGACAATCACCCAGAACTGATCGCCTCCCCGAGGCGCCTGCGTAGACCTCGATGCCTCTCGAGGGGCGTAGGCGCCTCGCGTCGGGTGAGCGATAGGATCGGGCCACCGCTGCGGGACATCACGACGAGGCGACAGCGGTGGGAGGGGGCGCCTGTGAGCGCCGTCCCGCCATCAGGGCTCGATGCCGAAGTCGTCGAGCTCGTTCCGATGGTGCGCCGGATCGTGGGCTCTCGAATACGTGACCCTCATGTCGTAGATGACCTGGTGCAGGAGACTCTTGCCCGGGTGGTGGCGGCGCACGCTCGGGTCGAGGGAGATACATTGGCGCCCTATGCTTCCGTGACAGCACGCAATCTGGTTGCCTCACATGCGCGGAACAATGACCGGGCCAGGAAGAACGCACATCTGCTGGCCGACGTGGATCACTCGGAACGACCAGGTGACGAACTGCTCCGGCAGGAGGAAAGCTGCCTGGTCGCGGCTGCGCTGGCCCGCCTCCCATCCAGCGAGCGAGACATGCTGGTCGCGCATGAAGTCGAAGGGCAGGACACCAAGACTCTCGCGACCGATCGCGCCTCGACCCCCGGGGCGGTAGCCGCACAGTTGAGCCGCTCGCGCGCCAAGCTGCGGGTCGAGTACCTGCTCGTGCGGGAGAAGGTGGAACCGCCGAGCGACCGGTGTCGCCCAGTTCTGCGAGCGCTCTCCGCCGGTGACCGGCGCCGACAACGGGAGCTGGACGCCGGTGGCCACCTGCTCGAGTGTCTCCGCTGCGCGCAGATCAGCTCCAGCCTCCTTGATCGCCGGGTAGCCTCCCCGAAGGAGGACGAGGTGCGGGTGGCGGTCACCAAGGACGCGGACGTGGTCACGGCGCGGCAGAAGGGGCGTGATGCCGCGGCGCGCGTTGGTTTCGCAGCGACCGACCTGACCCTGATCGCGACAGCCATCTCCGAGATGGCCCGCAACATCGTCAAGTTCGCCGAACGAGGCGAGGTGCTGATCGCTGAGATCTCCGAAGATGGACGCCAAGGCGTCACCGTCGTGGCCCGTGACGCGGGCCCAGGGATCCCCAACCTGCCTCGCGCCATGCGGGATGGCTACAGCACCTATGAAGGTCTCGGGCTGGGCCTTCCCGGCGCTAGACGGCTCATGGACCAGTTCGACGTGGTCACCGAGCTGGGCAAGGGGACGACGGTGACGATGACGAAGTGGCTACCACTCGAGGGCCGGCGAAAGGCTCCTCAAGACCAGAGAGAGGCAAAGCAGATATGACCGAGACAGAGCAGGGCCCGGGGGTTACCGACGCCCAGTCCGAAGAGCACGGCCTACTTCTACCTGAGCTCGTCGCCCATCTACGGGAGCACCGGACAGCGCTTCGTCAGGAGTGGGCGACACGCATCACAGATGCTCACCTCCTGTCCTCGATGACGGCGCAGGAGGTCTTCTCCGAGGCGACGTCGGTGTACGACAACTACGTCGAAGTGCTCGAGACAGGCAGCGTCGAGGCATTGCAGCACTACGCCCGCGACCTGTCTGAACGGATCATCCCGCGCGGCGTCGAAACGCACGAGGTTGTCGGCATCGTCCTGCTCCTGCGCGATGTGCTGGCTCGTTCCCTGTTCCAGAAGTATCGGCAGGACTTCACCGTGCTCAACCGTGTCCTCGACGCTTACGAGCCCGCCGCCAATCGCATCGCCAACACGGTTGCGGTGAGTTTTGTCGACGAGCGCGAACGGGTGATCCGCCAGCAACAAGACTCGATCCTGGAGCTGTCGACACCGGTGCTGCAAGTTCGAGAGCGCTTGCTGATCCTGCCCATCATCGGAGTCCTCGACACCCAACGTGCGCGCCAGCTGACCGAGCAGCTCCTGGGGGGAATCCGTCACCACCGCGCCAAGATGGTCGTCGTCGACATCACCGGTGTCGCCGACGTCGACGAAGCGGTTGCCAACTCCCTGGTTCAGACAGTCGACGCCTCGCGGCTCATGGGCGCCCAGGTGATCATCACCGGGCTGTCCTCAGAGATCGCTCAGACTCTGGTCACCATCGGAGTGGACCTCAACAAGATGCACACCGTAGGCGATCTCCAAGGAGGAATCGAGGAGGCGGAGCGTCAGCTCGGCTTCCGAGTGAGCAGGCAAGACGATGCTCAGCCCTGAGCCTCTGGGTACGGCGGAGCCACTGAGGGTCTCGATACTCACCCAAGGGCAGCACCTCATCGTCTCGATCCACACGGCGCTCGACGACGGTCAGATGACGACGTTGCAGCACACCCTCATCGACAAGGTGGGGCGCCACCGCGCTCGTGGCGTCATCGTCGACGTATCTACGCTCGACGTGCTGGACTCCTTCGCGACCCGGACCCTGACCCAGCTCGCGCACGTCGCCCGGCTCCGGGGAGCCGAGACTGTGGTCGTCGGTATCGCCCCGGAGGTGGCCATCGCAATGGTGGAGCTGTCCTTGCAGATGAACTTCGTGCATACCGCCCTCGACCTGGAGGAAGGCCTCGAGCGCCTGGGCGAGCTCACGACACCGTTGAACGATGCTTGAGTCACCAGAAGACGACCTGCCGGTCAGTGAACGGCTGACCACGCTTCGGCGGGACTACACTCCCCCCTTCCTGGCCTACCTTGCACGTGAGAACGAGGCGGGGCTGCTCGCCGCGTACGAACTGGGCCGTCAAGCAATGCGCCGGGGGATCGGCCTGCTCGATGTGGTCCGTGTCCACAACGACGTGTTCCTCGACGTGATCCGCACCGCGAGGACCCCCGAGGAAGCGCAGGACCTTGCCCGCGCGGCCTCGGCCTTCCTGCTGGAGACACTTGCCTCGTTCGAGATAACTCAACGTGGATTCATGGATGGCGGCGCGCTCCAGCAACGAGAGAAGAACACCCGGCGAGACGACGAGACCTGACAGGTACGCAGGCCTCAGCACTCGAACTGCAGTAGCAGTCCCGACCGGCTGCGAACCTCAGTCCAGGTAGTCGCGCGGAGAATCTGAGAGCGCGACGGGTGGCGCAGCCGCAGTGGTGGTCTGTGTCCTCGACAATTCACGTAGTCGAGTCAGTTCCACCAGCTCTTCGTCCAGGTCACCCGCGCGAGGTCGGCCTGTCCGGAGAGGCTGGGATGGAAGTAGTCCAACTTGCTCACGTCGCTCCTGTCGAAACGCAAGTGAAAGGTGGCGTTGTCGTCGAAGCGGCACCGAGCGTACAACGAGCAGCCTTTCGCCAGTACGGCGTTGAAGGCGATGTTTCTCTGGCGGACCGCCTGTCGTTGCTCCTCGGTGCGCGAGGGATCGAGCAGAGACTGGCAGATGTTCGCGGTGTCCCATACGAACTGCGCTGTTGAGTCGGAGTGATAGATCTCCCACAGCTGGTAGACGTCAGGAATGCTGGAGACGAAGATGCGCCCTCGGCGAGGCAGCCCGGCGATGACGGTCCGCAAAGTCTGCTGGTAGTCGGTTCGGAAACTGTGGACCAACGTCATCGTTGACGGCGATGACGTGCACAGGTCGTTTGCCCCAAGAAGCATCGTCACATACTTGGCGCCTTGCGACACCGACTTGACAGCCTGCGCCGGTCCTGCCTTCATTCGGGCGCCGGAGACCGCGTTGTTGTAGTTTCGTCCGGCGATTTCGGGGTTGAGGGCGCGGATACGTTCATAGTGACTTGCGACACCATCCCAGCTTGCTCCTCCCGTGCTCCAGGAGTTCGCGGGATGGTCGCCGTACCAGCAGCAGACATCTGCGGCCCGGGTGATGGAGTCGCCGATGGCCGCAATGCTGTTGGGCGCCGGCGGAGACCCCACCTCGGCATTGACCATGGACGCCCCACCGAAGAGCAGCGTGAGCACCACACCGACGACTGCGAACGCGCGCATCACACCACCTGATTCTCCGGTTCGTCCAAGCAAACGCCACAATTCGACTTTACGGTAGTGGCCGCGGCCCAGGATGCTTCGGCAAGGCGTCGGGTGGCGACAAGAAGTCGCGGCGACCCGTTGTCGTGAGCAGACTGCCGTTGAGATCACGACAGGAGGTCGCGGCGACCGGTTGTTGCGAGTGTTGTGATCCCCGAACCGCGATAGGCGAGAATCGCCGCAGGCCATTGACCGCTCAGACCGTGCGGCCGGTGAACCCCAGAAGTCGGGTCTGGGCCCCGGCCATCGAAGCACCGGCCCAACCGCTGCCCTCGTCCATCGGCAGTAGCAAGAAGTGAGGACCCTCGGTGAGCTTTGCGTGTCGCTCTTTGCGCCATCGCTACCGCTGACGACTCGCAGCACGAGCCTCGACCGACTGCGATACTCAGTCGAGGTAGTCGCGCACTAAGGACGGTTGAACGCTGTGCGAGTGAGCGTTACAGACATGCAGGTCACGATCGGTGTGGGGTGAAATATCCTGGACTGAAGGAGTCGCCATGACCGCAGAACCCACACCCATCGAGCCCAGAGGCGGCACAACCGCATGGGACTGCCCGAACTGGTGCAACGGCCAGCACACAACGGCCGCCGTGCTCTCAGCAGCCGCCACAGGAACCTAAGCACTATTCCGTTGGCGTGGAACTGGCTTGCTGGTCCGAGCGACCGCCCTTCCTGCCACCTGTCTCAGCCAGGGCCTCTTCGAGGGCCAGTAGCTCCGTCTGTATGCGTTCGAGGCCGGCTTGCTGTGAGGCGCATCGTTGCCGCTCGGCCTTGAGTGCCTTCCGCAATCGCTGAAGGTGCCGCCGGAACTGTTCCGCGTCCAACACTGCGGCCCCGGGGGGAGAGTTTCGTCGGCGATAACCGAGCGCCTCCAGCACCGAGCCCGTTACGCGCCACTCGTCGCCGTGGGGACCGCGAACCTTCCTGGCCTCGATTTCGCCCAAGCGGAGGCGCTGCACCAGGGATGAGGCACTGAGTTCAAACTGGTCCGCCGCTTGCTTCACCGTCAGTTCTTCGTCTGTGTCGTGAGGTGGCGCCGTGGTGACGACCTCGCTATCTGCCATCTGACAACTTCTGTGCGGGCCGCCGCCCCGTGCCGACCGCGGTGCCGTGCGTCCCCTGGTCCACGAGTTGCATGAGGGCGTCGATTAGGAC
>JALZKI010000005.1 GCA_030859325.1 Actinomycetota bacterium
CGGTGGGGACGACCAGTCAGGTGGCAGCCGCCGACGGCGCTCGCGTGGTGGCCGCAACCGTCGCAAGACTTCCGACTCGGCGCAGGACCAGACCAAGGACGATGGTGCGCAGCCCGCCGACGGGGACGGCGCTTCGGGCAAGACCGACGATGACACGAGCGAGGGCGAGGAGAGCTCCACTCGTCGCCGCCGTCGCCGCCGCCGCGGTGCCGATGGCAGCGGTGACGGCTCCGACGACACTGGCGACACTGTCGTGAAGGTGCGCCAGCCCCGCGCCAAGAAGGACGCCGGTGCCAAGAAGGACACCGTCACGAGCGTCGAGGGCTCGACGCGCATCGAGGCCAAGAAGCAGCGTCGCCGCGAGGGCCGCGAGGCAGGCCGGCGTCGCCCCCCGATCCTGAGCGAGTCCGAGTTCCTGACGCGTCGCGAGTCCGTCGAGCGCGTCATGGCGATTCGCCAGCGCGGCGAGATGACCCAGATCGGCGTACTCGAGGACGACGTGCTCGTCGAGCACTACGTCGCGCTCGAGTCGCAGAGCTCGATCATGGGCAACGTCTACCTCGCTCGGGTGCAGAACGTGCTGCCCAGCATGGAGGCCGCGTTCATCGACATCGGCAAGGGCCGCAACGGCGTGCTGTACGCCGGCGAGGTCAACTGGGACCTGCGCGACAACGCCAACGCCCCCCGACGGATCGAGAACGCTCTCAAGCCGGGTCAGGCGGTGCTCGTCCAGGTGAGCAAGGACCCCGTCGGGCACAAGGGGGCTCGTCTCACCAGCCAGATCAGCCTGCCGGGGCGATACCTCGTCTACGTGCCCGGTGGCGGGGCGAGCGGCATCAGCCGCAAGCTTCCGGACACCGAGCGGAGCAGGCTCAAGAGCCTGCTCAAGGACATCGTCCCCGACGACGCCAACGTCATCATCCGCACCGCGGCCGAGGGCGCCAGCGAGGAGGAGCTGACCCGCGACGTCACCCGGCTAACCGCCCGCTGGGAGGACATCGAGAAGAAGTCGAAGAAGGGTCAGGCCCCACAGCTGCTGTACGCCGAGCCGGACACCACCCTCAGGGTCGTGCGCGACCTCTTCACCGAGGACTTCGCCAAGTTGGTCATCCACGGCGACGACGCCTGGGACATGGTCGAGGCCTACGTCGGGCACGTCGCTCCCGACCTCGCGGACCGGCTCGAGCGGTGGCAGGGCGACAAGGACGTCTTCGACGCCCTCCGGATCGATGAGCAGATCGCCAAGGCGATGGAGCGCAAGGTCTGGCTGCCGTCTGGCGGCTCACTCGTCATCGACCGCACCGAGGCGATGACGGTGGTCGACGTCAACACGGGGAAGTTCACCGGTTCGGGCGGCAACCTCGAGGAGACGGTGACGAAGAACAACCTCGAGGCGGCCGAGGAGATGGTGCGCCAGCTCCGGCTGCGTGACATCGGCGGCATCATCGTCGTCGACTTCATCGACATGGTCCTGGAGACCAACCGTGACCTCGTGCTCCGGCGCCTGGTCGAGTGCCTCGGCCGTGACCGCACCCGCCACCAGGTGGCCGAGGTGACGTCGCTCGGTCTCGTGCAGATGACCCGCAAGCGCATCAGCACCGGCCTGCTCGAGGCGTTCAGCGAGCCGTGCGAGCACTGCAACGGCCGCGGTGTCGTGATCGAGGCCGCGCCGGTCGAGTCCAGGAAGTCCGACGACCATCGCCACAATGGCAACGGCGCCTCGCGTGGCGGCTCCAAACGGTCGAGCAGCCGCCGCGGCAGCGCCAAGAGCTCCGAACCCGATGGCTCAGCGGCCAGCGCAGACGGCGAGAGCCCCGAGAAGAGCACCGCCAGCGACGGCGCGCAGCCGGAAGCCAGCCAGTCTGAGCCGGTCCCGACGGGCTGAGACCGTTTTGACCGCAGCGGGGTCGGATCCCTAGACTCGACCCTCGGCGTGCCTGGTGTACGCCGGCACGCTTGCGCCCCAACCGGCTCGGGTGTGCGCTTCGCGCCTGCTCAGGCGCGAGCGGGTCGGCCAAGGCGAACCAGCTCGGGTCGGCTCGACACGAGTTTTCAGATCCTACGAGAGAGTGAGCCAGCGGTGTACGCGATCGTGCGCAGTGGCGGCCAGCAGCAGAAGGTCGTTGTTGGTGACGTCATCGAGATCGACAGGATCGCCAGTGACATCGGCGATTCCGTGACGCTGCCCGCAGTGCTGCTCGTCGACGGGGAGTCCATCACCTCTGGCGCCGACGCACTCGCCATGGTCGCCGTGACCGCCGAGGTCCTCGGTGCGACCAAGGGTCCCAAGATCGTGATCCAGAAGTTCAAGAACAAGACCGGCTACAAGAAGCGCCAGGGGCATCGTCAGAAGTACACCCAGGTCAAGGTTACCGACATCTCAGCCTGACGCCCTGCGGAGAGCCGTAGGGAGCAGATCTGCAAACCGTGAGAGCGCAAGGACAAGGACATGGCACACAAGAAGGGTGCAGCCTCGACCAAGAACGGTCGCGACTCGAACTCTCAACGCCTCGGCGTCAAGCGATATGGCGGTCAGCTCGTCAACGCGGGTGAGATCATCGTCCGCCAGCGCGGAACCCACTTCCATCCCGGTAGCGGAGTAGGCCGTGGCGGGGACGACACGCTGTTCGCCCTCGTCGGTGGCAACGTGGAGTTCGGCACCAAGCGGGGCCGCCGGGTCATCAACATCGTTCCTACGCAGTGACCAGGTCCTCACACGAGGCGATATAACACACAGGCACCTTCGAGGGGCGTTCCTGCTGCGACAGCGGGGCGCCCCTCGTTTGCTTATGGAGCGTGACACACCAGGGGAGGCAGCACGTGGCAGTACCCACCTTCGTCGACCAGGTGGTCCTGCATGTCAGTGCCGGCCGCGGCGGCAACGGGGTCGCCTCGGTCCACCGGGAGAAGTTCAAGCCCCTCGGTGGTCCAGATGGTGGCAACGGCGGTCCCGGCGGCAGCATGGTCTTGAGGGTCGACCCCGACGTCACCACCCTCGTCGACTACCACCACAGTCCGCACCGCCGCGCCGAGCACGGCGGCCACGGCGCAGGTGGGCACCGCAACGGGGTGCACGGCGAGGACCTGGTCCTCGTGGTTCCCGACGGCACCGTGGTCAGCGACGAGCGGGGTGAGGTTCTCGCCGACATGGTCGGAAGCGGCACCGAGCTCGTCGTTGCCCAGGGCGGTCGCGGTGGCCTCGGAAACGCGGCGTTGGCCTCGTCCAAGCGCAAGGCGCCCGGCTTCGCGCTCCTCGGTGAACCGGGTGAGGACCGCACGATCATCCTCGAGCTCAAGGTCGTCGCCGACATCGGGCTCGTCGGCTTTCCGAGCGCGGGCAAGTCCAGCCTGATCGCCGCGCTGTCACGGGCTCGCCCGAAGATCGCGGATTACCCGTTCACCACTCTGGTCCCGAACCTGGGCGTGGTGACAGCGGGGGACACCACATTCACCGTCGCTGACGTCCCCGGGCTGATCGAGGGTGCCAGCGAAGGTCGCGGCCTCGGTCACGACTTCTTGCGGCATGTGGAGCGGTGCGCTGCGCTGGTGCACGTGCTGGACACCGCGACGATGGAACCCGGTCGCGACCCGCTCTCCGACCTCGACGTGATCGAGCGCGAGCTCAGGGAGTACGGCGGTCTCGAGGACCGTCCCCGCCTCGTGGTGCTGAACAAGGTCGACGTGCCGGACGGACGTGACCTCGCCGACATCGTCCGCGACGACTTCGCCGAGCGCGGCCTGAACGTCATTGCCGTCTCGGCGGCAAGCCACGAGGGGCTTCGTGAGCTGTCGTTCGCGATGGCCGAGATCGTGGCGCAGAGCCGTCGGGACAAGCCGGCCGGTGGGGCGCCCCGGATCGTGATCCGGCCTCCAGCTGTTGCTGGAGGTCCTGAGTTCACGATTAAGGAGACAGGTGACGGCTGGCGGGTGCGTGGGCAGAAGCCTGAGCGCTGGGTCCGCCAGACCGACTTCAACAACGACGAAGCAGTCGGGTTCCTTGCTGACCGGCTGAACCGGCTGGGTGTCGAGGAGCGACTCCTCGAGCTCGGAGCCGCGGAGGGTGACGCGGTCCTTATCGGTGACGTAGAGAACGCGGTCGTTTTCGACTTCAGGCCGATGATGGAGGCCGGGGCAGAGCTGCTGAGCCGGCGCGGTGAGGACCAGCGGTTCGAGGAGAGTCGACCTGCCGCGGCGCGCCGCCGTGCGATCGACGAGGCGTTCGGCTCGCGTGGCGAAGGCGAGTCGCGAGCCGATGTCGCCCGCAGACAGGACATCGACGAGCCGTGAGCGTGACGCCACGTGGTGAGGTGAGCTCCGCCCGTCGGGTCGTGGTGAAAGTGGGGTCGTCCTCGTTGACCACGGCCTCCGGAGGGATAAACCCGGATCGGGTGCGGGTGCTGGTCGACACGCTCGCAGCGGTCCGGGAACGCGGCAGCGAGGTTGTACTGGTCTCCTCGGGCGCCATCGCGGCCGGCCTCTCACCGCTGGGACTTCTCCGGCGCCCCCGGGACCTGGCCACCCAGCAGGCCGCGGCGTCGGTAGGCCAAGGGCTGCTTATGCATCGATACACCGAGGAGTTCGCCCGGCACGGTCTGGCGGTGGGGCAGGTCCTGCTCACCGTGGACGACGTCACCCGGCGCAGCCACTACCGCAACGCGTACCGGACGTTTGCGAAGCTCCTCGAGCTGGGCGTGGTCCCGATCGTCAACGAGAACGACACTGTCGCCACCTCGGAGATCCGGTTCGGGGACAACGACCGCCTCGCCGCCCTGGCCGCGCATCTGGTGCACGCCGACCTCCTCCTTCTCCTCTCGGACGTGGACGGCCTCTACGACGGTGATCCTGCCGACACCAACACCACGCTGCTGCCCGACATCGTCTCCGATGCCGACCTCGAGCCCGTGCGCATGGGCAAGCCAAGAACTGTGGGCCTGGGCACCGGGGGCATGGCGACCAAGGTCGAGGCGGCACGGATCGCGACCGGGGCCGGCGTGCCCGTCGTACTCACCTCCACCGAGCAGGCAGCCTCGGCACTCGCCGGTGACCAGGTGGGTACGATGTTCCATCCGACCGGGCGACGCCGACCGACACGGCTGTTGTGGCTGGCGCACGCGACGGAGCCCAAGGGTCAGGTCTTTCTCGACGAGGGGGCGGTCCGCGCGCTGACGGAGCGTCGGGCGTCCCTTCTTCCGGCAGGAATCACCCGGGTCTCCGGCTCCTTCGTCGCAGGAGACCCGGTCGACCTCGTCGCCGGTACGGGTGTGGCGGTGGCTCGTGGGCTGGTCAACTACGACTCCGACGAGCTGCCTGCCCTGCTCGGACGCTCCACCCGGGACCTGGCTCGTGAACTCGGTGCGTCGTACGAGCGTGAGGTGGTCCACCGCGACGACCTCGTCCTCCTCGGCCGCTAAAGTATGAAGCGGGAAACGATCTGCGCCACTTTTGTGTATTCGGCTCATCCGCCGGCCCGGTCGGGTCACACTGATGAGACATAATGGGGATGGGCAAACATGCCCTGGGGAGGAAGGTGGCTGGTGAGCGAGCCCTCGCGGCTCTGGTACGTCTGTCTCACGGTGGCCGGTGAACTGGTAGAGCCACTCATCGTGCGCCATGCACTCGATCGTCTGCGTGACCAGCGCCAGTTCCTGCACTCCTTGAAGTACGACGGCCAGAGCGCCGAGATCCAGTACTGGGAAGAGGCGGATAGCCTGTTGGACGCCTCTTCGCTGGCGCTGCGCGTCTGGAACGAGTATCGCGACTCCGCAGGCCTGCCGAGGTGGGAGGTGGTGGGCCTCGAGGTGCTCGAGCGCTCGGTCTTCCAGTCCCGCGGCATGGGCTACTCGATGCTGGTGGCCCCTCAGGACGTGAAACCGCTGCCGTTCTGAACGCCTAGGGTGGGAACATGGCTGGGACCTTGACCTCAACGACTGGCGAAGCCGACGTGGAGGCGGTGATGGACGTTGCCCGACGCGCTCGGACCGCTGCCACGCAGCTGGCCCTGGCGATGCGCACGGCCAAGGACGCCGCACTGCACGCGATGGCGGACTCGCTAGTCTCCTCTGCTGGTGACATCGTCGAGGCCAACATGCGTGACGTCGAGGCGGCCGAGTCGGCGATGGTACCGGCCACTATTCTCGACCGCCTCCGTCTCGACGAGTCCCGCGTCGGCGCGATGGCCGTCGGACTTCGCGACGTGGCGAGCCTTCCGGATCCGGTGGGGGAGGTGCTGCGCGGGTCCACGCTGGCCAACGGGCTCGAACTGCGCCAGGTCCGGGTGCCTTTCGGAGTGGTCGGCATCATCTACGAGGCGCGACCCAACGTGACCGCCGACGCCGCCGGAATCTGTGTGAAGAGCGGGAACGCGGTGCTCCTGCGCGGCTCCTCGAGTGCGCTGCACTCGAACACCGCGATCGTGTCCGTGCTTCGCCGCGCAGCCGTGGGGGCGGGCCTACCGGCGGACGTCGTGCAGCTGGTTCCGGGCAAGGGGCGCGAGCCGGCGAAGGCGCTGATGCGAGCGCGTGGGCTGGTCGACGTCCTGATCCCGCGTGGCGGTGCAGGGCTGATCCGGTCGGTGGTCGAGGAGTCGATCGTCCCGGTGATCGAAACCGGTGTGGGCAACTGCCACGTCTACGTCGATGCCGAGGCGGATCTCGAGCAGGCGCTGGCGATCGTCCTGAACTCCAAGGCCTCCCGGCCCTCGGTGTGCAACGCCGCGGAGTCGCTGCTCGTGCACCAGGACGCCGCTGACCGGTTCCTGCCCATGGTGGTGCCCGCCCTGCAGGACGCCGGCGTCACGATCCATGGCGACACGGTCTTCATGAAGTACGACGGGGTGGTTGGCGCCACCGAGGAGGACTACGCCGTGGAGTACCTCTCCCTCGACATCGCCGCGGCCGTCGTGCCTGATCTCGACGCCGCCATCGCGCACATCCGCACCTACTCCACGGGCCACAGCGAGGCGATCTTGACCCGCTCCCAGCACGCGGCTCGGCGGTTCACCGCAGAGGTGGACTCGGCCGCGGTCCTGGTGAACGTCTCCACCCGGTTCACCGACGGAGGCGAGTTCGGCTTCGGCGCAGAGATGGGCATCTCCACCCAGAAGCTGCATGCCCGTGGACCGATGGGCCTGAACGAGATGACCTCGACCAAGTACGTCGTCTCCGGCGACGGAGAGATTCGTTGACGCGCTGGAGGTCGCCGCGAGGAAGCGCCGCCAGACGTGCTCCCGACCGGGCGGTAAGGTAAGGCCATGTCGCTCACGCCATTGGTCACGGCCGCCGCAGAGGTCCACAGCGAGCCGGTGGTGCACCCCTACGTGGTCGGTGCGGTCACCCTTCTCCTCCTCCTCGCCATGATGGCGGGGCTGCTGATGTTCGGCAAGGGCCGCGACCACTCTTGAGCCTGCCTCTTGGAACGGCTCGGCTGCGTGACTGAGCTCGCGGTCCCCAGGAACCACGGACGTCGACGTGTGGGTGTGATGGGTGGCACCTTCGACCCCGTCCACCACGGACACCTCGTGGCTGCGAGCGAGGTACAGGCCTGGTTCGGCCTCGACGAGGTGGTGTTCGTCCCCACCGGCACACCGTGGCAGAAGGGTGACCGTCTGGTCTCCGAACCAGAGGACCGTTACCTGATGACGGTGATCGCTACCGCTTCGAACCCCCGCTTCTGGGTCTCTCGCGTCGACATCGATCGAGACGGCCCGACGTACACCATCGACACGCTGCGAGACCTACGCACAGTGCTCCCGGAAGCGGAGATGTACTTCATCACCGGCGTGGACGCCTTGGGTGAGATCTTCACCTGGCGTGACGCCGGTGAGCTCTTCGAGCTCGCCCACTTCGTGGGGTGCACCCGACCGGGCTACGCCATGGACGGCGCCACGCTCGAAGGGATCCCACGTGACCGGGTGACGATCGTGGAGATTCCGGCGCTCGCGATCTCCTCGACCGACTGCCGTGACCGCACGGCCCGGGGGGAGCCGGTGTGGTACCTCGTCCCGGACGGCGTGGTGCAGTACATCGGCAAGCACTCGCTCTACTCGACCGACTCAGCGAACTAGGAGCCGACGCCTGTGACAGCAACCGACCGAGCCCTCGAGCTCGTCCACACCGCGGCTGCGGCCGCATCGGACAAGCTCGCCGAGAACATCCTCGCCTTCGACGTCTCCGAGCAGCTTGTCATCACCGATGCATTCCTGCTCTGTTCGGCGACTAACGACCGGCAGGTCAAGTCGATCGTCGATGAGGTCGAGGACCGGCTACGGGACATCGGCGCGAAACCGGTACGCCGAGAGGGTGAACGCGACGGCCGGTGGGTACTCATCGACTTCGCCGAGATCGTCGTGCACGTCCAGCACGAGGAGGAGCGCGCGTTCTACGCGCTTGAGAGGCTCTGGCGCGACTGTCCGGTCATTCGGCTGCCGGAGACTGCCGGTTCGGCCGAGTGAGCGACGGACTCGTCGAGTCGGTGGTCACGCCCGTCATCGGCCATGGTGCCCGGACTGCTCGGGGGGCGCTCCGTTCGATTTCGCAACACCGAGGCCCGTTGGCTAGGATTCCCTGGTTGCCCGGACCGGTTAGAGCCGGACGGGCGGCGGGGCTGTGGCGCAGCTGGTAGCGCACCTCCATGGCATGGAGGGGGTCAGGGGTTCGAGTCCCCTCAGCTCCACCCCTGTCTTCCCTCAGGCCCCGAGCAGCGGCTCCTGACCTGTACGTCTCAGCTGAAAGGCTGGCCGCCAGTAGCCTGGCCGCCAGTAGCCTGGCCGCCTGCGGACTGTCCGCCGGTGAGCTGAGAAAGCAGCTCACGACCCTGCTGAGCGTGCTTGTGCTCGACGAGCACCTCGTAGCGAGTGGCGACCACCTGGCTGAACGAGGTGAAGTCACGACGTCCCCGCGTGGCGGCGTACCCGATCAGAGCCCAGATCAGACCGAAGACGGCGCCGAAGAGAGCGGTTGACAAGATGGTGATCAAGCCCGTGCCCTCGGAGCTGAAGAGCGCGAAGATGAGCCCCACGAACAGGCCGAGCCACAGGCCGGACAAGGCACCGCCGAGTGCCACCCTGCCGGTGGTGAGCCGACCGGTGACCCGCTCGACCTGCTTGAGGTCGGTGCCGACGATCATGCAGTTCTGCACCGGGAACTCCTGGTCGGACAGGTAGTCGACTGCCTTCTGTGCCTCGTCGTACTTGTCGTAGACGCCGAGTGACATGGGGAACTCGAGGGTGAGACCGCTTCGGGAGCGTGGCATGTTGGTCGATGGGCTCATGCACCCATTGTTCCCATGCGACCCAAGGCGATGCGTGGTTCGGGTCGCGGCGGCGTTGCTGATGGCTGCGTCGGCCGGACGCCTCAGGTGATCGTCATCCCACCGTCGACCGAAAGCGCCTGGCCGGTCACGTAGCCGCCCGCCTCGCTGGCCAGGAACACCAGCGCCGCGGCGAGCTCACGTCCCTCACCCTTGCGGCCGGCAGGGATGCGTTGGTTCATTCGATCGAGGTAGCCCTCGGGGTACTGGTCGGTCATCTCGGACTCGAAGAATCCCGGAGCCAGTGCGTTGACCCGTATGCCCTTCCGTGCGGTCCACTGCTGGGCGAGGTCACGGGTCAGTCCGATGAGGCCCGCCTTGCTTGCGGCGTACGCGGCCTGGGGGAGTCCGGCTGTCGTGAGGCCGAGGACACTGCTGATGTTGACGATGCTGCTTCCCGGCTGCATGACTCGCCCGCATGCCTGGGCCATCCAGTAGCAGCCGTTCAGGTTGACGTCGATGACGCTCCGGAACTGGTCGGGTGTCTCGCGGGTGGCGGGGACAGCGGTGCCGATGCCGGCGTTGTTGACAAGTACGTCGACCCGGCCGAACTCGTCCATCGCCGAGTCGACCAGGCGCTGACACTCCGCGGGGGAGGCGACATCGGTCCGGACCGCGATCGCTCGGCGTCCCGCACCCTCGACGAGTCGCTTGGTCTCCTCGAGCCGCTCGACCCGCCGGGCGCCGAGGACGACATCTGCGCCGGCCTCGGAGAGCGCCTGTGCGAAGGCGACCCCGAGGCCGGAGGAGGCGCCGGTCACGACCGCGACCTTGTCGTCGAGGCGGAACATGTCCAGAACAGTCATGTCGTCACCCTAGACGAGCTCGTCGACCGCCTCGGAGAACAGTCGGGAGTGCAGGGTTACATCTTGGAGGGTCGTGTCCGGACACATCAGAGCCATGTTGTGGAACGGCGTGATCAGCACACCCCGGTTTGCCAGGTAGAGGTGCAGGAACTCGTCGAGCTGCTCGTCCTCGGCCGCCGCCGACGAGCTGCCATCACGGGGTGCGGGGGAGACGAACCGGTACTCCGCTCGCGCCCCCAGCTGCGTCACCGACCACCCGACACCTGTGCGGTCGATGCTCTGCTGGACACCAGCGGTGAACTCGGTGGCCAGGTGGACCATCGACTCGAACGCCGCATCGGTCAGCACATGTTCGAGACTGGCCCGCATCGCGGTCACCGAGAGGGCGTTGCCTGCCAGGGTCCCGCCGACGCCGCCGACGTCGACCAGATCAGCCTCCGGGTGCGCCTGCACCATGTCCGCGACCGCTGTCGTGATCCCGTAGGCACCGCAGGGGATCCCACCGCCGATGCTCTTGCCGATCACGAGGATGTCCGGGTCGAGGCTCCAGAGCCGGGTGGCGCCACCGGGACCGGCTGAGAATGTGTGCGTCTCGTCGATCATCAGCAGAACGCCGTACCGACTGGCCAGGGCCCGCAGGCCCTCCAGAAAGCCAGGCTCGGGAAGCACGATCCCAATGTTCGTCAGCGCGGGCTCGGTGAGGATCGCCGCCACGTCGCCAGAGGCGAGCTGAGCCTCCACGGAGGCCAGGTCGTTGAACTCGGCTACCCGGGTCGTGACGTGGAGCGGCACGGGCGCACCCACGTTGCCGGGTCGGGCGACCGCCTTCTCATCAGGGCCCTGGAGCGCGAACGTCTCGTCCACCGAGCCGTGGTAGCAGTAGGCGAAGGTCAAGATCTTGGGCCGGCCCGTAGCCAACCGAGCGAGCCGGACAGCCCAACGGTTGGCATCGGTCGCGGTAAGCGTGAAGGACCACAGTGGGACCCCGAACCGCCGGGTCAGCTCGGCGCCGACCCATTCCGCGTCCTCGGTCGGCAGCATCGTGGTGATCCCGCCGAGCACGTCCATCCGCTCGGTCACCGCTTGGACCGTGGCACGTGGGCTGTGACCGGCCATCGCACCTGTGTCGCCAAGGGCGAAGTCGACGTACTCATGGCCGTCGACGTCGATGACCCGATTTCCGCTGGCCCGGTCGAGGTACAGCGGAAAACCGCCGCTCCACATCCCCATCCAGGTCATCGGGACGCGACCGAACAGATGACCAGCGGAGGCGAAGAGCTTCTCGGCGCGGGGATGGGCGTTCTGGTACGCGCGGCGTTCACGCTCGATCAGCGCCGCGAGCCGGGACCGGTCAACATCAGGCATGACCGGACCGTGGCGCCTCCGGCCGCACCCTGTCAAGACGGGCAACGTGGGGGCACGCGCCGGTCGGTAGGCTCGTTATCCACTGCAGCCAACCGGAGGACGCCCATGACTATCCGACCAGCTCGTTCCCTTCCCACCTCAGCGCGAGGTCTGGGCCGGCTCATGGGAGTCGTGGTGACCAGTGCTGCCTTTTTCCTCACGGCCGCCTGCGGGGGTACGACGGGCAACGAGTCCACCGGCGGATCCGGCTCGGGTGACTCATCCAAGCCCTTGATATACGGCGTCTTCGCCACACCGCTCGAGGAGCCATGGGACGGCGCGATCCACTCCGCCCTCACCGCGGCCGCCAAGGACGGGAAGATCGAATACAAGCACGTCGACAACCTGGCCACCTCGGACGCCATGGAACGCTCCCTACGCGACATCGCCACCAACGAGCAACCCGACGCCATCATCGGTGACGCGTTCGCGGCCGAGGAGGCGGTGCGCAAGGTCGCCGCCGAGTTCCCGGAGATCCCGTTCGCATTCGGGTCGGGAGGAGAACCGGCGGCGCCCAACCTGAGCGTGTTCGACAACTGGCTGCAGGACCCTGCGTACCTGTCGGGGATGCTGGCCGGGGGACTGACCAAGACCGACACCATCGGCGTGGTCGGCGCGATGCCGATTCCGGAGGTCAACCGGATCGTCAACGCTTTCGTGATGGGTGTCGGAGAGACCAACCCCGAAGCGACGGTGAAGGTGTCTTTCATCAACAGTTTCTTCGACCCGGCGGCTGCCAAGCAGGCGGCTCAGGCCCAGGTGTCTGCGGATGCCGACGTACTCTTCGCGGAGCGTGACGGAGTGATCGCCGCCGCCGAGGAAGCCGGACTGCCCGTCATCGGGATGATGGTCGACCAGGAGGACGAGTCCCCGAAGCACGTTGCGACCTCGCTGATCTGGAACATGGGGCCCACCGTCGACGCGGTGATTGGCCAGACCAAGGACGGACCGCAAGCAGTTGACCTGGGCAGGTACTCGTTCATGAAGGAAGGCGGCTCAGAGATTGCCGAACTGAACACCGGCATCGTCGGCGGCATCCCCGATGAGCTGGTCAAGAGGATCGAGGACAAGGAGCAGGCGATCCTCGACGGGACGTTCCAGACCCCGGTCGACGAGACGGCTCCGGCCGGGTCGATCGACGTCTCGAAGTCGTGAGGGAGCAGGCCAGCGCGCCCGTTCACGGATCGGGTGTCGATGGTCCGCTGCTAGAGCTCTCCGGCATCACCAAGAGGTACGGCGCCCTCACCGCGAACGACGACATCACGCTGGCTGTCGCATCAGGTGAGGTAGTCGCCATGCTAGGTGAGAACGGGGCCGGCAAGTCGACCCTGATGAAGATCGTCTACGGGTTGGTCCGTCCGGACGGGGGCACCATCCGGGTGGCCGGGAAGACTCTCGACATCGGCTCCCCCCGGGACGCGATGGCCGCCGGGATCGGCATGGTCACCCAGGAGTTTTCGCTGGTGGAGACGATGACCGTGACCGAGAACATCGCCCTCTCCGGCGTGGGTCTTGGTCGCGTGCGAGCACGCGAGATCCGCACCCAGGTGGTCGAGGCCATGGATCGGGTCGGTGTAAGCCTCGATCCGGACCGACTGGTCTCCGCTCTCTCGATCGGTGAACGTCAGCGCGTGGAGATAGTCAAGGCGCTCTTCCATGACTGTCGGGTGCTGATCCTCGACGAGCCGACTGCGGTGCTCACCCCGCAGGACGTGCGAGCGCTGTTCGCCACGATCGAGCGGCTGAGCGGGACCGGTCTGGGTGTGCTGTTCGTGTCGCACAAGCTCCGTGAGGTGGCCGAGATCTCCTCTCGCGTGGTGGTGCTTCGCAGAGGCAGGCTGGTGGGCGACCGGATCACGGCGGAGATCGATGCACACGCCCTTGCTGGGCTGATGATGGGCACCACGGTGGCGGGAACCCCTTCCGAGCCTGCAGTTGCCACGGCTACCGCGCTCGGCCTGCCGCTCACGACGGGTAGGCCGCGCGAAGATCCGGAAGCGGTCGCCCTGGCGGCTGCGGCTAGGAGCCGACCGGTGCTCTCGGTGTCGGACGTGACGTTGACCCGCGACGGCCGCACCGTGCTCGACGGGGCCAGCCTGGACGTCCGTCCGGGGGAGATCCTTGGCGTCGCCGGGATCTCCGGCAACGGCCAGACCGAGCTGATGAGTGTGCTGTGTGGCACGGTGCGAGCGACCCGCGGCTCCGTCGCGGTGGACGGGGTGGACGTCACGAGCTCCGACGTGGCCGCCCGCCTCGACGCCGGACTCGGCCGGCTGACCGAGGACCGTCGCGGGAGTGTTCTGCCGCAGATGAGTGTGGAGTACAACCTCGTCGTCGAGGACCTGGCCCGGTACACGCGACGGGGCTTCCTGGACAAGGCCGCTATGCGGGTCCACGCGGAGTCGATCATCGAGCGATTCGACATCCGGGCCCGCTCTACCGACTCGATGTCCTCCCTGTCGGGAGGGAATGTGCAGAAAGTACTGCTGGCCCGGGCGCTTGCGCGTGCGCCGCGGGTGCTGGTGGTGGCCCAACCCACCCGCGGTCTCGACGTCGGCGCCTACCGCTACGTGCACTCCCAGCTGCAGGGCCTGCGGGACGGAGGAGCAGGTGTCCTGGTGATCTCCGAGGACCTCGACGAGCTGCACGCCCTCTGCGACCGGATCATCGTGCTCTTCCGTGGTCGGTTGGTCGGAGACCTCGACGCCGCAGAAGCCACGAACGAACGGCTGGGCGCGATGATGACCGGGGAGACGGTCAGCGCATGAGGCTGGTCCTTCGGGAGCGGGAACCACGCTGGGTTGCCCCCACGGCGATCGCGGTCGCCGTACTTCTGACCCTTGCGCTCACGGCAATCCCGATCCGGCTCGCCGGAGCAAACCCACCGGCTGCCTTCCAGCGCTACCTGGTCACGCCGCTGACGACTTCGACTGGCATCTACGAGGTCCTGCTGACCGCGACGCCACTGCTGTTCACCGGGATCGCGGTAGCACTGGCGTTCCGGGTCGGCTACTGGAACATCGGGGCGGAAGGACAGTTCCTGGTCGGCGCCATCGGGACCACCGCGGTTGGCATCGGGCTCCCCGGTCTCCCGGCGCCCGTCGCGCTACCGCTCGGTATTCTCGCCGGCGCCGCCGGAGGCCTTGTGTGGGCCACCCTTCCGGCCTGGCTGAAGCGGCGGGCCGGCATCGACGAGGTGGTGACCACGCTGCTGCTCAACCCGGTGGCGTTACTGCTCGTCCAGGGACTTCTCAACGG